>MWBK01000154.1 GCA_002069025.1 Bacteroidetes bacterium ADurb.Bin302 | reverse complement strand
CTCCTATACGGAGTTTCTGTCCTACACGAATAATGTCGCTCCTGAGGTTGTTCCATCTCTTGATGTTGGAGACAGTTGTGCGATATTTCCTTGCGATACTCCCCAATGTCTCTCCCGATTTTACGGTGTGCGTGGTCATGCTGCCCTCAGTACCGCCTTTCTCTTTGACCTTTTTAATAGCAATATCGCTGAAGAAAAGTGTATCCTTGTGGGAATAGATCGACTCTTCATTGTTGACGAATTGCATGGTGTAGTTGTGCGGAAGTCTGAGGATATAGGTTTTTTCCTTTCCGGGAATAATATCGTGGAGATATTGTGGGTTAATCTGACGGAGTTCTTCCATCGGTATACCTATAACATCGGAAATTTGTTGGAAATGAAGCATCTTGTTGACATGAATCGTGTCAACATGGGCCGGGAGTGAAGATTGTTGGGGTACTATCCCGTGTTCGGGATAGTATTTCAAAGTATATAGAGCTGCAAAGAAAATGGGCACATAGCCACGTGTTTCTCTGGGAAGATAATTGTAAATCTCCCAGAAGTCGGTTTTTCCGCCTGACCGGCGAATGGCCTTCAGTACATTGCCTGCTCCACAGTTATATGAGGCGATTGCAAGAGACCAGTCTCCGAAAATGTTGTACGAATCCTTGAGGTATTTTGCCGCGGCATGGCATGATTTGTAAGGATCGTATCTTTCATCGACAAATGATGTCATATCAAGGTCATATAGTCTCGCGGTGTAATGCATGAATTGCCACATTCCCCTCGCTCTAGCCCTCGAAACGGCTTTAGGGTTAAATGCAGATTCTATCATTGAAACCGCCTCTGTTTGGTCAGCAACTCTCTTAGAAATATCATCGGTTCTGCGTTGGATTCCTTCAAAACTTCCTAATATTTTTAAGTAACGTTCCTTCATTTAAGTAATTCCTCAACTGTTTTAAGTTTAGACTCAAACGATGCTAGGTATTTATCAAGTTTTGCACGATTAGTTTCTATATCCGTTTTCATTTCCGTTAGTTTATCATCTATGGTTGAAATATCCTCAATTCCCAATTTAGATAGCTTTTCAAGACTCTGGTCTTTAATTATTTGCTGTCTGTCATATTCCTTTTGAACCTTGCCAATTCTCAACTCAAGCTCTTTAATTCTGGTTTTGTACTCATTGATATTCATCGGTATCTCCCTATTTAAATTATATGACCAAATATCCGTTTTGAAATATATTCATATACGGAATTCTCGATATTCTTATCTTTTGCAAATCGTTTCCATGCACTTTCTAATGATAAATCAGATTCAGCTAATGTAAACTCGTTATAGAACCCATGCATGTCAAGTTCGGTTTCATCAATCTTTTCAGTGTCTTTTTTATCAACCCATACATCTTTATCATACTTAATTTTAACTTCTTTTATATCGTTATCAAGTATTAGATAACAAATAGGTTCTTTTTCTATGTTATCTTTTGTATATTTTCTTCTAGCAATAGAACCAGGGGCAACAAACAATGTACCATTACGATTTAATATTCCCTGAAATGGGTGATAATCTGCACAGAATACGATATCGCAATCAGTTACAAAATCATCCATTAATAAATGATTATATATGGTCGCTTTATCAACTATAAGATGATGTGTCATTAAATAGTTCTGTTGATGCTTACTGATATGTTTATCTTTGCTCATCGGGTCATCTGCGTTGGGTGCAAATATTATTCGCAAATCACCGATATCAACATAATCCCGATTATCAGACGTTTCAAGAATATTCGATTGTTCAAATAATGTTAATGGAGAGTTCTCAATAAATCCATCATGACTAGGATTCCCCCTATTAACAATAACCCTTACAGTTGAATACTTTTTAAATAGAGCCATTAAAAATATTAAATCGTAGAAGTTCTGATTCGGTTTATCAAAAAGGTCACCGCCGATTAACAGAATTGCATTGTTCTTTTTTGCTACTTTTAAGCAATATTCTAATTTATTCAGTATCGCTTGATTATAATTATCTTTACGGCACAGGGGGTTCGCACCATAATGGATATCTGTACAATAAACCAGGGGTTGCATAGTTATACTCCAATCTTATATATTGTATCACAAATCGATACAATTTGCAATATTTATTTACAAAATCTTACAAGACACTCATCTGCATATACGTCACCGCTATGTGGACAAATTAAATCCCCGTTGCTGTCTTTGAATTCCGATTGAATTTTTGTTTTTTCGCTACACAATTTCTCAGTCTGTTCTGTTAGTTTGTTAGTTTCTTCGTCTGTGGCAGTTAACGTACTCTTGATTGTTTCTATATCTTTTATCTTTAGAATAGTTGTTTCGACTTTATCTAACAATGCTTCAACCTTTTCTTTAGACAACGCCGGAGGAATAACTAAATCAGTTACCTTAGTATTTTTATAGATATCGCTTGTTTGGGAAATATCATCAAACAACTTTGTCTTAACCTGCAATTCTTCAACAATATCTTTAGATATATTCAATAGATTGATATCTGGTAAACTCACATTTGCGATTGATAACCCGCTTAATTCATTATTTATCGTGTCGATATCATTGTATTTATCTATCTTATTCATTATCTTATCTATGAATAACATAGCTTTATTCAATACATCGCCCTGATTAGATAAAAAATCGCCAATTGCGGACAGGTTTCCCATTTGTTTTAAAATATCATTAATCGTGAGTATCTCATTGTATGTCTGAGTATCTTCATCTATGCGTATTTGTAAAGCTTCAATGTTCTGGTATAATTCTTTTAATTCGTCTATATCTGACTTAACCAGTTCAATTTTATTTAAATTCGCCGAATATTCATTGTCTAAGAATCTTAATTCACTACGTATATCATTTTTTTCTGCATTTAAATCTTTAATTGCAATATCAACCTTTTCAGAATCTGGAACTAGTCCTGATATAAGTTTATTTCGGTTATTGCCATCAAATTTCTTACCTATAAAAAACATATCATCGAACTGAGTCTGTATGTTTATATTCACCGATAAGTCCCCAAATACCACATCACATATCCGTAGTTTCTCAATAATCATTGGTGGTAATGTTACACCAAACTTTTCATACTTCTGACCATCTACAATGTAATAGTCTGCCGCTGGCTTATCCTGTATTATAGTACCACACTCACCACATACCCGTTTGTTTTCACCAAGCGATTCTTTACAACTAGGACATTTGGTTGTATTTGTTCTTTTATAAACCCGTGTGATTGAACAATCATCAAAGTCTACTTGTACAAAGCCCTCATCGGCACCGAATCTTAAATAGAACGGAATTGCCCTGGTTAAACATTGTACTGCACGCCGTATAGCAGACTTACCAGAATCTGAATCACCGATAATAACATTCATGGTATTATTTAACTCGATTTCAGTATCTTCATGTGATTGAAAGTTTCTTAGTATAATTTTCTTAATCATAATTATCCTTTTTTTAAACAATGTATAAATTCATATGTAGAATCTGCTATAAACGTTCTATTAACATCTGCATCACATTTGAACCGCTTATTTACTTGATACTTTGATTTATACTCACCATATTTGCCCATTATCTCAGCTATATCAGAAAATCCCATCAACCCTTCATTATTATAGCTTAAAAATATATACTTAAAATTTGCATTTGCAATAATATCTTCAAATACAGTTTTAACCGTTTTCTTAGAACAGAACGCACTTTTAGCATTTGAATTTCTACGCAACCCAGTTTTACCATATACTTCGGGATTATCATACCTTGCAACCGTTTCTAAGATATGATAATTAGAATCATACTGACGTTCATTGTACGGTGGGTCTAGGTAAAGCACATCACCCTGTATCTTCCGAATCAGAATATTTGCATCTTCATTATAAACTTCACCAAATATACCATCTATAATCGGCAACATAGAGACTTCAAACATTCGCTGTGCGGATTTTTTAATGTGTTTTAGAAATGCCGAATATACAGATGCTGTATTTGCAACCTTATCAATAGAGTTTATTAAACTGGCAAGATACCAATAATACATAGGTGCCGTAATTTCATTATAATCACGCATCGACTCAAGTAATGTTCTAACAAAATCACACCTTTTGCCATTTGTATCACTGAAATAATTCCTACCAGAGCCAGAACCAGCACAATATGTTTTGTAAATAAACCCTTCTATTTCTTCGGTAAACTCTGTTAAATTAACAGGATTCGTTAATACACTTTGTGTATTTTCAACTAAATGTTTATTTAAAACATAGCTAAAATATAAATTATCATTCGCAATAACTTTATATCCATTCTGCCGAAATATGCTACAAATGGCACCAGTACCGGCAAATATGTCTGCAAATACTCTACCATTACCACTGGTATAACCTGTGAACTCCCTTATTGAGCTTTCTATAAACTCCTGTAGAGACAATTTAGAGCCGATATAATTCATCAGTATAAATCCTTATGTTATCTAGTTATATACAGTATATCACAATTTATAACAATATTCAACAATTTTGTTTAGCATATACCGCCATACATAGTGACTCTGCCATACCATCATGAGGATTTTTCTTTCCTTTGTATAAGTCTACATCGGGAAACCGTTTCTCAATAAATTTACAGGCAACAAGCTTTGCATCTTTTTTAGCACTCGCCTTTGAACGGTTATGTATTTTTTTTAATTCAGCTATAGTATTTTCATCAGCGTTTTCTGATGCTATAAACTTACTAATTGTCGCTTTCCATGGTAATCCTTCAAGAACACACTTCTTCCATTTCTGTGGCGTTACTTCTTCAAATGGACACTTTAATATTTTCAGGGTTGCTTTTATCTCACCAACGACTTGACCAAATGTGAACATTGCACAAACACCTTGCCCAGGCATAGCACCAACCTTTTCAAGAATCGCAAATGTTTGGGATTCTTTTATCGCATTTTGTATATATACCGCCAAAGTTCTAACATCAACTTCACCATTCTTTACAGGCATAGGAATACAAAGCTTTACATTATTATCTTGGTCTATTATAGCAATACCACCATTTAATCCTGGGTCAATTCCAATATAGTTCATTTTAAATGCTCTCCGATTCATTTCCATTAACAACTTGTAACAAGTTGAAAGTCCCATTCAGCTTCCAGACTCCTGGCGATTAGCACAAGAGTTTCTATTGTGAAGTTGGTGTTTCCTTTAAGAATTTTTGAAACGTAAGCTCTGTTTTTGCCAAGTTTTCTGGCAAGATCGGCCTGGGTCATATTTCTTTTTTCCATCATGCGGAAAATTTGTTCGGCAATTTCAATTTTGACGCCTGCCGCATGAAATTCGTTTCGCTCTTCAGCTTCGCTAAACAGGGTATTAAACAGTTCGCTTCTTTCAATTTTATTTGCGTTTGTGCTCGGCATAGTATTTACTCCTAAAACAATTTTCTGGTTTTTATGATTTTGCCATTACTTATAGTTTCACCATCACTATTTCGCTGTTTAATTATTTCTATTTTTCGTGCGGCGATATACTCAGCGGTTCTTGGGTCAAGGTCACAGTGGATTGCATTCCTTCCAAGTATTGTAGCTGTAACAGCGGTAGTACCAGTTCCGCCAAATGGGTCTAGTACCACACCATTTTCAGGACAACCCGCAAGGATACATGGTTCTACGAGTTCAGATGGATATGTTGCATAATGACTAACTTTTGACGGTCTTATCTGAACCGTCCATACACTTCGCCGATTTCGTTTCAATTCCTCACCAGCGGCAATCCGTTCTCTTGCCTTAGCATACCATGCATCTTGACTTTTACCATTTATTGCAAACTGTTCATCGCCTTTACCTTTTCGATTTTCCATATTATTATTTGAGTATATACGGTTTATCGCTTCAACCTTTTCAGAAACGGCATCTATATTGAAAAAGTATTTAGAACTCTTAGTTAGCATAAATATATATTCATGACTACGGCAGAAACGGTCTTTGGTTGATTCAGGCATAACAGAACCACCACTATAAACCCCACTACATGCCTTTGCCCATATAATATCTTGTCTGAGATACCAACCATCATTGCGCAGTGCAAATGCTAACATCCAGGGTATACCAATCAAATCCTTTTCTTTCAACCCATCCAAACGATTAGCACGCCTAGCACATTCCTGTGGTTTACCTCTTAATTCAGTATCCAGACCTTGTTGTACAAGTGCCTGTCCTTTACCTGGGCGGTAATTATAATAACTATCTCCAATGTTTATGAAGCAAACACCATCATCTGTTAGAACCCGTCTAACTTCTCTAAAAACATTAACTAGATTTTCTATAAATTCTTCAGGAGATTGTTCTATACCAATTTCATCGCACTTATATTCAGCGGTATCAGGAACATATGAACGTAGTCCATAATAAGGTGGACTGCTAATACAACAATTAACACTGTTATCTGGAACGGTTTTTAAAGTTTCTCTAACATCACCGATTAACATTTGTATATTATTCGTCATCTGCGGTTGTAACTTCCTCGCTTCCATCGGTTTCATAATCAATATCACTCGGTTTAATTTGTGTTAAATCCTGCCCGAAATTCGCTTTAATGTTTTCCAATATCTCTCCAATATCACCAGCTCTAAACTTATTACTATAATATTTTGAATCTACAAAACTATAATAGCCCATATTCTTTTTTACAATTCCTAACATCTCAAGATAATCTAAATGTGCAAACTCTCGTACGAATCCTCTGCTATACAGGAATGATAACATAGTCTTTGCACGTTCATATGGGGCAATTTTATTCTTAACCGATGTTATGGAACACATGTAACCAACCACAGCATCACCTTTTTTAATCTTCTTAGAGCGTTTAATTTGGAGCCGTAAGTTGGCTGAGTATACCTGTTGTTTACCACAAGGCAATACAGTATCAGGGTCATATGGGGTTTTTTTATCTTGATTTTCTATTTCTTGGTTGATAAGAATTAGAGCGGTCTTTGATTGTCTCAATGTAAATGAAATAAAGCGTAGAAATTCAGTGATAATCCTTGCTCGTTGGTTTCTCTGTTTCTTATCACCTAAATCACCCTCAATCATGTTCTTTGAATCTAGTTTAGCAAGGGAATCGATGACAATAATGTCATATATGTTTGCCTGGATTGCATCTTTTGCAATCGTTAGTGCATCTTCAGTATTAAGGTTTGTTAATGTTAGCCGTTGCGGGTCTATTCCCATTCTAGTTAAGAAGTCTTTTGTCAAAGAGTTTTCAACATCTATAAATAAAGCAGTAGATGTTGAGTTAACTTGCATATTATATTTGATAGCATCAAGTACCAATGTTGTCTTACCAGTACTTTCAAGCCCATGTATAAGGGTAACCCCTCCACGAGGAAACCCGCCTATGCCAGAATTTATATTATCTATTGTAGGAAATCCAGTTTCATATGGTTCAAAGTTACCTGCATCATTGCCCATGTATATAACGTCGGCACCATACTCTTTTTTCATTTTTGAATTTATGTTTTTCAAAAAGTCTGCCATTTTCATTTGTTTTTTTTCCATAATTAATGCCTTTTAAAAAGGTGGTTATGATGTGATAACACCATAACCACATTACTAATTTATATCAGTTACTAAATCCGATATTAGAAAGGGACTTCGATGGGTTCGTTAATTTCAACCGTGAGATTATTCTTTTTAAGAACCGCATATGCAGTTTTTAAATTAGTTCTATAATCTTCACCAACCGTCATTTTACCCTGTTCGGCCAATGCATTTATAACTGCCTGAACATATTCTGTGTTATTTTTATTTTCATTAAGGTCTGCTGCACCGACTTTGATTTTATTTACAGGTTCTACATCGTCCAACTCTAAATCGTCCAAATCTAAATCATCGAGAGTAATATCTTCTACTTTAGGTTCTGTCTTAGGTTCTGTCTTAGGTTCTACTTTTTTAGATGCGACTTTAGATGCGACTTTAGGTTCTACCTTCGGCTCTGTATCGTCTAAACCAAAATCGTCTGAAAGTTCTAAATCATCATCTAGGTCTGCAACAGGTTTCGGTTGTACTGGTTCTGATTTAGGTAATTCATCATTTTCTAAATCATCGAGTCCAATATCATCTAAGCTAATATCCTCATCGTCAACTACAACAGATTTAGACTTAGATTCCACCTTCTTCTTAGGTGCAGTCTCTGGAACATGTACGGAGTCATCATCAGTTTCATTAGAATCACCATTGCCAGTTAAAAGATTGATATAATCTTTTTCATTCGTTTCATATGTCAATGCCGCATCCAAATCAACAGGCCCACCATCAGCAAATGGTCTCATTGCAAGCATGTCATACTCATTACAAAGTTCAACTGCACGTGAATCATTTGGCGATTCTAATAACATATATTCAATTTTTCCGTTTTTATCGGTCTTTTTAAACTGCCAGATGATATTCTCAATCGGTGTATCATGAATTGCCATACTGAAACTTTCAAATAAACTCTTTGTTAGTCTCAAAGCAACAAATTTTAAATCAGCATCATCGGCATCGATTGCATTTACATAGAAATATGTAGCCGATAATTTATTTACACATTTTTGAATTTCTTCTTTTTCTTTTTTATCATTCGTATTACGCCACAATTCCCACTGTGCATCGATATACTCACATATGGGGCAACTACGTACAGGTTTGCCTGGATCGGTGTTAATACAGGTTACAGCCTTCAATCGGCAATTTCTAATCGATGGAATTGATTGAATATTGAAATGTTTTTTAACATAACAGACTTCATTCTTGGGTATCCATAGGCGATATAGTTTGCCAAGTTTAGGTTCAAATTCACGGATTTCACGTTTACCATGTGAAAGTTTTGACATTAGTTCACTAGCATTGTAAATAGCCATATTGTTATTTCTCCTTAGTTATTATCATCAAGTGTGTGTAAATTGAAATAGAATGTTGAATTGTCTGTTATGAGTAAAGACAACTCATCAAAATATATGTCAATAGTTTCTTTTTCTTCACCAAGTACACCATCCATTATTTCTCGGAAGCCTTTAGCAACTTTAATGTTGTTTACACCACTAATGTCACCGATAAAATCAGTTTCTGCAATCACCCGTTGATGCTTTTCTGTGGTATGTTCATTAACAATAATACATTTCAACTGATATTTGTTTTCTTTGTTCTTTGTAGCAACAAAATTGTAAACTTCATAACCAAATGCCTTTGCGTCTTTTAGTACTTCACTTATCATCCCGCAAGGTATTTTAACACCATTTTTATATTCAATTCCAGGCATAATATGTATAAGTTTTTCAGTATCAAACATTTTACCCAAGTTCTGAATTTCTCTGTATGAGTCAATAGTACTTGCGGCATCTACTTGTAACATGTCTGCCTTCATTTTACCAACAGCCGAACCATCTGTGATTACAAATACATCATCATTCGACTTGATTCTAATCATATTGGAATCTGAACGTGAAATGACTTCCATCAGTTTCTTAACATGAGGAATCTTGATTACTCCTTCCTCTGTCACTTTAACACCTTTAAGATAGACTTCTGCGTAGAATGAACGTTCTTTCGTAGAAAATCTAGCAACCAAGCCTTTTTCTTCACTGGCTTGAACAACCAAGTCTTTTACCAACCCGCCCGTATAACACTTTTTTAAGAACCGTTTAAGTTCATCACATGATACCTGTATATCCATTGATTAACCTCCATTGGATACTAATATACTACATTGTTTAACAAATTGCAACAAAATATTTAAAAAATATTTAAAAAATATTTAAATTTGCTCATCATCCGCCAATAAATCGAACTCCTGTGTTTGAGTATCTGCGTGTTTAGGGGATACCTCCAATTTCATATCAGCACTTTTTAGTTTATTCTCAAATTGCTTTTTCACGGTTTCAATTTCTTTACCGCTACCAGCTAGAATCATTTCATTTTCTTCTTTTTCCAACCATGTCATGCGTTTAAATCTGGGAATTATATGTGTTTTGCATTTAGGAATATTTCTACCTTTTATAATAGAAACTGTCATTCTACCGATAACTACACTACCATCGACTTCTGTCATAAAATCTTCATCTTCTTTTGTAACTTCAATCGCAATCATAATATCAGCTTTATTACCAGAAACATCAGACCAAGAACCAGTTTCAGTACTAGCTTTGCCAGCAGTACCACGTTTAGATTGCTGTGCTGTATACACAACACATTCATACTTACCTGCAAACTCTTTTAATGCCGAATATATTTCAGCATGTGATTTAGGGTCGTAATCTGCAATTCCACGCAAACCCGCTTTCATATCACCAGCATAATCTACTATCACTAAATCTGGTTTAAACGGATTATTTGCAATTATATCATCAACCTTCGCCGGCGTACAATTACTAGGTACCCAATAAACAAGAATATCGCTATCAGGTTTACCACACTGCTTAATGCGCTCTCGCCATATCGCCATTTTATCAGGGTCATTAACAATAGCACCCATTGAAAATTCAGAATATTCAATCCCTGTTAAATTCGAGTCGAAACGATACAGATAGTCCTCTGCACTCATTTCAATCGTTATTACAATAACCTTTAACCCCCTTTTAAAATTAGATAATGCCGTGCCCATCAACGACATAGACTTCCCTACACCTGTTCTTGCCTGATAAATAACAAACTGCCCAGGTGATTGTCTACCAATCCATTTATCTAAGTTCTTATATCCAGTACAAACCATCCCAGCCGCATCTGGGTCTTGATTAACAACTTTTGCACGTGCAACCCTATCATCCAATCCTGACTTTAAACCCATTACGCTTCTAACGGATGTCTTTTCCAGTAATGATTTTAATTTTCTTTGATGAATTTCAAAATCATGTATTATTTCTGTAATCGGTGTCTTATTCAGTTGGTCAACGGCTTCGCTCATTTTACTAAGCATTTTCCTCATGACATACATCTCAATTAGCATATCAACAAGATGGTCAAGGTCTTGTAATCCCGCCTTAGCCCCTTTAACACATTTTAAAAACTGTGTCATTTTAATCTCATCGTCAGATTTAGAGCCTGGTCGAGATAAAAATGTAGTTTTAAATACTGAAAGTGTAAGGATAGTACCTTGTTTAAATAACGTTACTATTTGTTCAAAGATTTCTCTATGAAATAATGCACCGAAGTATTCTGGTTCAACATTCCTGCTTAACAACGTACGCAGAACGGTTTCTTTTTCTTTTGAAAATAATAATAAAAATATAGAATATTCAACATCAAGATTTTCAGTAATCATATATAATCAAAACACCGACTTTCGTTTAGATTTTGAAGTAACTTCTATTGACTCTAAATCATCAAAACAACATTTAAGAGTCGGTTGTTGTAATTTAACCAGCATACCATCAAATTCTGTCTTTTTTTGTGTTTTTGAATTTATCTTTAATCCGACAAAATTAGTAGTAATCACATTTTGGATTTCTGTTGAGTATGTTTCTTTTAAGTATTTAATATGGAAATTACTTGCAATTATAGTTGCCTTGTTTGCTCGTTTTCTTTCCATTAAAAATCCATTAAAGCTATTTGATACAAACGAATTATTTTCTTTCATTTTACTATTATATTCAGTACCAAAATCGTCAATTAAAAGAACATCAACCCATTGTAAATATTCAATACATTCTTGTAATTCTGGTTTATCCCAAGAAAAGAATAAGTCCATAACGTTCTTAGAACTAGCAACGGCACACTGTTTATCTTTATCTACACAGAACTTAATTATTTGATTTCCTATGTGACTAGCACCCCACATGTTATTATTAGCAGGGTATATTATAAAGTTAACTTTTAATGCTTCATCTAAATTATTTTCAATCTCTTTAATTTTATTGTAGGTATTGTCGCTGAACTCATTTTTAAACCATGACATTTCACGTCCGATGTGTTTAACATTTATACCAATATTTGTGTACTTTTTCAACCTATTAAAATTTTTAATGCAATCACAATCTCTGAACATATCACCATCAATAAGATGATATCCAGTTCCATGACAGATATTACAATTGCGTGTAAAGTTTGCTAATAATTTCTGTGTATATCCTTTGAAAATATTTTGATAATATTGTGGGATATCCATTACTTAACCTCGCTTAATATAGTTTATAAACTCCGAATTCTTTAATATACAGGCTTCGTATTCATCTTTAAATTTCCAACGGTCTATTATTTGAACAAGAATATCTTTCCTCTGCATCATAGCATAATATATGTCGTGAATACACTCATAATCTATTTTTAAATCATCTCGCTTTTCTCGCAATTCTTGTAAGGTATCACCATATAAGTACTCCACCTTAGCTCTTACAATAGATTCTGTGGTGGATATGGCTCTTTTTTTTAAACTATCGAATACCATATCTCGATACATTTCTGTTTGATGTTCTAGTTTTCGTACGCTATTTGAATACTCCTTCCCAATCTCTGCTTTTAAAAAAATAATCTCACCAAGATAAACTTGGGTTTTCCTACATTCTTCAAGTAAAGCTTCCATTGAGTCCATATCTTTTAAAAAGTATTTATAGACATCAAAGTATTTTTGTAATCGCACTGGTAGGATTCTCACTTTCTGTATATATCGGGGGGGGGGATTTATTATAAATACCCCCCCCCTTTACTTAGGATAACAAATTATTTAACATTTGTCAATAGTAATTTTACCATAAATTTGTTCTACCCATTTTCACTTCACCTGACCCCATATAATATGATGCCCAATCTGCTTTAGGATAAACAACCTCAAGTATTCTGTGTAGTGCCGGGAATATTTTATTATCCCAATAATAGGATTCACAATATTTTCCAGTGAACTTATATATAGGTTTAGGAATAGGCTTTTTCATAGTATCAATACCAATAATGAAATATTGTACTTTATCACCAACACATAATTCTTTGCCATCGGCCTTCATTTCTTCGGCAATCATTACATGCATTTGCCGACCATCATATTCAGAAATGTCTTTTGTAATCGTTTGCGAAATCACAATATCATCGGCGGTTAGTTTACCAGAACAAGTTTCGGATTTCCATTTTAGTATCATTGAACGGATATCATCAAATGCTGGGTCTTCGTCAGTTTCCAGAATTACCTTTAAAAGTTCATATTGCCATTTCTTAACAATGTTAGTAACATCAGTTCTCTTATATTCAAGTCCAGCAATATACATATTAAAGTCTGTAATAACATGTCCATCGAAATAATCTAACACCCCTGCATACCGTTTCTTAGCCAAAGTAAGATATGTTTTAAACCCTTTGTCATAGTCCATTTTAATTGTACATACATCACAATTAAACTTCTTAATCGCATGTAATTCGCATAATTTGGATAGTTTGTCTATCATCTTCATAACATTGCTATGTTTATTTAAACCGATTAAAAACAAAGAGTCGGTATTATGTAATAGAATATTACCCATCGCGTCTACGAAATTATTATTATCCTCGACGCTTAGGTCATATACATAATCATCATATTCTATTTCTTCTAATCCGGTTTCATTTGTAGGAGCTTCGTAATTAGCATCTGGACTTATTATTGTAAAGCTTTCTTTATTAGTTTTACATAATATTTTGTAATTATTCATTCTCATTAAATACGACAATCCACTAATAACATTAACCGATGTGGATTCATATACACAATTTCCATTCATTATTTCTTCAATAAAGAACTTTTGATACTTAGATTCTAAATTATAAATGAACGCTGGAATGGTGTTCCTATCTCCACATAATTGTTTAAGAAAGCTATTTACACTTTCAAACAAATTTGTATTAAATTCGGGAAAGAACTTGCAAATATCGTCGGTTTGTATTGTTGATGAATTACAAATATAATTTGCACACAGTCTCAGAAGTGCATGTATATTTTCTGGACTAACGGCGGAATTAAAATTATCAATATCATCTTGTAAATATATACGTAAATCAAATTCTTGTAAATATCTATTAGGTTTCAAAGCAGGAATAGAAAATGCGTTAAAATGTTCAGTCGGTTTAAACACATTACCATTACTATCAATTAGTGAATGGTCTTCTGTAACTTTGGTTATACCTTCGGGATACCTGTATAAATAAACCTTCTTATTTGTTTTGTGCCGAATAACACATTTAATAGGTTTCCATTCACTCTGATTCTTTTTAAAGTTGTAAGATAAAACCAGTATCGGAATTTCAAAACGCCCGATTTCCTTTTCTCCATCAACACTTCTATAATTAGTCATAGCATACAAATCTTCAAATGAAACTATTGATATCTCATCATCAATCATAATAACCGTATTTCGTTCTTTTGTTATACTATCACCATAGATAACAGGAATCTTGTTATTCTCTGCATATTTAGCACAATTCTTAGTAAAGTATTGTCCTGTCAATGTAATTGATTCTGCAATTCTGGGGTCATACGCTCGGTTATGTCGCTCACCCATACAACCATAGAAAGACAGTCCAAAGTATTTATATGTGTACTGCATACGCTCAAGTACCTTATGCTCCATTGAACCAGGAGTTTCTTTAGACATCAATTCCTTGTAATATTTTCGTTTTTGTGCAAGTTTCATAACAACTTTAGGGAGGATTCCTATAAAGTCTTTTCTATATCTATGTCTAGTCGGTGTTGTGATAATCATGTTATCAGGAACATCATCATCAGCCTCAATAAATGTATCTGGTGAGATATTGAATGTATTGATAACATTCGGATATAGCGATGAAAAGTCAACTACGCGAACATTTCTATGTTTACCCACAACAGCAGGAAATACAAATGCACCTTCATAACTTTTATCTTCTGTTTCTTCATCATAATTACGTTCAACCGTTTTAAAATGAAATTCATTATCTTCTTGTGCCTGTTTAAGTATAAAGTTATCAATCTTCCTAGATACGTACAAATCATCAACAGAACACATACCAATAGCAGAAATATCTCTATGTGCCGATAAGAATCCCGTCTTACATTCAATATCATACATCAACTGAACGTCCTCACGGTTATATTCTTCTAACAATGCTCTATTGTTATTCCACATATCCCAGATTCTTAGTCCAGTATGGTCAACTTTACCACGACCTAAAACTGATTTTGAAATATTATTTAATGAATGTGAAGTGAGCGTTGGGCCGTATTTCTTAAACGTCCAACATTGGTCTTGTAAAAATATCTTGCGCCAGTCAACAATAATCCCATAACGCATAAATCTGGATTTGATATACGGGTCATCAAAGTTCTTCCCATTGAATGATATAACAACATCAACACTGTTAAGTATCTTTGCCGCACGAGTTAACATCTCAATTTCAGCTTCATCTGTATCTTCTTTGGTTACAAGCCATACCATTTTACCATCAGCATTCTTACTATCAGAATACTTAAATGCGATTGATAGAATCCGATATTTCCCAGGAGTTAAGCCGTCCGAATGTCTATCATCAGTTTCAATATCGTAATATGCAATTTTATAATCCGTGTCAATAGAAACCTCATCCTGAATTAGCCATCGTTTCCAAGCTGGAACATCGGCTTCGTACGTCTGAACACCAATCATTTTTAATTTTTCTAACATTTTCCTGAAATTGTAATCACGATATTCCCATACATATTCCATGTCTTTATTTAAAGATTCAGATGTATGTAACCTATCATAAAAAACCTTTACATATTTACCAACATCCTCAAATCTAGAAATTGTCTTTTCCTCTTTAAACTTAAAGAGTAAAGACCGATGAGCGTCATAATCAGATTTCTTAATATAGAACCAATTATAAAACAGACACTCACCAATTTTAGTATTACCAGTCGCCTGATCGCGATAGACATATGCAACCTTATTTCTACCTTTATCCCATGCTCTCATTACTTTAAATTGTTCCGACATGATTTATTCCTCGATTTCTATAATTTCTTCCCATAAATTCGTTTCTACGGGAATTTCCTTCTTTCCACCATTACGATACGACCATAATGGGCAATCTATTACACAACAAAATTCAACCTCGGCTTTAACCCCACCAGAACAGTTGATACAATGTTGTTGAATCGCTTCGAGTGGGGTTAAATGTTTTTTCTTACGAGATGCCATATTATTTTCCTAACTTATCCAGCAATGATGCTAGAAATAGCGTTTTATGCACACTCATATTCATTTTATAATTACAGTTCGATAACAGTTCAAGATATTCCCATGCCTGCTCTTTCTGAACCAAATCCCAGATTTTTGAAAATATCTGGTCGGCATCACCTGCGTACGCCAGCATTATTCTATCATTAGTTGACATCCCTCTTAATTCATCTAAGGTTAAAGTATCAAACTTTGCCGATATAAGTGATTCTGGAGTACCACCTTGTAACATGTTAATTGCTTTTCGTAAGTCACCATTTGATTCCTTAGCCATCGCAATTAAACGTTTATCATCAATACCTGTCATACCTTCGCAATGAGCAATATATTTAAGTCTCATAGCAATCGTTTTTACATCAATAATGGGGAATTCCATTGATACGAAACGAGAGTGTAATGCAGGGATTAGTTTATATGGAAAGTTTGCTGTAAAAATGAATCGAGTTGTCTTTTGGTATTCTTCAAGAATACGTCTGAAACATGCCTGTGCATCTGGTGTAATGTAATCCGCTTCATCCATAAGTACTATCTTGTATGCTGTACCAAATGGTCTACGTTTAGCTATATCGGTAATTTCATTTCTGATAAAGTCAATGCCACGGTCAGCCGATGCGTTAAACTCAAAGAAATTATTAGAACATCTATCACCAAAGATTTCATTTGCGACGACTTTTGCAAATGTAGTCTTGCCTGTACCTGGAGGCCCAAAGAATAATAAGTGAGGAATCGGGTCACCATTTACAACCATCTGTTTCAACTGGTCAATATGGGATTGTCTGCCAACCGTGTCTTTATAGAGTTTCGGTCTGTAATTTTCAAATAACATAATAGCTCCTATTCTTCATCATCATTTGTTTTCTTTTTTTGCCAGTGCCATTTAAGAAACCTAATCTTCGGTTCTGCCACCATTCGATTTGCCGCATATGCCCATAAAAACTCTGGATTCACTCGGTATAGATTGATATCCAACCAAGCAATCGCCGCCTGATTAACAGGTTTAAGATACATGTAATTTGACACTAAGGTCTTAACAACCATATACATTTGAGTTTTATTATACTTTAAAAATTCATGCACATAGTTTCTATCTTTACAAGATATGATTAGTTTTGCGACATCAAACGGATTTGCGGCTTCTGCGTAACCTTCACTATATTCTATTGTAGCATCTTTGTGTTTTCTTACACTACATAATGCTTTTTTGGTTTCACAGACAACAATAACACTTTCAGTACAATGTTTCATTATAAATTCAATATCATGTTTTGTAAGACCCAACGACTCTGCATATAGAATGATATTCCCCTGATTGGGATTGAGTTTCTTTTTCTTGACAACCATCGGATTAAATTCGTTGATGACAATATCAGTCGGCTTTACTTTATAGTCACCGATGATAAATCTAACACCCATGTATATCACAACCCTTCTTAACTTATTTAAATATCCATTATTTAACAATATATCATAATTTATAACACATCGCAACATGTTAAATTCAAGATTTCATAAATTTTTCTAAAACCGCCGTTTCAATTTGCATCAGCATGCTTTCTAATTCATTTGTAGACGTGCCAGTTGAAAGCCCATCTATAATCTTTTCAATTACATCTTTTTTCAGTTGTAGCTGTTCGTATATAATTTCCTCAACCGTATTATTAACAATGAAACTATATGCATGAACATCATTCGTCTGACCAGAACGATAACATCTACCAAATCTTTGCATACTAGTTGTTATTTTAATAGGCTTTTCCCATTCAACGATTATCTTTGCTTCTTGAATATTATGCCCAAAGTTAATTTTATCAGTTGTAACAAGGCATCTCAAGTTTGGGTCTTTTTTAAACTCATTCACCACGTCAAGAGCATCAGTTCCATCACCCCCCATGCACGTAATACATCCATACCCATGTTCTTTCAACCATGTAGAGACCGCCCGTATACTACATTTGAAAAATGAAAATATTACAACTTTACTATCTGTTTGTGTCAGTATATTTTCCAGTTCATCAAACTTAGGATTATTCTTATAGCCGTATCTTTCTGTATCACATAAGAACTGTCTTACTGCGGCATACCTAGCAGATGCGTTTACAGAACACTTTTTTACTTCTTCATACTTTGCCATAAATTCTTTACTAGGTTCAATCCGAATATCGTATTTATATAGCCCTGCTGGTAAATCTAGTTTCTTTTTAATTACATACGGCGCAATTAGCTTTTTAACAAACGTGTGATGTTTAAATCCAACAGGAGTTATTTTAGTTATCAATTTATATCTTTGTGGACTCAAATATATTCTGAATGTGCTTTCTACATATTCAACGAAGTTACTATCAAAGAATCGCTCGCCACCTAATATCATGCCATCATCAAGTAGTTTAAATACAGGATAAATATCAAATATACGATTCTCAATCGGAGTCCCTGACATTGGAAACCGATATCTAGGTTTCCAATTCTCACGAACCATTTTGAAAAAATTAGCAGAACGTTTAGCTTCTCTAAAATTTTTCATTTTATGAAATTCATCGACAATCAATATATCAAATTTAAAATCTTTTAAATATTCATAGTCAAAATTACACTTGTCATAGTTTGTATTAAGGAATTTCAATCTAGGAGTTGTTTTAAACGTCTGATATAATGACTCCCGTTTCTTCTTAGATTCACCACCGATAATCAACATCTCTTTATCATGAAAATACTTGTTATAATCCTGATAGAAGTTTGTTGCTAATGATGCTGGTAACAGAATTAAAGTTCGCCTAGCATTTCGTTTTTCCATTAAGAATTTAGCAATCATTATCGAGGTTAGAGTCTTCCCTGTACCAATATCATTACCAATTACGATTCGCTTACCAATGATGCCATATATGATACTATCAATCTGATTTCCATAGAACCCTTTAAATTCCTTACACCTTCGCTTAATTTCATCTTCTGTTTTTTTAATATATGCAACGATTTCTGCTATTTCTGGATTGTTAATATCATACCGACTGTCTTTAAGTGAGGTTAAAAAATCTCTATGTGTAATAAATTGCCTATGGTGTCGTTTAAGGGCATCTGTTGGCTTAATCGGATAACCTATCGTCTTTAAAGTTTTTTGGAGTATTGGTAGTGCTATGTATGGTATTTGAAATTGTTTATTTCTCAGCCGTACACATAAGTTAAACTCACATGATTCCTGTATTTTTATAAAAGTTTCACCAGGCTCCTCTGTTATTAGTATTTGGTTGTTTTCATAATCTAAAATCATGTAACTGCCTTTCTTGCTTTTATGACAACATACCACAATATTTAACAAATTACAACAATAATAATTTATTGACAATTATGATAGTTTAGTATATATTGTAAACAGTATATAATAAAATATTTGACATTTATTATAATATTATAAATTGTGATAAATTGTTAAATAAAGGAGAATTTAATAATTATGAGTGAGAAAATGATAACCATTAACCAAGCGGCAATCATTCTCAATGTACATCCTAACACAATTAGGAACTATATTGATAGGGGTTGCTTAAAGCCATTTTCATTGCCATCTGGCAAGAAGATTCTACTGTATGAAGATGACGTAAGAAACTTAATACAGGCGAAACCACAAGAAAGGTTACCAAATGAATGATGAGCGTATTAACTTCGATGCTATGGATAAGACGTTACGATGGTATCTTGAAGTTGATAAAACAGGGTATGGCTCAGTTGAAATTATAGATGGCATCGAAAAATTTAAAGTCCCAATTGCGTTTTATGATTTCTGTATCAAATACGATATGAGCCTACCAGATGCCATAAATACAATCGTGGCAGACTTCCTAGTAAGATACTCCAGTGGTAACAATGATTATGAACAAGGCATTCTAAATCGAATAAAAAATGCAGACATTTCAGACACTGAACGTAAAAAAATATTAAAACTTATATTAGAAAGGGTATAATATTTATGTCAGATATTGATGATATTACTCTTGATGACCTCGACCTCGACCTCGATGAAGAAGTTGAAGTGGAATCCTCTGAAAATGAACCAATGGATAGTTCTGATTTAGAACTTGATGATTTAGACCTAGATGATATGGAAGATTCCAACAACCCACCAGTGGTTGATGAAGTTGCCGAAGACTTGGCGAATCTTAAAGGTAACCCCGATAATGAAAGTTTAGACGACATTGACTTAGACCTGGAACTGGCGGATG
Source organism: Bacteroidetes bacterium ADurb.Bin302 (assembly GCA_002069025.1). The sequence goes on along the minus strand of MWBK01000154.1, from coordinate 8,414 downwards.
ATGTTAACCCCGATACCAGTACCCAAGACCCAGTGGTAGAAGTAAGCAAACCTACCAAGCCGACTAACGATAAGAAAATAAAGAAAATAAAAGAAACCGAAGTCCCCGTAGTAGAAACAAATTCCTATATTCGGTTTGAACCAGAATTTGACATTTCTCCTAAGAACCTGGATACTAAAAAATATCAGGTTAGGAAAACGTCAAGAACTGTTTCAGAAATAGAAGATTTGAAGAATAGAATTGAACTACAAGGGCAGATTGAACCTATTCAAATAGCAGTTTTGAATGATAAAAACTATCTTATAGCAGGAGAAGGACGTGTTCTAGCATTAAGACAATTAGACAAACCTGCCAAAGCCATTGTTTATCATGGACTTTCAGAAGAACAGATTCTGAAAATATCATTTGGTAGTAATGAATGTCGTCTGGAAATGTCTGAATGGGATAAGACCGTATCAATCGGGCGTTATTTTGAAAAGGATACGATGGTATCTAAAGATGACCCAACTGACCCAAAATCCCTAGTTTCTATTTTTGGACTTAATAAATCTTCAATATATAATTATTTAAAAATATGGAACTTCTATAAAGAAAAAGAAATATTCCATGATTTCTTTAATAAGAACAGATGTCCACTATACGTAGTTGCTGGAGTGGCAGAAGTACTAGATGGTTATGCAGATAAAATCAATTCATATAAACCTGTAATTGACATTCTGAAAATAATTGTAAATCGAAATGACCTTTCTAAGAAAACATTTACAAATGCGTTAATTAAAGAGATAACTGGTTTCTTACTCGATGTTAAAATGGGCACAAATGCGGTTGAGATTGATAATATCCCGTTCGATGACGTAGAGCTTAGCAACGCTGAAACCAAAACAAGAAAGGAAATTAAAGAAAAGTTTAAGTTAACAGAGGCTGAGCAGATAAAAAAACGACTTGAAAATAATAAATCAAAACAAGAACTTGCAGAAAAAGCAGAAAAGTTAATAAAAGAGCTTGATAAAAATTTAGAAGCTGGTATTATGGTATTAGAAACATTAGGAAATTTAGATGAATTTCACAATATAGTACCAAGTGACATAATAAACTCGGCTGTTAAAAATCTTAGTAGGTTAAATCAACTTATAACAATTCTGGTGTAATCTCTTGTTTAATGTAATCAAACTCGGTTCTTGTTGTATGGAAGCAGGCTTTTCAAAAGAAGGCATGTTTCTGGTTAGACCATTTATAATTGTTCCTAATACGAATATTCAAAAATGGGGAAATGAGTATTTCTTATTTAAGAATACAAATAGAGAACATATTGAACAGATGTGTTCTAATTCCGATAAGAACCGAGTTTTTAAAATAGACGGTGGTGTTTTATTTGACCGCTATGGTGTAAAATATATCAATACCGAGATGCCTTGTAATCATAGTAATTACTGGATAACTACTATGATTGGTCATGGATATAATTTGCACAAAGGCGCACTGATAAAACGCCACCCCCATTCCCAATCTTGTATATTTTCAATGGCATATAATAAAAAAGGCATTAAACTATTTGAAGCTACGTTAATATTAGAGCCTGGTGATAAATTAGTAATTGCATCAAAAGAAAATGTATTTGACCCCCAAAATAATCCATTCTTAACGGAGTGGACAGAGATAGGATAAACCAACATGCTATCAATCGTTGAACAAGTTTTTAAAAAGCTCAATATTGATTATACCCCTCGTAAAAATGGTGTTGAACTCCAATTTAGATGTATTAACCCAAATCATCCCGATAGACATGCATCCGCCTCAATAAACACACAATCTGGTCAGTGGAAGTGTTTTAGCTGTTTAATGTCTGGTAATTTAAAATCACTTGTAAAACTTGTTAGTGGTGATATATCTGATATAGATAATTTAATAACCCCAAAAGACACTGTTCAATTTAAAATAGGGTCTATATATAAGGCTAGTACAAAAAATATATTGTCATATGAAAATACAGTTAACTTTTCACATACAATTGATTGTCTAATGAATGATTTTATGCCAGCAACTCGTGATATAACTAGCTTAAATTACTTAGTTAAGAAAAGAAAATTAACAAAAGATACTATCAAAAGATATAGGCTTAAATACTGTAAAACGGGTCAGTATGCAGATAGAATAATAATTCCATATTATATGAATGATGAACTGATAGGGTTTAATAGCCGATATATCGGTGATAATCCATCAACATTGAGATATTTATACTGTTTAAATAATTCATTATTTGAAAGCTTTATATATAACTATGAAAATATCACTAATAATGATTATTGTATACTCGCAGAGGGGCCATTTGACTTAATGTATTTAGTTCAATGTGGCTATAAAAATGTAATATCGACACTAAATACAAACATTAGTCGTAAACAATTAACGAAAATACTTAACTTTAAAAAGATTATATTCTGTTTTGATAATGATGAAAAAACTAAAGCTGGGCAAAATGCGGTATTAAAACACGCAAGTGATATATTGGATTTCGCACCAGATTTGCCGATATATGGTGCTGAATTGCCAGTTGGTAAAGACCCAAATGATTGTACGCCAGATGAAATAAAAGATGCATTCTCACATTTAAAAAGAATTCGACTCGAACCTAAGGTCGTCCCGCCTTCAATTTTTGAATATATGCGTTTAAATTATAACCAGGGCATGTTGTAAGGGCTTTACAACAATGCCCATATAAATACTTCGGTAATTCTATCCCATGTTTATACCGTAAGTGTAAAAGCAACCATACAATCGCCTCTTTTACTACAAAAGTTAAAGGCTCTACATTGTAATTCCCATATACAAGAACCCCGATTGCACCATTATCATAACCAGGAATATGTTTCCCTATGTATTGTGATGGTCTGCCCTCATATATAGCACCAGTCGGACTAATTATATAATGGAACTTTATATCAATTAAACCAAGCTCTTTAATATCATCACGCTGTAATTCACGAATACTAGCATGTCCTTTAAATGATTTACTAATCTTGAGATTTGGTTTATCCGATGGAAAGCCATAATGATGTATTATTACTTTGTTTGGTACATGTGGAAAATATGGCTTTCCAATAGGAACCGGAATGGCATCCCACTCCAACCGACTAATTATCTTAGATTCGCTAAACTTTTCTGGTATCATTTTTTTATTACAAGATAACCGACAATAGCCGTAAAAAAGATATTTTTAATCTTTTCTTTTTGCCTTAACTTCTTCAATGATTTGTTCACATTTATCAATGACGATGATTGCTCTTGTAACCTCATTTCCTGCTTTTTCAAGGTCAGTATAAACGTCTTCGATTCGTTCTCGGCTTTTAATAATTGTAGTTGAGACGCTTGCAATTCCTGTGCTGTGAGTTGCAATTGAATCTTGTAGTTGTCTAGTTTCTGACGCAAGCTCAGCACTAATTCTTTCAATGTTGTCAAGTTCTCGCTTAATGCTTTTATCTGTACCTTTGTAATAGTATATGACTCCTCCGCAGATACAGGCAATGGCGAGAACAATGACAAGCAAACTACCATAATCAGAACTAGTGCTGATTTTGATTTCATTCACGCGGTGCTCCTGATTTAGCTACATTCATCCATTTGTCAACAACTCTAATACTAGAACTAGAAGCGGCAGTTAAAATCGCAAACAATTCATAATTAAACTTCTCAGGATTATATATACATGTCCAGACTGTTATGAATACGAACATCGCATAACCAATGACCGCCATTAACTTAGACGAGCTAAGAATACCATCATTACCAAAGAACATACCAAAGATTGACTTAAAAAACTTTTTCACTTTTTATTCTGCTTTCTTTCCATTAACAACTTTTAACAAGTTGCTTAGATATACAATTTAAGCTTTCGCTTAAAAAGGGTGAAGCCACCAACGCAAGAGAAATATTCTTTAAGAATATATTTCTTGCTCCGTTTAAATCCCTGGCCATTTCTAGCCCACATTTACATTGAAATATTTTCTTACTGCCTATGTTTTGCAATTTTCCAGATGTAAATGGACTATAATAGGTTTTAAATGTTCTAACTCCACAATCTAAAGCTACAATCCCAAGCCTTTGGTTTTCAGGTTTCTTGGTTTTATAATCGATTGGTGTTATTATGAACCACCTACCATTTTCTCGAACTATTCTATTGCCTTCTTTTTCTACATTAATTACCTCCGTTGAATGAAATTTAATTGAATGTTTTCCTCTAAACAGGCGGTGTTGCTTCAATGATTGTCTATCAAAGCCGAACCTCTGTTTAGTATCTTTTCTAGTTCTGTATCCAACATTTTGAAAGGCACCTGTTCTTTTACATTTCAGCTTAGCATTTTTAACAGCATTACAAGCATCTAGCATAGCGTGCTCTCTTATTCTCTGGGGACAATCATAAGCCCATTCCGGGTGATTATCTTTTTGAGTTTTTCTGACTTCCATGATAGATGCTTTTGTTCCTTCTTGTTTTAAATAGTTTATAGCTTGATTAAACCAATATCTACTCAGTCCCAAGTAACGATTGTATGTTTTAATATCATCTTTATTTGGGTATATCCTTATCTTTCTTGATTTTATATGAATATTTCCTGAGTCCGTAAATTCTACATGAGAATACATGGATAATGGAAATAAAGTGTTTACACTCTGCCTCTGTTAGTTTAGCGAACTCTTCTGCCGCAGTATTCTTACCTGCTCTAGCGAAACCAGAGAAACCAATAATCATAACTTTACATCGTCCTATTTTTAGAATAATGTAAATATATCACTTTAAATGGTTTAAAGTCAATCTCATCTAATAATAGTTTTATAGCATATACTAATAATCGATGATTACCATCAACAATATATAAATTATCAAGATGTTTACGAAAATCAAGTTTATGAAAATGTCTTAATACTGGGATGCCTAATTTATTCATGTCAAATTCATCATGGATGATTTGACATCTATCAAACCATTGATTCTCGGGAATTGGTAATGTTTCATCATTCAAGTCATCATAATTATAACCCGAGTTTATAAATGCCATTGCATTATCTTTAAGTTTCCTACCTTCAGATAATATATTTAATTTATTTGTTTCTCTTATAAAGTGCCAATGGATATTTAAAAACTCTTCCTTTGTCAGAATATCTAATAAATAATATGTTATATTATTCCCGATAGGTATATCAAACATAGACATTCGTTCATCATCTACATAATTAGACTTAAATAACGCATTTGCTTCTTCATATATGCATTCTATTAGTCTTTCCTGCATTTGAATATAGGTCTCCCAATCCCATCATCAGTTGAACGACCACGATATTCTATATTAGTGAAACCAGCCTCTCGTAATCTCTCTTCAATCTTTTCTGGGTCTGTATGTTTGTTTCCTTCTAGGAATAATACATCATTTGTTATATCATAAAGTTGTTTATAAAGATTACTTGAATTTCTTAAATGTCCAATGATGGCTAAGCAAAATACAGTATCATATTTATTAGTAATAATATAATCATTTAAGTCGGCTTGTACAACTTCCATCGGAATATTTGCAAACGCTGCTATCTTCCTAGTCAGTCTACATTTATATTCATCAACTTCAACCCCCAACATAGCAGATGGTTTAAATTGACTAGCCCAAAATAACATACCACCATGAAAACTACCCAAATCCAATATAGTCTTATCAGTAATATCACTTTCTTCAATACCTAATTCATCTATTCGCTTATGAATATTCCGCTGTGATTTTTTACTACCCAATAAATGGTTCTGAATATAAGTTCCACTTATATTTGCCTGTCCTTTATTTAAACCAAAGAACTTACAATCTGTCTCTGTCTGTAGTCTAAGCATTTCCCTAACTGCGGCTTCAATTTCATCTCTATCGAAAAAATCTTTAAGGTGTTCATATGCAATGTCCATAAATGGTACACCATTTACCATTTTTGTTCTCATGTTCTTGGGGCGTTCCTTATCGTAATATGATTGACTGGGAACCCGACCATCTATATACATTTCTAATAATTCATCACAATATACACTCAATTCCATAATTTTAACTGCTTCCTTTCCATTAACAACTTTTAACAAGTTGCTTAGATATACAATCTGAAATTTCCTTCAGAAAGGGCGAAGCCGCCAACGCAAGAGAAATATTCTTTAAGAATATATTTCTTGCTCCGTTTAAATCCCTGTCTATTTCTAGTCCACACGTACATCTGAATATTTTCTTACTACCTATGTTTTGCAATTTTCACAATATTCATTCCTTAATGTCCAGGATTTCAAGCATAAATCCTTTTGGTGCAAGTTTAAGTAGGCTTTTCAGTTTCGCTTTACTTGCAGAAATATCAATGATACCATCACGGTTTATATCAACAAACTCAGTTCCAACCAATATACAACCGTCTGAATCCGATGTTCCAGTTTTAGGGTTCTTACTTCCAATATAATTACCTATATGAAATAAAATATTCTCACGTGGATATGTATCATTTACAATAAAATGGTTACCATATCTTGGTGACCAACGAGGTTCAACTTTATATACACCAGCAGGAATACAACTAATGTTTTTACGATTATCAAGCCATGGTCGCTCTAATGTAACAAATTCCAATATTTTATTATTGTTATCATCATATAATACAGCACGCCCCTGTACCTGCTTTTCATCGAATTTAAATCTTTTTAAAACTACTTTCATATTCAATCTCTTTCAGTATCTAATTGTTCTTTGTATTTACAAACATTTTTACTAGGACATGCACCGCCATTTTTATTAACGTTCTGTAACCAAGTTGCATTTTCTTTTGATACACAAGGTAAATCCGCAACTAATGTTTCTATTTTAAGTCTTTGCTTTTCTTCTATTTCTAACTTTTTTTAAAAAAATCTGTGTCCTCCGTTGACTTATGTAATGCTCTATCAATCTTTACCGCCATCCAGATTGTTAAAATTAGTATAATAATAATAAGTAAAATAGACGCAGGAACGGAGGCTTTAACCGCCGCCCATACATATGTAGCAAAGATTTCAATCACAGGACATGCAACTTTCTTATAATTTGTTAATCACAAATAAACTACATAAAATATTCATACATAGTAATATATTAACGTGAACACTCCCCTACCTCAAGGTAGGGGCTTCAAAGACTGTGTCCCCAGTCTTAAAATATTAATAGCCGCGTTTAAATCTCTGTCCATTATCAGACCACATTTACAAGAATGTGTCCTCTGTGACAGAGGCTTTTCTACAAGTATTCCACAGCGACTACATATCTTAGATGTATTTCTTGGATTCACAAATACAATATTTCTACCAGCTTCTTCCGCTTTGTATTTAATCATACTTGTGAACTGATTCCAAGCGACATCTAAGATAGATTTACTTAGTTTGAATTCGTTATCTTCCACCATAGAAGATATCTCTAATTTTTCAAGGAAAATATTCTGATATTCGTTGACAATTTTCCTTGATTCCTGATGGGTGAAATTCTCTCTTTTCCAACTTAATCGTTCATAAATCCGATTAACTACTTTTCTAGCCTTCCTTCTTTCCACACTACCTTTTTTGAGTTTATCTGTTTTACTCTGTGCTTTTTTCAGTTCTTCTTCTTCTACTTTTAAAAATCTTGGGTTTTCAATCACCTTGCCATCAGAAAGCGTTGCAAACTTGGAAATTCCTAAATCTATACCCACTGAATTGAAATTAACTGGAAGTGTTTCTGGATCATATTCACATACAATAGTAACAAACCATTTTCCAGTTGCAGTTCGTTTAATTCTGGCGGTTTTTGGATTTCCAGTTAATTCTCTATGGTAAATCATTTTAATATCACCAATTTTAGAAACTGCTAAATTTCCATTGGCAATTTTACAACCACGTCCATATTGAGTAAAATTGATAGATGATAAGCGATTAACACCTTTAAATCTGGGATAACCAGGATTTTCACCCTTTTTAATTCGCTGAAAGAATGCTCTAAATGCTAAGTCTAAAGCTGTCCCAATATGTTGTAGTGACTGGGAATAGGCATCTTTAAGGAATGGGTATTCCTTTTTGAGTTCTGGCAACCTGTTTATTTGGTCAAACTTAGAAATAGATTTCTTTTCAGTCTCGTATAAATTCTTTCGTTCGCCCAAAAAATTATTCCAGACAAATCTACATGCGTTTATTCCAGAATTCAGCTTTTTCGCCTGAGATTTATTTGGATATAATCTATATTTAAAGGTTTTTCTTTTCATATTTACATTCTATCATTTATAATAATTAACGGTAATCATTTGTTTTGTATAATTTTGATTTTATCCCTCACCTCAAGGAGAGGGTCTTGAAGAGAGGATAAATCTCAGCTTTTCAATCAATTAACGCATGTTCATATGCGTTGTCTTTA
>MWBK01000153.1 GCA_002069025.1 Bacteroidetes bacterium ADurb.Bin302 | reverse complement strand
CCATTTCTCAAAAACTGACCGCCGGGACATGCAAGCCTATAATTGTGAAGCGTGAGAACAGTGGAAACACCAAGGTCTTTGGCAGCGCCAAAAATCGATGGCGTCAAAACATATTTATAGTTATGGACGTGCATAATATCTGGCCGAAAAGACCTTATAACTTTTTTGATATCCTGGTAACTCTTTTGAGACCACGTAAGATTACAAAATGCACTTATTTTTTTTGTCAGCGTGCCCGTCTCATAGATTTCGGCATTTGTGCGTTCAAACTTCATCACCTCATGCCCATGCTCAGTTAGTAGCCTGGCCTCGGCATTCATGACATTCGCCTCGCCCCCTTGGGCGTAACGGCCATAATGATTATGGACAATCAAAACGCGCATATTATTCTCCTGATCTTTATAGTAAATCGACTGCGTATGCATTCATCGAAGGCTTAAAATTACAGAGGCAGCGCTTCCTAAATAGACATAAAGAGGAATCACCATAGCGGGACCGCTTAAGCTGTTATCAAACATAGTAGTTACTAGCACGGCAGTGAGAAAAACCAAGGCCGTGTTGCAGGCCAATATTTTATCAGGGTGGTCATTTGCATCAAGTTGTCTTCTAGCAAAAAAGAAAAAACGAAAAACTGTTAGAAAAAAAATAGCATAGAGAACGACACCTACAAGGCCCGTCCATCCAAAAATATTTATCCATGCATTATGCGCACCTCTGACAGTATGTTTCCCATAGTTAATTGCTTCTCCCAAATTCTGCCCGAATCCCTGACCAAGTAGAAAAGTTTCTGGCGATGATTTGTTGTCTTCAATAACCGCTTTCCACCATTTTATTCTGCCCTCACCTGTAGCCCCCTTGTATTCATCTCCCTTGGGGTCAACCAAGGCTCTGAATTTAGCCTTCAACATATCTTCAGAATGCAGAAAATCAAACACATTGCGTTCATAATTTACAAACAATCTCTCTTGAAAATCATGGAGGGTAGGCAAAGAGAAATATATAGGAACTACAATGAAAAAAGTTCCAAGCAATAAAAGTGACAAAAATCGCACGCGAAATTTGGAGAGAAATACAATATAAACCCCCAAAGCGACTAATGCCCCCAGAATAGCGCCTCGGGATTGCGTCATGATGATCGCTGAGAATAATATTCCAATATTAAATAATTCCATCAAAGTCAGTTTTCTACTGGTTGCTTTTTCTGTGAGAATTACAATAATAAGCGTCGCCAAAGGCGGTACCATGCAACCAGGCATGAAGAATAACCCATAAAAATCATCACCAAGAACAAGGAAATATGAAAAAAAAGGCTCAAAAAGAGCATGTGCAAATAGCGAAAGTCCGAACAAGAGATGGTATTTGGATAGATATTCTACAATCTTTGCAAAGACAAGGGAACCGCGGTAATTCGAAAATAAAAACAAAAACAACATGTAATAAAAAGTTGCGCTATCACGAAGCATTGAAATTGTTTCATGGTGCTCATTGATTAAATCTTTTACTAATAAAAAAACAAAGCCTATAAAAACGAGTAATTGAAGAGCCTGGAACCTATTAACCCCGTATTTAAAAAAATCGCCAAAGAAGTAAATAAACGATATAATCAGAAGAACTTCACCTATATATATGGGTACGCTTGGAATATGTAATCCCGCAAAACCTCGCCCGCAAAGAATATAACCAAAACATATAATTAAGGCAACTATCGTGGGAAACCACAAACGCAGGTGAGGTGGTGGTAATATTCTTTCTGTATCGAATTCTTGTGCTTTTAATCTTAGACCGTTCAATAATAAAACCTTTATATTTAGTTAAATACACACATTATGATGCTGACAAAATGAAACTCAATGGCGAGAGAAACAAAACATGCCGCAGCGGTGGCACGACCAAGAAGGAAATAATGAAATCAGACACCAAAATTTACCTGAAAACAACGATTAATCCGTCGCTTATTAATGGGCAAATTCGAAGAAGTGTCCATGAAAAGAATCGATCGAGTAAGTATATGGGAAGCTTGAGCAAATTCCTTGCCAATGAATCATTAATGGTTGGCTTGAATTTACTAGCGTTTATAAACATGTATGTATCCAAAATTTCATAACCTGAGCTTTCTAATAAATATTTAATAGTTGACGTTGAAAACCATAAAGTGTGAGTTGGATGTATTAATTCAAAGCCGAACATTGAAAATATAGGATTGTAATAGCGCATTGCGTTTGGTGTCGTTATTATCCCAACGCCCTTCTCACTTTTATTCTGCCGTATTGTCTCTAAAAGTCCCCGAATATTTGACAAGTGCTCTATGATATCAGCAGCAAGAACAACATCAAATTTGTTTCTAATATTTATTGAACCTGGGTCTTCAACATTCCCTCGCACAATATTTAGGTATCCGTTTATTTTAGCTATTCCTATACCTTCTTCATCAATATCAACTCCCCACAATGAAGCACAAACAGAATTTAGCTTGCTATGTAACCATTTGTTATTATTTATTCGTTCGTTTAATAGTTCTGAATCAACAAAACCAAGATGCAATACTGATTTATTAGAACAGTATTTTACTAAAAAATCTTCACGATCAACAATCCTGAAACGCGGGACTTTCTGTAGCCATTTCATGTGCGCTAATACCTCCTCAAATTCAACTAATATGATTAAATGCGCTTTGTAATAGCATCCATATCGTTGTCATTAGAATTAATTGTTTGTATAAAAGCTAACTGTAATAAAAAACCAAAAGCATATGAAATAACGGAAGCTACGCCTAAGCCATAGGCGCCCCAATTAAGTGCTGTGAACTTAATCGTCAACACTATCATGATTAACCCTGATAAGATTCTGGTAACCAAACCATGCCAAATTTTCCCCCGGCTAGCCAAGGCGTTCAGAAGGAGCTCCTGTAAAGCAAAAAACACAGACGAAAATGCCAATATTGAAATTACATTAGCTCCATTGATAAATTCAGGGCCGTATAACTTGGCAATAAAAGAAGATAAAGCGGCTATCGCTAATGCAGCGATGCTCGTTGAAAATAAATAAAATAATATGTTAATTTTAAGAACCGTTGCATACTTTTTGTTTTCTCCTAATCCATACAGGTTTGCTAATATTGGTAGCACCACATTGTTTAGCGCAAGAGGAACAAATATAACTGCAGTTTTCCATTGAAGTGCCATAGTATATAGGCCTACTTCTGCGTATCCGTTCGGCCTATTCGCTAGAATTGCAGTGCTTACCCACACTATCACGGCACTTAATGCACCAATAATTCCCGCAGGTATGGAAAAATTCCAAATAATCGAAAACTCAGTAAGACATTTATGATAACTAATAATAATGCCAGCGAGTTTACAATGTTTTATGATTGCGGAACGGTTCAGAATCCAAGTGACTCCTTCAGCGCTGATCATTCCTAATATCGTCCCTAGAAGACCAAAACAATAAGTTAATACGAGCAAAAGAATGAAGCGTGTTATGCTGTTTAAAATATTTCGACTCAAAATACTTTTAAAAGCTTCCAAGCCAACCAAGGTGCCATTTTGAACTTGATTGATTGTAGTAAGAAAAATACCTAAAGAGCTTAATGCTAATAAAAAAGATAATTGAGGTGCTGCTATTGCATTCTTGGCTATCCATGGTGCTGTAATAGCTAATACAGAAGACATTACCAAGCTAAAGATGACAGCAAATGCATTGCTAAGAGCTATGATCCTTCCAGCTCGATTTGGGTTTGTTGTGCGGTATTCAGCTATGTGTTTAGTCGTAGTCATTGAAAGGCCACTACCCACAACAATGCTGAACATTGTCATTGTCGTATAAATTATCCCATATTCACCATAGGTCTCTTTACCAAGAAATCGCGCTAAGGGTATAGATATGATAAGGCCCGCACCTCTGGAAACAATGGCTGCGAGTATTATCCAGAACATGCCGTTCAGCAACCGCTTAGCTAGGCCGGAGTTTGTTAACTGTTTTAATATTGATTGCAAATACACTGGGGTGAGGTTAAAAAAGCAAAAGTTTTTATTAGTAGTTCCATAAACATCATGTATTCCAACGGGTATCACTTAAAAGGGAATAAAAAAGTCCAAAGTTCAAGGCTCAAAAAAGAAATTATTGATTTAAAATTCAAGATCGAAGCAACCTGTAACAACAAAATAGTCAAGCGGTGAAAAGGATATTTTTACAAGCCTTCTATGGATAGCCTGCGGGATTTCGAGATTGCCATCGCTATATGAAAATTAGAATAAAATTTACTTCTGCCCGCTGCTAAAATTAGAGGTGCGAAAATTATAATGTTAAAAAAATTTCTAATCATTGCAATTTGAAAAAATAAAGAGGAATCTGCATATTTTTCTGAATATAAAAATATTATTAAATCATCAGCATAATACATGCAGAAAATTAAAATTGGATAAATAAGGATTGCAGATTTTGTGAGAGTATTCGTCCATAAATCTTTTAATACGTTAATATCAGTTTTTTCATGTAATATTTTTGAAAACACCGGCATTAGCACAACAGATGCTGAAGTAGATATCATATGAACAAAGGGCAGTTCAATGAAGCCATTTGCAAATACAGCAAATATTTCAGTCCCAAAGTATCTACTGATAAAGAATTGATCTGCCGAATGGATTGCTATACCTGCAATGCTTGCAGTTACTAATGGCAAGCTATACTGAAAAACTTGTTTTGTAGTAAGATTAGCTTTTTCTGCATGAATACCTTTAAAGGGTATACCTTTAAAATAATAGGCAATTATTAATGAAATGATTGAAACTACAATCCAGCCGTAAATTGCATAGAGATAAGAACCTTTAAATATTATAACAGGCAGGACTATGAATAAAAGCATTAAAATCCTGGTTGCTATATTGTAAATGGCAATATAAATGGTTTTTTTATAAGTAGAAAAAATGCCTTCAATTCCAAGTGTTGGCAGAAGCAGCATAGGTATTGGCGAAAAATATTTTAGCCCTATTGCTAATTCGGGGTTTCTTAAAATATTTGAAATAATGCCGGAGAAGGAAAATAAAAAAACTGAGAATACAAATCCTGCAATAAACAATACTTTGGATATCTTCCAGACGATATCCTTCCCTTGAGCAAGACCAAAACGGCACCGCGCCCTGAAAAAACAACAAGCAACGTACTGTAAACATATAGAATTTGACGGTATGTTCCGTATTCAGCCTTGTCGAAATAACGGGAAAGTATAGCCGCACTTATTATGCTCAATGTAAACGCACTTAAACTACCCATTCCAACCCAAAAAGCTTGTATTGTGTTGTTACTTTTATTTTGCATCAAATACCGTGTTAATTTTAATTTACAAATTTAAATTCTTAGAAATCTTCATGTTAGGAAATCGCACTATCTAATCGGATTAATGTTAATCATCTTTAACATGCTATGCTTTAAGATTCATCAGGTTCAAATTCATGTAATATCAAGTTGTGCCTTCTTATGATTATAGCTGGCACTCCTGCGATGACAGAATTCGATGGAAAAGACTTTGTAACAACTGCTCCGGCACCTACAATCACGCTATCTCCAAGGAGCTATTGTCAATAGTTGTGTATGGGATTTAGGCGGCGATCCGTTTTTCTTCAATACCATTAACGAATTTCACT
>MWBK01000152.1 GCA_002069025.1 Bacteroidetes bacterium ADurb.Bin302 | reverse complement strand
CTTTACGGTGGTCAAATCATAAAAATACTAACTAAATACCGCAGATATAAACAAAAAATTGGAATTTATCACTATTAAAGGTGGTTGGTAACCAATCAAAATGTTTTTTACTTAAAAAGAAGCGCCTGAAGTGGTTTGTAAAAAGATGAAATATTTAATTACAAACCACTTCAGAATGATTCTATCGCTATGGCAATACTGAATTTGTTGATCTGACCTGAAGTTTTGGAATATCTAAACGCACTTTAAGCCAGTTTGATAAGGCCTGATTCTGAATAGTATCAGAGTCTCCTTTCCATTCAACAAACAACACCGGAATAGTATCTTGTTTTAAATCTGAGGTTTGTGTTGTTATGACATGAGTTACTGAGAACTTTTCAACATTAGGATACTGTACCGCGATTTCTTTCGCAAGATGCTTATACATTTCTATTGATGAATGCGTTTTACCTAACTCATTATCTAAACTATCAACAGAAGATTCCAGTTTTTTTATTAATGCATCTTTCTTATCTATTAATTTGCTAATATAGCCTTCTTGTACATTCAAATCTAAACTTTCGCCTGTTTGTTTTACACTTAACTTTGTTCCTCTTAAACCATAGACATCAAGATGTTCATTTAAATATGCTTTCTGAGTATCATCCAAGGGTTTCCCAATAAAAGAAATAAATATTGTACTTCCTTTACTTGAATATTCTTTACGAGAATTTACCATTTCTACATCTTTAAAAATCTCGCTATTCTGTATATCATGTAAATATTTTGAACCGGCAGAATTAAAAGCAGTTTCTCTCACCACACTTATCGCCATAAAAACACTTGGCACCAACACTATTATTGAAAACAAATAAATACTACGTTTAACCATCCGCTGTTTGTGCGCATCAAGATACTTATTAACAGGAAAACGCATATACTTAACCATTAACAATGATGCCACAGCAATGAAAAACGAATTAATAAAGAACAAATACAATGCTCCTAACGAAAACATCCAACTGCCTGTTGCAATTCCATATCCGGCAGTACACAAAGGAGGCATCAAGGCTGTTGCAATAGCTACACCGGATACAATAGTTAGAGCTTGACCCTTTCTTGACATTGCTAACATACCTGCTATACCACCAAAAAAGGCAATAAACACATCATATATGGTCGGATTTGTTCTGGCTAACAATTCTGATTGTGCATCGCTAAGAGGACTTATCAAAAAGTATGTGGTTGATGAAACTAAACTTATGAGAACCATAACAGCAAAGTTCCAAAGCGAGCGTCTCAACAAAAGGGAATCGCTGATTCCAACAGCAACGCCTATACCATTAATAGGTCCCATTAGTGGAGATATCAACATGGCTCCTATTATAACAGCCGTTGAATTTACATTTAAACCGACTGATGCAACAACTATTGCACAAGCTAACAGCCAGGCATTTGCACCCCTGAATTCAACTGATTTTCTAACTGAAGACATTGTTGCCTCAACATCAGTATCTTCGTGGATATTAACAAATTCTATAAGTTTTGCCCATAGGCGAAGCAAGAATATTTTCATAAATTAATGTGTCTCAAAAGGATTTATTACTAGAAATGTATTGAATTTAAAAAAGCATCAACAAACAAAGTTACATAAATGAGAACAAAAAAGCAAACCTAGTAATATACATAAAAAGAGAGATCCCTCTTTTAACAGAAAAATCTCTCTTTGTACCTGAGGCGGGACTTGAACCCGCACAGCCATTACTGACCAAAGGATTTTAAGTCCTTCGTGTCTACCATTCCACCACTCAGGCCTAATGCACCGCAAAGGT
Source organism: Bacteroidetes bacterium ADurb.Bin302 (assembly GCA_002069025.1). Next base: position 905 of record MWBK01000152.1, on the reverse strand, counting down.
ACTTTCTTTTTTGTTTTTATGCAATACGAAATGCTGTTTTTTTGTTGCAGATTATATAAATTTTTGCAGATGCCAGATAATCAGGATATTAAAGCATCATTTATAAGCTTTATTCTTAGCATAATCTGACTTTAAATACTCTTTTGCAGTTAGTTCGAGTTCTGCATACCAGGCTTCACCAAAACGCCTTATCAGAGGCTCTTTAAGGAATTTATATACAGGTAGTTTTACACGTTTCCCTTCAACGCAAGCATGAGTACAAATCTCCCATTTATGATATTCGACTGCCAAAAATTTCCTGTATTGTTTCAATCTTATGGGATATAAATGACAAGAAATAGGCTTTTTAAAACTCGTTTTGCCCTCTTCGTATAATTTTTCTATTGCGCATTTCCAAATACCATTTTCTTTATAGGTAAACACACATTCCTTATTATTTACTATTGACGTAACAAATTCTCCTTCAATATCAGTATATGCAACACCTTGCTTATCAATTATATCAAGTGCTTCTTTTGTTAGATAAGGTTTTAGTTCTGAAAGAAGATTTTCAATAATTTCTGCCTCCTCGTGTGTTATCGGAGCTCCGCTATCACCCTCAACGCAACAAATTCCCTTGCAATGATTAATATTGCACAAGAACTCCTGAGTAAGAACATCTAAACTAACAATAGTATCTCCAATAGCTAACATAACAGAAATTAATTATCAATAATAGTAATAATCATCATAACTTGGTTCAGGCTCTTTTACAATCCAATGATCTTTACTAAACTTTACCGGAGCAATATATGCTGATTTTACACGATATCCGTCAAGTGTTGCAGCCTTAAATATAGGAAGATTCTCCATAACCCGTAAAGCCTCGGCATCTTGCTCATCAGTAAGCGATTGCACTACTTTAA
>MWBK01000151.1 GCA_002069025.1 Bacteroidetes bacterium ADurb.Bin302 | reverse complement strand
TCTTTGTTCGATACATTCTTTTTGGATAAAAATAAATCTAAAGTACCAAAATATTTTTGTAATTTATCTCCATTTTATTCAATAAAATTTCGAATAACGCTTGTATACCATACCACCATAGACAAAGAATCCAGCCAAAATTAATCCCGTCAATACGACCAATACCTGAATGACACTTTTGATAAATGTTTTGATTTTGGTTACGTCAGCAGAGACGGCAAAAACAGGAGAAGTAATGCTTAAGAAGGAAACTAACAAAAGAAGAGTAATTAATGCTTTTGTTTATTTTTCATACCGGCCTCCAATTTATAAAAATAAATTCCTAATTGTTGGCAGGTATAAGTTCAAAAAAACCCTATGACAATGGGCAGACTTAGTCGAATTTGAGGAGATTATTATACGTTCCAGAGGTAAAATCAATGAGATATGCGCGATATTATCTGATTATCTATGAATATATTTACTTATGATTCGTCTTTTTATGTTTCCAAAATCATGCTAGCTAAATAAGCTCTCATATTTCCATATTTTTCTTCCCGATGAAAAGCTGATATCTTGGGTAGATATAAATATTATTCACTAAACTGACTGTTATATAATTCCGCGTAAAAACCATTTTTAGCCATTAATTCTTTATGGGTACCTTTTTCAATAATTGTGCCATGATTCATGACTAGGATAAGATGAGCATTTTTAATCGTTGACAGCCTATGCGCAATAACAAAACTAGTTCTTCCTTTCATAAGTTTTGCCATTGCGATTTGAATAAGTTCCTCTGTTCGAGTATCAACACTACTTGTAGCCTCATCTAAAATTAATATTACTGGATCAGCTAAAAATGCCCTTGCAATTGTTAGAAGTTGCTTTTGGCCTTGGGAAATGTTGGAAGCATCTTCGTTAAGAACCATATCATATCCATTAGGAAGCGTTCGGATAAAATGATCTGCATGAGCTACTCTAGACGCTTCAATGATTTCTTGTTCTGTAGCACCTTCGCGGCCATAGGCTATATTTTCTCGCAGTGTCCCATGAAATAACCAGGTGTCTTGGAGCACCATACCAATCATGTTCCGTAAGTAACTCCTCTTCATCTTTGTAATATCGACCCCATCAATCAATATCTTTCCTTTATTAACATCATAAAATCTCATTAATAAATTTACCAAGGTAGTTTTGCCAGCACCCGTTGGCCCAACAATTGCAACCATTTGACCAGGTTTAATGTCAATATTTATATCTTTCATCAAAATCTTATCATCTTGATAACCAAATTGAATGTGGTCAAATTTCACTTCGCCAACTGGATTTGGGATAGTAATCGATTCGGTTGCCTCTGGCGGCTCTTCCTTTTCGTCCAAAAGCTCAAAAATGCGTTCTGCCGAAGCGATAGTAGATTGAATGACATTGGCAATATTGGCAAGCTGAATAATTGGCTGTGTAAATTGGTTTGAATACTGGATAAAGGCTTGGACATCCCCAATAGTAATTGCACCTTGGGTAGCCATAATTCCACCAACAATTGCTACCAGTACATATCCAATGTTGCCGACAAACCTCATCATTGGCATGATAATGCCGGAAACAAACTGTGCCTTCCACCCCGAATCATACAAAATATCATTAAGTTTATTAAAAATTGTAATTGCTTTTTCCTCATGACTAAAGGCTTTGACTATGACGTGTCCGGTATACATTTCCTCTACATGACCATTTAAATCCCCCAAGGCTTTTTGTTGTGCTTTAAAAAAGGATTGAGATCGACGGGCAATACTAGTTATAATTACGACACTCAAAGGTAATGTCACAAGCGCAATCAACGTTAGACTAACGCTAATTGATAGCATCATGACTAATACCCCCACAAGCATTGCAGTCGAAGTAACGAGTTGAGAAATACTCTGTTGTAGAGTTGATCCTACTGTATCCAAGTCGTTCACGGCACGACTCAAAATGTCTCCATGTGAATGACTGTCGTAATAACGCAAAGGTAGTTTCGCTAGTTTTTCGTCGACTTCCTTGCGCAATTTATAAACGGTCCTTTGTGCAACCCCCGCCATAAGATATTGTTGAATAAATGTAAAGATTGCACTAACCACATAAAGGATAAGAAGAATAAAAATAATATGACCGATGTAACCAAATTCTATGCCAGGGATTGGCATCTGCTGGGCCGATGGCAAATTTTGGTTTTGCATCTGGACTATGAAGCTGGAGATTAAATTTTCGAATAGTTTTGTTGTTGCCTTACCTAGTATTTTTGGCCCCACAATATTGAATGCCGTACCAAGGACAGCTGCTGATAAAATAATAATGAGCAAATTTCTTTCTGATCGAAAATAGGTTAAAAGTCTCTTGAGCGTACCACTAAAGTTTTTAGCTTTCTCAGCACGTCTACCAATGCCACCAAAACCACCACGACCCATACCTCCAAACATTCCTTTATTCTGTTTTTGCTTATAATCGGATTTCATAAAATTTCTTTTTTAATTTCATCCTCAGAGAGCTGAGATCTGGCAATATTTTGATAAACTCGATTCGATTTCATAAGTTCTCCATGTGTACCTATTCCAGCCATTTTTCCATCTTCAAGTACAATAATTTGATCTGCATCTAAAACAGTACTTATCCGTTGTGCAACAATAATAACCGTTGAATTTTGAGTTTCTTTTTTCAAGGCTGCTCGAAGTTTTGCATCCGTTTTGAAGTCAAGAGCGGAGAATGTATCATCAAAAACATAAATTTCTGGTTTGAGAACTAATGCACGAGCAATAGAAAGTCGTTGTTTTTGTCCACCAGAAACATTTGTTCCTCCTTCGGAAATGAACGAATCATAAGTATCTGGCATGTTAGCAATAAATTCACTAGCTTGAGCTACAGTAGCTGCGTGATAAATTTCTTCATCGGTTGCGTTCTCACGACCAAAACGTAAATTATCCTTAATTGTTCCAGAAAATAGTTTGGCTTTCTGAGAAATATAACCAATTCTTGAACGTAGATCGACTTGGGACATTTCCCGTACATCAATACCGTCAACTAGTATTTTTCCTTTAGTAACATCATAAAAACGCGGAATTAAGTTGACTAACGCAGACTTACCCGAACCTGTACCGCCAAGAATTGCAGTTACTTTACCAGGTAGTGCAATGAATGAAATATTGGATATTGCAGGATTTTCTGCGCCTTCGTAAGTGAAGGTTACGTTTTGAAATTCAATCTGACCATGTAGTTCAAATGATTTGTTTGGAGTCTTAGGATCTTTAATTGTCGGATCTGTGTCTAGAACTTCAAAAATTCTTTTCGCTGATGCTTCAGCCCTAGGGATCATGATAAACAAAAGTGCCACCATAAGTAAGGAAAACAAAATCTGCATAGCATATTGCAAAAATGCAAACATTGCTCCGATTTCCAAATGTCCACCAGCCACCCTATGACTACCAAACCAAATAATAGAGATACTTGAAATATTAATTAAAAACATCATGACAGGCATCATTGTTGCGATCACTTGGTTCACCTTTATCGCAACATCAGTTACATTATGATTAGCCAAGTCAAAACGAGCTTCCTCATACTGGTTTCTATTAAATGCACGGATTACCCGTACACCAACCAATTTTTCATTAATAATTAAATTTAACTTGTCGATTCGTTTCTGCATTTCAGTAAACAGAGGAACAGCTTTTATAAGAAGAAAAATGATTAAGCCTATCAAAGCCGGCATAATGGCAATTAATGTCCATGCAAGTTTTACGTCCTGATCAAGGGCTAAAATCGTGCCAACAACTAAAGTAATAGGCGCAGTGATAATGAGGCTTAAAATCATTACCATTACCTGTTGGATTTGTGTAGTATCATTTGTTGTTCGGGTAATTAAAGAAGCGGTGCCGAAAACATTAAATTCATGAAGTGAAAACTGTTGAATTTTAGCGAAAATTTCTGCTCGTAAGCTTTTGCTCATCCCTGTGGCCACCAGAGATGCCAAATATACACCTATGATGGCAAAAACTGTTCCACCTATAGCCACGAGAACCATCCAGCCCCCTGTTTGTAAGATAAAATTGGTATTGGAGGCGGCAATTCCCTTATTGACGATATCTGACATTAAATTAGGTAGGTACAAATTTGCCGAAGCCTGTCCAACAGCCAATATAATAATTGCTACCAGTAGCCACCTATATGGTTCTAAAAAGCGTAAAAGTTTACTCATATGATTAGGATTGACAACAAGACAAAAATAGATTATAAAACCTAATTATTAGTTTGTCTAATTATAAATATGACTAGTTCAGATCTTGATCTCGAAGAACTTGCATTCCAAATATTCCGTTTAATAAAACGGAAAATGACTATTGCTACTGGTTTCGGTTCACTCAGTATTTTGCAAATTCGCACACTCGTATTCTTAAAAGAAAACAGCGGTGCCAATATGAGTGATATTGCTTCCTTTTTGCAAATCGAACTACCATCAGCCACAAGTTTAATGTCTAAACTCGTTGATTTGGACTTAGTGCAGAGATTACTTGATAAAAAAGATCGCCGAGTAATAAGAATCGAATTAACGGAAAATGGTGCTAAGCTTTTATCTCAAACAGTCAAAATAAGAAGTAGTAGAATTAAACAACTACTATCTTATTTATCCAATAAACAAAAACAAGATTTAATGACAACAATGCAGACAATCAAGGACCATTTAGAAAAATAATATGAATAAAAAAATATTTGCAATAATGTTTGTTTTTGTAGTTATTATCGTGGGATATATAGTTAATGCCAAAGTTAATGTTTCAAAAGCACAAATCAACAAAAATTCTACAATTACCAGTACAGTCAAATTTGTTGAGTCTACCATTATAACTAGCGGAGTGGTAACTGCACAAAATCAAGCAAAACTTGCTTTCCAAACGTCAGGAAAGTTAACTTACCTCCCCTTTAAGGAAGGTGACAAAGTCAGAAGCGGACAAACGGTTGCCAAGTTAGATTCGTACGCGTTGCAACGCCAATTAAGCGCAGCCTTAAATAATTACAAATCTACTCGCGATACATTTGATCAAGTTCAGGATAATGCAAAAACAGGCGTTCTACAGGGATCACAGAAATATAGTTTGCAAGTTACCAATAAAGGTGGATTTGATGTTGATTCCGTAATAGGGGAGGGTCTAGTGAACTTTAGCACTAATTAAGTGTTAAAATAGTTTGCTAGGACAATGAAAAATAA
>MWBK01000150.1 GCA_002069025.1 Bacteroidetes bacterium ADurb.Bin302 | reverse complement strand
TTGCAATAGAAAAAGATATTGAAGTCATTTACAATTTTGTAGACGTTAGTCGCTTCAATAAAAAACCCATTGATGCATTTAGAAAAGTAATTGCACCACATGGAGAAAAGATCTTGATGCATGCGAGTAATTTTAGAAAAGTAAAAAGAGTAACCGATGTGATTACCGTGTTTGCTGCAGTGCAAAAAGTAGTGCCTTCTAAATTACTGATGGTAGGTGACGGTCCTGAAAGACCTGCCTGCGAAGAGTTGGCAAGAGAATTAGGGGTAGAACACGATGTTCGATTTTTAGGAAAGCAAGAACAAATTGAAGATATATTAGCAGTAAGTGATGTGTTTTTACTTCCTTCAGAGTACGAAAGTTTTGGATTAGCCGCATTAGAAGCCATGGCAGCCAGAACAGTGGTGATCAGTACCAATGCCGGTGGATTAGGCGAAATCAATATTCAAGAAAAAACAGGATTCATGGCCGATGTAGGTGATACAGCAGCCATGAGTAGTTTTGCCATTGAACTATTAAAAGATGAACCTAGATTGGCAGAAATGAAAGAAGCTGCTTATGCGCAAGCATCATTATTTGATATCAAAAATATCATTCCGATTTATGAAGCTTTGTATGGTAGGTTTTGTAGGATGAGTTTGTAAGAAAATGAATCATTGCTAAAAGACCAACTTACGTAAAGCCTTTTGTTATGTACCGTTCTTTCTTTCATCTTTAGAGTTTAGCGACTCAAATATCAATGTAGTTAATATATCTAAATCACTTTCAACAGTACCCTTCATATATCGGTCGTACACATTTTTGTTATCAGGTGGATTTAGATTTAAGTGGAATCCCTTTTCTAAAGCTAATAATCTTAAAAACTCGCGTTGTGTTCGTCCGTTTCCTTCACGAAAAGGATGTAAGTAATTTATATTATCTAGAATTTCTGCTAGTTTTTGTGCAATACTTTTTATATCAGCACTTGAAATTCGATAATATTCATTAATTAAAGAGTCGATGAATTTTAAAGCATTGTCGAAATTACCAATTGGAAAAAACTGCTTACCATCTTTGCTTATCTCAACCATGCGTCTTTTTCCAGCCCATGAATATAAGTCTTGAAATAAATACTCATGTATTTGAAAAAGATTAGCAATCCCATTAATCCTTATCGGGTTCTCATAAAGTTCTTGTAGACGTTTTGTTACAGCACCACTCTCAACAAAGAGCAATACTTCTGCATCTGTTATGCCCAATAAATTTTTTAATAAACCTGTATCAGGATCTATATAAGTATATTGGTTATCAATGTATTTATAGGAGTTAGACATATGCTTTTTCGTTAGCAAATGCAATCATTTCATTTAATGAAATTTTTCCCGAAACATAATCTCGAATAATTTCAATCCCTTTCTTGGTAGGAATGAAACCTTCAAACATATTACTACCTAATGCATTTGCAGTACCTTCTAATGTTTTTAAATCCGCAAACTTTACACCCATGATAGTTAAGTCAGCTCTGTCTATCTCAATTGCATTAAACATATAGTAATTATAACTAATGAAAACTAAATTTACGAATTTAAATCTAGCCATTTCCCAAGAGTTATTATTTGACCAATTAAGATCAGCAGTTTTTGTTTTATCAGCACCATTATCATCGAACATTATTTGGATAATGGGAAGAGCATAAAAACCTGGTTTTATATTTTAAGTACAAATACTATTAAAATATTATCGAACCGAAGCAGAATACGGTAGTCTTACTTTCAGAAGTTTGCCAGTTCGTAGTTGGTACTTCGCCCGCCTTGTTGTTCTTGTTGTAAAATACCCTTTTCAATTAAATCTTTTATATCTCTTAATGCCGTGTCAGGCGAACATTTAGCAATCTTTGCCCACTTAGATGATTTTAATTTCCCGTCAAATCCGTCAAAAAGTTTATTCAAAACCAATCGCTGTCTTTCATTAAAGGGAGTGTTTTCGTGAATTTTCCAAAAATCGGTTTTACGAAGTATTTTTTGCAATGTCGTTTGTGTTGACAATACTGAATTTTTCAGGCAGTGTAGAAACCAATCTAACCAGTCTGTAATGTCGCCAGTGCTGTGTTGCACTTTTTGTAAAATCTCGTAATATTTTTTACGTTCAATTAAAATTTGGCTTGACATACTGTAATAGCGTTCAGTTGTTTTATCAGCGCGGGCAAGCATCAAATCTGAAATCGCTCTTGCTATTCTTCCATTACCATCGTCAAATGGATGAATGATTATAAACCAGAAGTGAGCAATGGCCGATTTCAGCACAGGATCAATAGGTGAGTTATCATTGAACCATTTCAAAAATTTGTCCATTTCTATTTTGACCTTTTTTGCAGGAACAGCTTCAAAATGGACTTTTTCTTTTCCTAAAGCACCTGAAACTATTTGCATTTCTCCTGATCGATAACGACCAACTTCGATCTTATGCATTCCGCTATGACCTGTTGGGAAAAGTGCAGAATGCCAAGCATACAAACGTTTATTTGTTAAAGGTTTCTGATAATTTTGAGTTGCATCAAGCATCATCTCTACCACTCCGTCTATATTTCTATTGGTTGGAACCAATCCAGCTATATTAATTCCAAGTCTTCTAGCAATAGATGAACGAACTTGATTGTAGTCTAGTTTTTCTCCTTCTATTTCAGAAGATTTGATAACGTCAAGTGTTAATGTTGAAAGGCTTGCTTCTTCTTTAGCGGCAAAACCTAACATGTTCATTTGTCCAATAATCTTACCCTGTACATTACGGACTTCCCCAAATATTGCGTTGATGTCGGTTTCCCGCCAAGTGAAGTCTGTCCAATTTTTGTATTCGTATATGTATTTTACCACTGTCTGAAATAGTTCTTGCAGTAAATATACATTTTATTCCCCGTAAATATGCGGCGAATAATATAATTATTCTCCGCATATTCGGAAGAGCATAAAAACCTCGTTTTGCATTTTACAACCGATTAGGAATATCCATGCTTTCATGCAATACTCTCATGATTTCCAACTCTGTTGAAGAAAATTTATAAAAAATAAAATGTGACTTGACTTTTGTTGAATAATAACCTTCCCTTAAAGAATTTAGATTTTTTCCAGATTTTGGTTTCTTAGAAACGAAGTCAATTTCT
>MWBK01000149.1 GCA_002069025.1 Bacteroidetes bacterium ADurb.Bin302 | reverse complement strand
GTGGATTTGTCTTTTGCTACAAAAGAAGTCAAGGAACTAATTAATAATACAACAAAAATCCATTTTACATATTTCATGTAATTAGGTTTTAGTTAATACTATCCGGGCCTGTCTTCCAACAGCGATTTCTACCCGAAACATTGTCTGTGAAAGGCATTCAGTACACAAAATATACTGATAATCAAGGCCTTTATTTATAGAAATCAGGGCAAAGGTAAGTAATTATTATCTTAACATCCAAATAATAATACTTTTTTCTTCCTTGCCAGCTGTAATATTTGATGTTATTTAGCATAGAATGTAGGTTTTTTCCTTACTTTTGCCAATTATATAAAATATAAGTTATGGAATTATCAAATACTGAACTTATCTTAATGCGTATAACCGGAGAAGATAGGCCCGGTTTGACAGCTTCAGTTACAGAAATATTAGCCAAATATGATGCAGCTATCCTTGATATCGGACAAGCTGATATACACAATACTCTGTCATTAGGTATTCTTTGTAAGACGGAAGAACAGTATTCCGGATTTATAATGAAAGAATTGCTGTTTAAAGCTTCCAGTTTAGGGGTCACCATTCGGTTTTATCCTATCTCAGTTGGTGAATATGAGAATTGGGTTAAAATGCAAGGAAAAAACCGTTATATATTAACGCTTTTAGGACGTAAGTTGACTGCTCGCCAAATATCTGCCGTAACTCAAATATTGGCAGAGCAAGGCATGAATATTGATGCGATTAAACGTTTGACGGGACGTATTCCGCTTGACGAATGCAAAGCCAATATCCGTGCATGTATTGAATTCTCTGTACGCGGTACGCCTAAAGATAGGATACAAATGCAGGAGCAGTTGATGAAGTTAGCAAGCGAATTAGAGATGGATTTTTCTTTCCAACTTGATAACATGTATCGTAGAATGCGGCGTTTAATCTGTTTTGATATGGACTCTACATTGATTGAAACGGAAGTTATTGATGAATTAGCTATCAAAGCGGGCGTAGGCGATCAGGTGAAAGCAATCACAGAGCGGGCTATGCGAGGTGAAATTGATTTCACCGAAAGTTTTCGTGAACGTGTGGCACTTCTTAAAGGGTTGGACGAATCAGTAATGAAGGAAATAGCAGAAAATTTGCCTATTACTGAAGGGGTCGACCGATTAATGTATGTGTTGAAAAGATATGGTTATAAAATCGCAATTTTATCAGGTGGATTTACTTATTTTGGTCGTTATTTGCAAGATAAGTATGGTGTAGACTACGTTTATGCTAATGAATTAGAAATTGTTGATGGAAAGTTAACCGGTAATTACTTAGGAGATGTGGTTGACGGTAAACGAAAGGCTGAACTGCTGAAACTGATTGCTCAAGTTGAAAAGGTGGATATTGCCCAAACGATAGCTGTTGGTGATGGTGCTAATGACCTCCCCATGCTTGGTGTAGCTGGTTTAGGTATCGCTTTTCATGCGAAACCAAAAGTAGTAGCAAATGCCAAACAGTCAATTAATACGATTGGCCTTGATGGGGTTCTTTATTTTCTCGGATTTAAAGACTCTTATTTAGATGAACAAGGCATATTGTAACATCTATCCTGAAAAGATTTGTGAGCACAATGAATTAGTTTATCTTTGTACATAAATAGATAATAAGATGAAGTTTTCTGAACTTGAATTAGAAGAGAGTGTTCTAGAGGCACTTGATGCCATGAGATTTGACGAGTGCACCCCTATACAGGAACAAGCAATTCCAATTATCCTCGAAGGCAAAGATTTAATAGCTGTAGCGCAAACAGGAACCGGTAAAACGGCTGCTTTTCTTTTGCCAGTGCTCAACAAACTATGTAAAGGCGAACACAGACAGGATGTTATAAATTGCGTGGTTATGTCGCCTACCAGAGAACTGGCTCAGCAAATAGACCAACAAATGGAGGGCTTTTCTTATTTTATGCCCGTATCTAGTGTAGCTGTATACGGCGGAAATGACGGAAGCTTATTTGAGCAGCAGAAAAAAGGTTTATCTTTGGGCGCAGACGTTGTCATAGCAACTCCTGGACGACTGCTTTCTCATTTGAATTTAGGATATGTAGATTTGTCACATGTTTCTTATTTCATACTTGATGAAGCTGATAGAATGCTTGATATGGGTTTTTTTGACGATATAATGCAGATTGTCAAGCATATGCCTAAAGAAAGACAAACAATCATGTTTTCTGCTACTATGCCGGCCAAGATACAACAGTTAGCAAACACAATTCTACGTAATCCTTCTGAAATTAAATTAGCGGTATCTAAACCTGCCGAAAAAATTATTCAGGCTGCGTACGTTTGTTACGAACGCCAAAAGTTAGGTATTGTACAACACCTCTTCGAACAGGAAGTTCCCGAAAAAGTGATCGTATTTGTATCTTCTAAGATAAAAGTTAAAGAGGTTACACGTGCTTTGAAAATGAAAAAGCTCAATGTTGGTGAAATGCATTCTGATTTAGAGCAAGTTCAGAGAGAACAGATTATGCGCGATTTCAAATCGGGCAGGATAAACATTCTTGTAGCAACTGATATTGTATCAAGAGGCATTGATATTGACGATATTCGCCTAGTTATCAATTATGATGTTCCAAATGACAGTGAGGACTATGTACATCGTATTGGTAGAACTGCGCGCGCTAATAATGATGGCGTAGCTATTACTTTCGTAAACGAGAAAGAACAAAGCAATTTTAAAAATATTGAAAACTTTCTTGAAAAAGAAATTTATAAAATTCCAGTTCCAGTTGAATTAGGCGAATCTCCTGAGTATGCGCCAAGAACAAGATCAAATAGCCACAATAATTCTTCAAGAAATAAAAAGCGCTTTAACGGAAAGCCTTCCCAAAGGAAATAAGACTACATTTCAGATTACTACCTACTGTGCATGAATAATGAAGCTATATGTTTCATTATTCGTGAATAATAGACTACATTTGTATCTGTAGTAATCATAAATACCATATGGAACTTTTAGTTTATAAGGCGTCTGCCGGTTCAGGCAAGACATTCACTTTGGCTGTTGAATACATAAGACAGCTTATTCTCAATCCGCGTTCTTACCAACAAATTTTAGCTGTAACATTCACTAATAAAGCTACGGCTGAGATGAAAGAGAGAATTTTAAGTCAGCTGTACGGTATTTGGATAGTAGATGCTGATTCGGATGCTTATCTGAAAAGAATTACTCAATTAACCGGAATGGAAGAGAAAGAAATCAGAATTGCAGCGGGTCAAGCTTTAAGATACATGTTACATGATTACACGCGTTTTCGTGTTGAAACTATCGACTCTTTTTTTCAATCGGTAATGAGAAATTTGGCTAGAGAACTAGAGCTAAGTCCTAATTTAAATATCGAATTAAACAATGAAGAGATTCTGGATGTTGCTATTGATTCCATGATAGAAAAATTAACCCCGAACTCTCCTATTTTAGCTTGGTTACTTGATTACATTGATGAACGCATTGCTGATGACAAGAAATGGAATGTTGCTTACGAAATCAAACGTTTTGGGAAAAATATTTTTAGTGAGGAGTATATTGA
>MWBK01000148.1 GCA_002069025.1 Bacteroidetes bacterium ADurb.Bin302 | reverse complement strand
AAATCACTCTCGCCAAACGCTGTGCAATTATTAGAGAAATTGTTGATGACAATAAAAACGGATCAATACCCATATCAATTAATCTAGGAATTGTAGCACTACTATCATTCGCATGAAAAGTTGTTAACAATAAATGCCCTGTTAATGCTGCATTTACAGCAATTTCAGCAGTTTCACGGTCTCTGATTTCCCCAACCAAGATAACATCAGGATCTTGTCTAACCATTGTACGAAGTCCTTTCGCAAATGTTAATCCTGTTGAAGTATTTACCTGTATTTGATTAACTCTCTCAGTTTTATATTCCACAGGATCTTCAATGGTAGTAATGTTTATATCTGGATTATTAAGAAAGTTTAGTATTGAATACAATGTTGTTGTCTTTCCAGAACCGGTTGGACCCGAAACAATTATCATTCCAAATGGTCTCTTAGATGCTTTTTGTAAAGTATCAACAGCCAAATCATCAAGTCCTAAAGCGTTCATATGGCAGTTTTCCCATATTATTTTATTGTCTTTTTTAATTAATTCAATAATTTCAGACAAACCCACTCTTGATTTAACTACAAACTCGACAGCCCCTAAATCTTTTGCACGTTGCTCATCTTCAACAGAACTTAAATTTGACATAACCACAACCTTACTTGCCATTTTCTGAGCCATTATATATTCAAGAACTTCAAACCCGTTAACTTCAGGCATCATTATGTCTGTTAGTATAAGATCATATTTTGTATTTTGGAGTTTCTCAATTCCTTCTCTTCCATTATAAGCCAAATCAGTTTCAAAATTAACACTTCTAAGTTTTAGATCTCTTGCTTTAGATAAAGGTTTATCATCCTCAATTAAATGATTTTTTCGTCTATAATTTTAATGTTTTTAGCCTTTTACGTTTGGAAAATAAAAAGAAGTGATAAAGGTTATTCATTTTCTCCCATGCTTGTTTTCTCATCAATATGGTCACTTTTTTATGGGTTTGAACTTGCATCAACAAGTGCAGATCTAATTATATTATTTCTCTCTATCATATTTTGGAATTGCCACTATTTCGGTACTTTGGTTAATATTCGTAATAAAATATATTGAAAAGGAAAAATGGATTACCCAAAAGAAACAATTTGCTCTTTTCTTCATACCAATATTAACTATATTGATGGTATTAACAAACGGTTATCATAATCTTTTTTATACCAGTTATAACATACAAAGTTCTTCAGGATTCATATTTAACACCCCTTCCTATGGTCAATTTTGGTTCATACATACAATATATTCATACCTTTGCATTATGATTGGTTTTATACTAATTATAAGACACATCATACGTACCCCCAAAGACCGAACTGAAGCATCATTAATACTTATTGGCACAGTTTTGCCATATATTGCTAATTTTCTTTATATTTTGGGATTAAAACCATATGGTTTTTTGGATATCACTCCAATCGGATTCCTTGGAACAGGAATTTTGCTCAGTTTCGGTGTTTTTACAACGAGAATTTTCAAATCACCAAACATTATTCAAACTACAAAAGCAAAATTCAAAGATATATTTATTATTGCATCTGTTATGATTTTAGTTTTAACTTCGGCATGGGGAGTATACCAATGGAATACCGTCCTCGATAATGTTCAAAAAGAAGTTTTTCTGATTGCAGAAACAGCATCTATTGGAATAAATGGAATAGTTATTAAAGACCTCAATGCTGTTCCAAGTGATCAATCATTGCCAGCGTACAATAGCATAAAAGAAAGATTAATCAATATTGCTAAATTAGATCCAAACGTCTCTTTTACTTATTTATACGTAAAAAGAGAGGATAAACTAATTTTTATGGTAGATTCGAAACCTATTGATTCCAAAGATTATTCTCCACCAGGACAGGAATACACCGAAGCATCAGAAGAATATTATTTACCCTTTGAAACAAAAGAAAAACTTATAACAAAACCAACCGAAGATCGATGGGGAAAATGGGTCACAATATTAGTCCCTATTTTAAATGAAAACGATGACGTTTTCGCAGTCTTGGCTATTGATTACCCTGCGGTTTATTGGCAAAAAACAATCGTTGCTCATTTTACCCAAAGCATGATTCCTGTATTCTTAATAATATTAGCTCTTTTTATTGTATATTTAATCTTAAAAAACCGAATTAATATTCAGGAAAGTGCATTAAAATATAGAAGAATCGCAGATAACAGCTCCGACTTAATATGGACAGCTTCCCCCCCAATTCAAGCTTTCATATGTAAGTCCATCGGTAGAAAGAGTCGTTGGATACAATGTAAAAGAATACCTTAAAAGAGAAGTACACGAACGCTTTCCCAAGCAATCGGTAAAAAAAGCACAAAATTCTGGTATTAATGATGTCATTGTTGAAGTTGAACAACAAAGAATTTTAGCAGAGATATCAATTCAACTTGGGAAGTATAGTAAACTTGGAGAAGTAATCAACAGTGTACTTAAGAAACTTGCGAATCAACTGAATGCTGATAGAGCATATGTTTTTGAAGACAACTCTGATCAGAAAACAACAACAAACACATATGAGTGGTGTGCAAAAGATGTTGAACCTCAAATACAAAATTTACAAAGTGTGTTATTAGAAGATATCGAGGAAATCATTGATGCTTTAGATAAAAACGGATATTTTAAAAGTTCTGATGTCAATAATTTATCAGATAAACTTGAAGCTCATCTACTACCTCAAGGAATAAAATCCGTACTTATACTTCCGTTAACAGTTGACGGAAAAAGAGTTGGATTTATTGGATTTGACAAGGCAAAAGATAAAAGAGAATGGGATCAAAAAAGTATTGAAATAGTCGAAATAGTAGATGGAGCTATTTCAAATATGATGCAAAAAGAAAGATATCTGAAGGAGATAAGTCAAAAAACGATCCAAATAAGTATCAAAAAAGATAAAATTGAAGCAATTATTGAAAGTATCGGAGATGGGGTTTTGGTAATT
>MWBK01000147.1 GCA_002069025.1 Bacteroidetes bacterium ADurb.Bin302 | reverse complement strand
CTGCAGCGTATATTATTGTAAGAACATTACCTAAAATATAAGAAAGTAAGAATCCTTCTAATCGCCAATTAAATACTAATAGAAATATAATATTTAAAAGAGCTATGGATAAGGCATGGATTATACTTCCAATCGAAAAATGTAATAATTGTTCTTTCCCTCTTAGATTATACAATAAAATAGTTTGAATACCCATACTAATAAAGTAAAAGTACACATATAAGAAATGATTACGAAAAGGAGGATATATTCTAATTAATGGTATACATGCCGTGGAGCAAACACACATTGCCCCCATAATCAAAAAACCAGTGGACAAAATAGTATCTGAATTAGAATTCTTATCTAGCATAAAGCGCATTATTGATTCATTTATATTACAAATAAGTATAGGAACTACAAAGCTAGCGATCGTGATCATTAAATCTGCTGTACCATATTCTTCCTTGGATAGTACACCAGTATATAAAGGCACTAAGAAAAAAGCAATCAATTTTGTTCCCAAATTGCCGAGTGTAAATATAAAAGTATTTTTAGCTAAATATTTTAGTCTTGAATTTGATTTGCCCATATTTCTCCTGCCTTATCTACCTGATGCGCATAAAAGATAATAATCTCTTGACCATGTTCTTGAGTTCCCTTTTGGGGGGACACCTTTAACATTAATAAGTCGAAATTTTTTCCATTACGAACTTTTTGTAAAAAGTACTCCCGATGTTTCGGAGCAACTGATGGATGCTCCAATTGATGGTTAGCTCTGACTGCTCTCTTTATATCCACATCGAATAGTTTTATATTTGAATTCTCAATCAGCGCTATTCCTTTTTCTGTTTGACAAAGAATCAAAGAAATACCTTTTTGAACTTCCACCTCAGAAAGATCGCTATCCCACGAATCTCCTAAAGTGATATCAGTCACTCTGTCAAATCGTGCATATCTACAGCTATAGCAGTTTTCGGTATAAGTTATGCTAGTGAGAAAAGCCGTTGTGTAATTATCCTGTGTACCAGCTTCAATGGGCTTTCCATCAATAATCAACCGGAACTCTTGTTGTTTTCTAAACGAAAAATCACACTCGCATTCAATTGACTTCTTTTTCTGCTTTAAATATTCAAGCAAAATATTTGGAGAAGGCGTACCATGGCATATTAGATCAACTGTGTATAAGTTTTCTGAAATCCCAACATAGCTAATCACACTAGCTGCTTGGCACGGAAGCCCTATAAATAGCACCTTCTCATTGTTTGCAATCTTTTCCTTTATTTTCTTATATATACCTTCCGGATTACTTTTAACGTATTTTGAGCCTCTCAGTCTGTGTATCTCATCTTCAGAAGATATGAAATCAAATACAAATTTGCCTTGTCTGAATAAACAACTACAAACAGTGCCCCCTGATTTTAAAAAGGATTTCATCAATTCAAATGCAATGCCACCAGAAGAACTTAATTTCCTTTGTTCTTCATCATTACTCCAACCTTGTTTATACCAAAACGGAGTTGAAAATGAAGGCGTTTGGTTTTGGGGACATTTGTTTTCACACAGTGCACAAGAAATGCATTTATTCTCATCAATAATTGCATTGTAGTACAGATAATCATCCTTAATAGTAATAGCTTTTTGGGGACATAAATCTTTGCATAACATACATCCCGCACACATGTTCAAATCGCAAACTGTTTTCATATTGATGACCTCAGATACTCTATTGCTTTTTCTCTTTCCGAATCTATCAAGCTATAGAACGCTTTTTTGTCATGAGCAATTCTAGCAATATTAGGAAGCGAATCTATTATATCAAGTTGATGATGTTCTATATTTAGTCTACGAATAAGATCTCCTAATTTATTTCGGTTACTCTCTCTGACTAATATAGCAAAGTGCTTTGAATATTTCGCTGCAAAAATGGTTCCGTGGAATGTATCGGTAACAACCAGCTCAGCGTTTTTAAACGCCTTAAGCACCTCGAACGGAGCCAAAGCCAAGTGCTTATGAATCCATTTCTGTGTTCCGCCTATACTCACAAGTTCCAATCCTTGTTTTCGACAATAGTCTCTAATCGCTTTTATTTCGTCAGCATTATTAATTCGACCATGATATGCATACACAATACAATATCGCTTAGGTAAACGAGGTGTACATTTGCTGATCTCATCATCAAAGTTTCCAATTAAAACCGGATCAAGACTCAAAACTGGCTCGGAATGTGTTATGCTATAAACGAAATTTCTGGTATTAGCATCTCTTACTGAGAATGCAGAAATATTTGTAAATGCGTTTATAATAATCTTCAATACTTCTTCATTGAGGCTATCTACAGTCGTAAAGCCACAAGATGCGGCGTATGTAATTACGCGATCTGCTTGTCTAACATTTCCAAATAATTGACTGGTAAACCCCCAAGCAGTATCATTCATACAGTTGAATACTTCATCACTGCCGATAACACAAAGATCATAATGCCTTGAATTATTATTAAAATTCAAGTGCAAAACTTCAGCCGAAAAAGAATTTTGCTCTTTTGCCACTTTTTTCTTTGCAATAATTTTACTCGGAATATAGAATACCGAGTCGTCCTGCTGAAGAAACCGATAAAGTTTCCCTTTGTCCGCGTATTTTTTTGCTTCTTTAAAATGAATCACATGATTTAATGCGTTTTCAGTTTCATTCGGTTCGATATCTATAAAATCGACCATATGCCCCATATGAGTTAAGATTTTCATTAACGAATACGCTTGCAGTAATGAACCATAATTTAACACACGTTGCATAGATAGTATACATATATTCATATATTTTGACCTTCGCTTTCAATATACATTGTGCGAATAGACTGTAACAGTCAGTTCAATTGTTTTCGTCTAATAACAGACATTTATTTCTGATTATAACTATCATTATTAGCGATAGAAAAAGAATTGGCTGTGAATAAAAAGCACTCAACGGTTCAATTAGTGTAATCAGAATAGAAATAAGGCTACAACATGTAATTAGATGCATAGGGTTAAGTGTAGATTTTTTGAAGGACAAATTTACAATTTGTAATCTAGTGTCAACATCTCGTATAATAATCCCACGAAA
>MWBK01000146.1 GCA_002069025.1 Bacteroidetes bacterium ADurb.Bin302 | reverse complement strand
TTTCCGAGGAAGCGCGGCGCATGGAGCGGGACGGGGTTCTCATCCGGGTAAAGGGATTTGATAAATCCAATAACTAGTTCAAACATTATTTAGATATCTTTCCTAAATTTTCCGCATATTTCTTCATGACAATATCTTTGCTATGCATGCCGTCAGTAAAATCTAAACTTGAAAGTTCATAAATATCAGGATTATATGACCCTGAAATTTTAATTCCACGTTTATCTGCAATATTTTTTAAATATTTTTCGGCATCAACGATGATTTTGTATTTTGGATTTGCCACTAATAGTTTATATGTAATTGGGTGGTAGGGAGGTAGTATAAACATAATTTCTATTTTTTTGTTCTGCAGGAAAGCAATGAAATCCTCAAAAAGCTTTGTATTTGACAAATCGTTAAAATTCTCTAAGGAATACACAGGAGTATTAGCATATGATTTAGCCGTCTTTTGAGTCACATAATCTTTTTGGAATCTGACACTAAACGGATAGTGCACACTGCCATCTGGTTCTCTTATAGAATCATCTATGTTAATTGTCTCTGTTGTATAATATTTTTTCTTATAATCTTTTTTTGCGATAAACTTCAAATCTCTTATCGTATAATCTAGATTAATCAATTGCAGATACTTTGACCTATTTGATAAATCTATATTGACTTCAGTCCCATAAATTGCACCAAGAACCTGCTTGTAATACACACCAATAGACTTCCATCTTGTTTGCTCATTATTTTTATTAAAGATCCACGGATCGACGCCAATAACAACTTTGGAAGGCACATATCCTTTGCTTTCATACAAACCAATAATGGCAATGTAGTCTTCAATGCTACTACCCGACATACCGTGATTGAAGAACTTTTGAGTTTCTCCTTCAAATTTAAAAAAACTATGCCGCAGTTGCATGCCCCGCGATGAGCCTAAAAATATAATATTAAATTTATCTTTTGATTCTTCAATGATTTGTTTCTGTAATTGGCGTTCATCATAATTTTCTAGTCCAGCAATCATCTTATCATTTATTAAGGCAAGAGCAACTTCTTTTAGTTCATTGTTTTTACTGAAAACACCAGCATTATCGACAACATAATTAAAAATACCGACTGTTGATAGCAAAACAATCATCAAAAGAAGTGTTATCCAGAACCATTTTTTTTGATCATAAACCCTTTTCATAAGCATTTCAAAATCTAAAATAGACGAATTCCGAATATTTGCTCATATGCAACACCGATATAATGAAAACCAGACCAGTCATGATCATGAAGCGTCTAGTTGGTTCAAACTTTGCCTGCATCTCATTTGAGTTCATAAATAAAATTGCAAAAATTATGGCCATAAAAATTGTTGGGATGGCTAAGGTAAATGACATCATTGGTATGCTCGCACCAATCCCTATAGTTTCTAAAAATTTCAGTTTCTGAATGATTGTTTCAGGCAATGTTAGACCATTAAGACCAAACATACCCTTTAAAACGTTCAATGCGTTCTCCCAAGACTTCGCTCTAAAAAAAACCCAAGCTATATTGACAAAGTTGAATGTAATAAACCACGCTAGGGCCTTTGGCATAGACAAATTCAACTTCTTCCATAATCTGTGAATAATGAGGGCACTACCGTGTAAAAAACCCCATAAAATAAATGTCCATCCAGCGCCATGCCACAAGCCACCGATGAGAAATGTAATAAACAGATTAAAAAGAATTTTAGGTTCAACTACCTGATTTCCCCCCAAGGGAACATAAATATAATCCCTCATAAATCTGCTCAGCGTAATATGCCATCTTCGCCAGAATTCTTGGATATTAAGAGACTTGTAAGGTGTGTTGAAATTAATAGGTAGTTTGATGTTAAACATAAGCGCACTACCCAAAGCCATATCTGTGTAACCAGAGAAATCAAAATAGAGTTGCAGCGTATAAGAAAGACTCGTAATCCAAGCTTCAAAAAAGGATAGTGTCGCTGTTGTATCAAAACCTGCATTAGCATAAACAGATATATAATCAGCTATCACGGCCTTCTTAAATAATCCAAGAAAAAATAGAAACATCCCCGCATTGAGATTACTATAGTTCAAGGTCTTATTTTTTAGATCTTCAAATTGCGACATCATTTCCTTATGGTGAATGATTGGACCGGATAAGAGGTATGGAAAGAATGACACAAATAATGAGTAATCAATAAAGCTATATTGTTTTACTTTAACTTTGAATGCATCAACAAGATAGGCAATTTGATTGAACGTAAAGAAACTGATTCCAAGTGGCAGAGCAATATTCAACAGTCCTAAGTGTGCACTTGTTAAGTGATTGATATTTGATATGAAAAAGTCAGCATATTTAAAATATGATAGAAGACCTAAATTAAAACATATCCCTATGATCAGGATAACTCTCCTGTGCAAAAGCAGAGATGATTGTGAGAGAAAATAACCTGTGCCATAATTAAATAGAATGCTGAATAGTAGAAGCGGAATATATATAGGGTTCCACCAACCATAAAAGAAAATGGAACTCAGCACTAACCATATTTTCGCCTGTAAAATATATTTATAATTACAGAGAAGAAAATATCCCCCTATAGTTATGGGTAAAAATAGAAACAGAAATTCGTATGAGTTAAAGAGCATTTATAAATTTACCAAGCTGAATTTCCGCATACTTAGCATCGACAACCTTCCGAATTTACAATCAAAATAAATAATATTCTCAATCATATAACTCGCCAACATCAAGACAAAGATGACATATGAAATATTTCACAAGGAAGAGACATTATTAATGCTTGGACAGATGTCGTACGCGGTCAATATCTTTTTAAACATTGTAGATCTCCGTTTTGTACTGCCGTAGATTATCTTTGTCCTTGAACCATTCAATGGTTTCGCCGATACCTTGTTTCAAAGTAAATTTTGGCTTCCAATTAGTTAGCCTCCGCATTTTTTCGTTGCTACCAAGGAGTCTTTCCACTTCACTTTTTTCCGGTCGAAGACGAATATCATCGGTAATAATTTTTGCTTTGGGATTGATCTGC
>MWBK01000145.1 GCA_002069025.1 Bacteroidetes bacterium ADurb.Bin302 | reverse complement strand
TAGGGTGGAATTAGGTAGTGAAGGTTTACGTTTATACGATTTGCTGCGTTGGGGAACTTTTGTTTCTACGATGAAGGCCTATTCGCAAACTCCCGAAGGAAAATACACCGGTCAGGGAGAAAATATCTCGGATAAGACTTATCCGTATCCCATTCCGCAAAATGAGATCGACTATGTTGGGGGTAGCCTGACACAAAATGAAAACTACTAACAAAAGGTAGATAATTTAAAAAACCTCCTGCTAAACTGATGTGCAGGAGGTTTTTTTATTTGTTAAATTTGAGATTGTAATCGATATAAATTTTAAGGGATAAGCTATCTTTGTCTCTTATTTAATGTTATAAATATTAATATGTTCCATGAACTACAGAAATGAAGATATACGTCGGCAGGATAGAACACTCTCTATAGAAGGTGTCAATAGGTTACTTTTAGAAGGAGAGTACGGAGTGTTGTCTATGGCGAATGAGCATGGTGAAGGCTATGGAGTGCCACTTAATTTTGTTTTGGATGGCGAGACAATCTATTTTCATGGTGCGCCTGAAGGAGATAAACTGCGGTCACTTCGTGCATCTAAACAGGTTTCATTTTGTATTGTTGGAAAGACAAAGCTTATACCAGAGCAATTTACAACTGCTTATGAATCTGTAATTGTAAAAGGAACTATAGCTTTGGATTTATCTTTTCAGGAGAAGATGCATGCTCTAGAGTTGATTATTCGTAAATATTCACCTGAGTATTTAGAACTTGGGATGAAAGCATCCGAAAAGTCGGCCCATCGCACTTTGGTATATCGGCTTGATATAGTTTCTGTTTCAGGAAAATGCAAGTTAGGATAATAACGTTATGCTAAACTTGTTCCAGATACAATCGAGCTTCTTTATTTTGCTGTTTGTTTTTTTTTGTTTCGTTAACAATATATAGTAAAAATAAATAATAAATTTTGTATTAATATGAGTTAAGTCCATTTTTTATATCTACTTTCGCACATCGAAAAGTGATAAGGTGAAAAGACTGATATTCATACTATTTTTGTTTGTATCGTATCTCCATTTCAATACAAATGATGCCGGATTGTTAACCGATTCGCCTGCGTATGAGTCATGTTCGGTAAGTAGTGAAAAGGAAAGTCTTTATCATGCTGGTCAAAAACAAACGGCTGCCAGTAACCCGCTTGTAGAACTAAAATTTGAGGTAGGGCAGTTTAGAGAAGATATTACCTCCCGCAGTTACAGATCTCCAAGATATAATTTCTCTTCCGCTATCTTTTCTTTGTCGCCGGATTCATTTTTTCGAAATATCCGATTAGCTGATTTTCGTAAACCTCTTTCACTTAATTCTCAGAAGAAGGAAATCCTTCATCTCAATCACACCCTGCGTATTTAGCGGTTTCCCGTATCTTTCCTGAAGTTGCATGAATGCTAAATCTTGTACAGAAATTGTGCAGGAGTTGCAAGTGTGTTCATTTTGATCAGGAATCGTCTGTTATTTTAATCCGTATATTTTCCGGTAGTAACTGAGTATGTTTATACTTAGTGCTTCTGTTGTAGTTGCTGAAACGCAAACGACAGGTTGTGTCTGTATGTACGGATGTCATTATTCATGTTCTTAGAAATATGATTTTATTCAAAATACTATTTTATTAATTGTAATCTAACATGTTACACATTTTGTATGTTACTATCGAAATGATGGCGCTTACTTTCGTCATCGGGTTTGTGGTTGCTGCCATAATCAAATCTATTGCTTATGCAACAGATAGCATTGAGTTTTATAACGTCAACAAGGAGGAAATAGATCGCCTTGAACGTATGCGTTATAAACGATTAAAGAGAGTAAAAAGAACTTTTGCAGAGGAGAACAGGTCGTGGGTGGAACGCGATTACGGAATCAGTCGTGGCCGGGTTGTTCAAGAATTGAATGATGAAATGCTGAAGGGCGTTAGTAAAGGTCGTCCTGATTTTGATATCAATCAGTATTATTATGCAGCTTTTCCAGGTAAAACCAAACGGATTGCTTAAAAAAGATATTAAAAATAGAAAGTTAAAATGGAGAATATAGATTTCTTGACTCTTTTTCAGGGATTTGGCACGATGATGGCCGGAGGCTGGGTATTGGCTGTTGCTCGTATTTCGCTTGTATTGTTAGGGATGTTGCTTGTTTATCTTGGTTGGAAAGGCGTATTGGAGCCGATGGTAATGATTCCAATGGGTATTGGGATGGTTGCTATTAATTGCGGTACGCTTTTTATGCCGGGAGGAGGATTGAGTAATTTATTCCTTGATCCGATGTTGAGTGATACTGATGAGTTGATGAATATGATGCAGATCGATTTTCTGCAGCCGGTTTATACGCTTACTTTCAGCAATGGACTGATAGCTTGTTTTGTTTTTATGGGAATTGGTACATTGTTGGATGTAGGGTTTTTATTGCAAAAGCCTTACGTAAGTATTTTTTTAGCCCTATGCGCCGAATTAGGAACTTTTTTGGTACTTCCTATTGCTCATGCTTTTGGCCTTAGTCTGGGCGAAAGTGCTTCTATTGCAATGGTTGGAGGGGCTGATGGTCCGATGGTTTTGTTTACATCGCTGGCATTGGCCAAAAACTTATTTGTACCTATAACAGTTGTGGCTTACCTGTATCTTGGACTTACCTACGGAGGATATCCTTATTTGGTTAAGCTCCTTGTCCCCAAAAAGTTGCGTGCTATCAAGATGGTTCAGACCCGTGCACCCAAAAATTACAGCTCAAAAGTGAAATTGGCTTTTGCAGTGTTATTATGTGCTGTGCTTAGTTTCTTATTTCCAGTGGCTTCGCCTCTATTTTTCTCACTGTTTTTAGGAGTCGCTGTTCGAGAGTCTGGCATGAAGCATATTCAGGATTTTGTGAGTGGTCCGTTACTATATGGGTCAACGTTCATGTTGGGTGTATTGCTTGGTGTGTTATGTGACGCCAAATTGCTTTTAGATCCCAAAGTCTTAAAGTTATTGGTGTTAGGCATTGCTGCGTTGTTATTGTCCGGAATAGGAGGAATAATGGGCGGATATATCATGTATTTCATAAAGAAAGGAAATTTTAATCCTGTTATCGGTATTGCGGCTGTAAGTTGTGTACCAACCACTGCCAAGGTGGCTCAGAAGATTGTGACGAAAGACAATCCAGACTCGTTCATTATGGGCGATGCATTGGGGGCTAATATTTCGGGTGTAATTACATCGGCTATCATAACAGGTATTTACATTACAATAGTTCCCTACTTATAAGGGTTAACGGTTGGTTTAGTATTTTTGGTTGTTGTATTTTTAGGTTGCCTGATGGCGTCCGGCAGTATGTCTGCCGGACAGCCATCTTTTTTTTGTTCAAACAAACGGAGACAGTTTTTGTTTTATTTACAGTGATTTGTTAGTGTAAAACATATAAAAGAATTATGTATGAGAAACAGAACAGTTTTAGGATTGGTATTGATGCTTTTTACAGTATTTACAGGATGGGGAGCCAATGTTCCACAATCGGTCGAACCGGATAAAGAGCAAATGATAAAGGAGGTAAAGGCGCTGGTAGATAAATTGGTGCAGGGTTGTGAAACCGCTAATGCCGATGAAGTATTAGGGGTGTTAGCTAATTCTCCTGAGTTTTCATATGTAGTGAACAGGCAGTATAGCACCTATCCCGAGTTTGAAAAGGGTCTTAAAGGATGGTTTGAAATGATAACAGGGCAAAAGTTGACAGTAGAAAATGAACGGTTTTCATTTCCATTTTTTAATTCGGTGCTTTATACGGCTGATTTGGGTATTGTTATGAGTTATAAAAACGGCCGTACAGTAATAACCGATCGAGGCCGATGGCTGCTGTTGTTTAAGAAAACTGGAACCGAATGGAAGTTGATTCATGGCTCAGAATTTTACATCTATAAAGATGCTCCAAAAGATGCTCCAGCTACGCCTCCAACACCATAAATAATGTAAGTTAATATAAATGCAAAAGGTCTGATTCTCACGAACCGGACCTTTTGCATGATTTAAAAATTATCTTATGAAAAAATTAAATAATAGATGTTGCATCTATGTATACAAATATACGTTTTTATCGCTTTTCAATTGT
>MWBK01000144.1 GCA_002069025.1 Bacteroidetes bacterium ADurb.Bin302 | reverse complement strand
GCTGCAAATGGTGTTATATTAATAACAACAAAAAAAGGTAGAGAAGGAAAAGCGAATATATCATTAAATGCTTCAGCAGGTTTTCAGAATGCATGGAAAAAACTATCTTTGATGAAAAGAGATGAATATGCTAAAACCTTGGTTGATATTAATGGAACCGCATCTGAAAAAGCATTACTCGCAACAAGTTTTGATTTGTGGTTACAACAAAACCGACTTGGCAATTCTCCATATTATCCGGTAAATTTGACTTATTCAGAAGTAGAAACAGATTGGCAAGGAGAAGTATTCAACGAAAATGCTCCAATCCAAAATTATAGTCTTTCTGTAGATGGAGCCAGTGATATTTTAAATTATGCTTTAAGTGCCAACTATTTCAATCAACAAGGAACTATTATTGGTTCAGATTATGAACGTTTAAGCATACGTGCAAATAGTTCTATTCAAGCAACAAAGTGGTTAAAAGTAGGAGAAAATGTAACTTTTTCTACATTTGGCGGACGTAACGCTACTGTAAATAATGCAAGTCCGGGTTCTTCAATTTTATCAGCTGCCTTGTCAATGGCACCATGGGATCCTGCGTATTATGACAAAGGAAGTGTTAACATAAACGGAGATGATTTGAGTGGAAGAACAGCTGCTTCATCAAATTTTAAAAATGTTGTGAATCCAATGACAATGGTAAACGAATCGTTCCCTGAAGATCGTTACCAACGTTTGGTAGGAGATGTATTCATTGAATTAACCCCAATAAAAGGTTTATTAATAAAATCCACTGCAAGTATTGATTATCAATTGTACAAGCACAAATTGTTTAAAAATAAATATGAATATTCTTCTTTTGATAAGAGCAATAAGAACTTTTTGGAAAGCAGTATGGCTAATTCAATGACATTCCAAAACGACAATATTATTCAGTATTCTCGCGATATTCAGAAAAACAGATTCTCAATTATGTTGGGTCAATCTCTTGAAGAAAAATCGTCGTACTCAATAGGCGGTTCCGGTGCGTCAATCCCGGTTCCTGATAAATATCATTGGTATTTATCTCAAACCACCGAAGATCGTACTTATGCCTCTGATGGTGCAAGTCGTACTCGTATGTTCTCATTGTTTAGCAGATTGTTTTATTCATATGATGGCAAATACATGGTAACTGTAAATTTCCGCGCAGATAATACCAGTAGGTTTACGGAAAATCCTTGGGGATATTTCCCCTCAGCTGCTTTGTCGTGGAATCTTAGTGAAGAAAAATTCATGAAAAGATTTTCTAAGATGGATTATTTGAAAATTCGTGGAGGTTGGGGTATGTTGGGAAATCAGGAAATTGGTCAAGACGACTTTACGCAATTAATGTTCACCTCCGGACCTACTTTTGTTGATTATATACTTGGAGCAGATCAATTATATGAAAATGCACTTGGAGCTACAGTACTTACTTATGTGAATACCGGTGGTAAATGGGAAACAACTTCTCAATGGAATGTTGGTATAGATTTCGGATTTTGGAATGGAATGTTGACAGGTACAATTGATGGTTATATAAGAAATACATCAGATATGTTAATGTCAGTAAATGCACCCGCACAAGTTGGAAATAGATATTCAGCAATTAAAAATGTGGGTTCTGTATTAAATGAAGGTATTGAGTTGTCTCTTGGTCATCGTAATTCGGTTGGTGATTTCTCATATTCAATAGATGGTAACATATCATTCGTAAAAAATGAACTAACAGCCTTAAATGGTGGATCAACTGTTTACTTAGACGGAATACGTGTTTGCGACGAGGGACTACCTTTATATACAATTTGGGGTTATAAATATTTAGGAGTTTACAAATCAAATGAAGAGGCTAATACATATTTGCCGAACAGTTCAATTCCTGTAAGTGCAGGTGATTCAAAATATGAAGATTTAAATGGTGATGGCAATATAGATGATGCAGATAAAGCAAATTTGGGAAATCCATTCCCGTGGTTAACATATGGTTTAAATTTTTCTGCAGATTATAAAGGCTTTGACTTACAATTATTCTTCCAAGGTGTAGTTGGCAACGAATTGTACAACGCTTTAAGAGTTAGAACCGAAGGTTCCGGTACTGAATGTACTTTGAGTACAACCATGCGCGATGTATGGTCTACAAGCAATCCTGATGGATCTATACCTAATCCTAAAAATTCTTACAATTCGCAGGTATCAAGTCGTTTTGTTGAAAGTGGTGACTATTTCCGTTTGAAAAATCTTCAATTGGGATATACAGTTCCTAAACGCATAATGTCGAAAGCTCATATTAATCGCTTGCGTTTTTATGTGTCGATAAGCAATTTGTTTACAATAACCGACTATTCTGGTTATGATCCTGAAGTTGCAGGCGGTGTTGATTATGGTAATTATCCGCAGGCTCGCACATTTTTATTTGGCTTAAATCTTGATTTCTAATATTAAAAACACACGAAAATGAAAAAGTTAAATCATATATTGATATTGTCATTGATGCTTAGTGTGGTGTCGTGTTCGGATTGGGTTCATGAACCAAGTCCCAATGTAACAACTCTTGAAGACTTCTATCAGTCGCAAGAGTCTGCAATACAAAATGTAAACGCAGCATACGTACCATTAATGTGGGAGTATAATTCGA
>MWBK01000143.1 GCA_002069025.1 Bacteroidetes bacterium ADurb.Bin302 | reverse complement strand
CCGCCGAGAGAGTTTTCCAAACGAAGAACGTTAGAAACATGGCTTTGCCCAGCTTGATAGTTTTCTGTTGTTAATGGTTTGTTGTCTGTATCAATATACATTACCCAAGGCAAACTTGCAAGTTCGCGTAGTTTGTAAAAACTAATACGAATGTAAAATCTATTAAAGTATTCGTAATGTTCGAGTATTTCAGCATCCATATCTGCTAAACTCTTTTTAGCGTTTCGAAATCTTTTTTCCTTTGAAATACTCAATGTTAAGCTTTACCAATCCTTCATCAACCTCCATCCAGTCTGGAATCCCATCTATTAGTTCACTGCTAATCTTTTTTTCGTACTGGATAGTATCAATTGAGATAATTCCATATTTTTCAAGGTTATCAATTATTGATTTGGTATCAATTAAACAATAGTAAGCATTGTGCGGAACATATTCTAAGAACTTAATTCCTTTTGATTCAATTTCTTCAAATACTGATTGAAGAGGGATTTTACTAAATGTTACTTTGACAAAATACTTTGAACCAGTTTTGTCAATGTGAAGGGAATTATTGTATGCTAATATTCCATTTTTTAAGTTCAATTCAACAGAATAGGATTTAACTGAAAAAAGCAATAATAATACGTAAATAAATATTGTTTTCATAAAAGTTTCTTTTTAATTGCAACAAAATAAAAATAATAATGCATTGATTTTAGCAATGTAAATTAAGACTACTATTACAATCGTTATAATAACACCATAATCTTTGATTCTCGTAATTCTATTATTTTCAATTTGATATGGATTAATATCATCAGGGAAGGATTCGGTTTTAATATATGAATTTAATAAATCTTCTCTCATCTCTAAGTTTTTTCTCAGAAAATTAAGTTCATTATACATAAAATAAGCAAATGTAATAGATAAGATTAGAAGAATAATGTCTGCTCCAATTGCCATTCCCAAAGAATATTTACTTCCTTCACCCAATAACAATGGTTTGATAAAAAAAGCAGAAACAGCAAAGGACGCAAGTATAAACCATTGCAATACCTTGCTAATTCTTTCAATAATAGCACTGATATCTTCTCTGTTTTTTTTATAAACTCTACAAGATGACTAAAAATGTTTTGAATGGTTTCTTGTTTCATTCTTTCTCCAAGTTATTTAAAGTAATTCTATTTGAAAACTATAATTATAGTTTGACTATTAAAATAATGGAAAGGATGCACTATTTAAGGATAATCAATTAAGTTATTAAAAACAAACAAAAAAATATAAGAATAATTAGGAGCGTTTGAATTTGTGTTACTGTATTTTTTCTATAAACAAAGGTTCAATCTCATTTAACAATGATTCAAAACTCGTATATTTAAAATTTATATCTCAGCTTGTTAGCAAATAACGCTCTATCTTTTTCTATCTTACCTATATGGAAACTAAAATGAACAAACTAAACCACAAATCGAGGTTATCAGTACCCAAAAATCTAAGGAGTGTGCTTTAATAAAGAAAAAGAAAGAAAAAAACTCCCAAAAAATAAACCCTCTTCTAAAAAATAAAGATAAAATCAAAAAACAACACATTCCCTAAAAATAGGGTAATAAATTCAACACAAAAAAACAAAACAAAATAATTAGCAAATGATGATTCTTATTGGGTGAATGGTAGGATTTATTTAGCGAACGACATATAAGGTTTTGTGAAAAATCTTATGGGTATTAAAAACAGGTCAGAGCTTAGCTCCGACCTTCTTCTTACATCTTCACAAACATACCCGATGCTATGCCGATGCGGACTAAATACACGCCTGGGGGAAGGTGAGAGACGTCAATCTGAATATTCCCCTCTTTAAGAGGGGTGGCACGAAGTGACGGGGTGTGTGAAACACATTCGCCGAGAGTATTGTAGATTTTTATATCATTCCACCCCCTCAGTCCCCAGCAAGCGGGGGAAATAGGGGGTGGAACTACCCTTTTTATACTTTACTTCAATATCTTTAATATCTTGCTTTCCACATACGTCGGTGTCCTCAATTGCAAAATATATTGTTCCGTGCCTAAGTCCGTTGTGTTTAGTTGAAAAGTATGCGTCCCTCGTATTGGGTTTTCACTTTTCATTACCGTTTTTACTACTTCGCCCATTGTGTTATAGAGCAATAACTCAGTTATACCTTGTTCGATTAGAGATATTTCTATCTCTACACTGTTCTCTGCGGGATTTGGTGCTATCTTTGTAATACCTGCCTTCGACAATGGATTGATTAATCTTGCTCCGCCTTCACGGCATATACCTTTTAACTGGAATTTACCGCTTAGCAAGCTTATATCCGCTTGCCCGCCATTTGCCTTTGCATTCTGTAAGATTAAATCGCAACTTTCTGCATTACCTAATCCAACTACAAAGTCCACTTCTCCCAAAATTTCTCCTGCTTTCTTATTGGCAGGTAAATCCTTTATTGTTACTTTTGCTCGTCTGTCGTCTATTCTTTCCATCTGCAAATTCTTCGTATATAGCAACGTAGGATTAAATTCCATTTCAACATCAATTGTGCCGACTTCAGCTAATTGTAAGTATTCTTCATTATCTAAAATAATTGGAACTTTTATTTCATCCCCGGGATAGCCATCTTTTTCTATTGTTTTTAATTGTGCTTTTGCAGTGAACGTTAACCCAGTGATTTTTACATATTTTGCAAAATTGCAAGTATTGTCTTGAATGGTTAAAATCTCATCAACCTCAAAATCATCTACATTTTTTGAATATGAAATTGTTATTTCTTTTTCTTCATTTGGCAACAAAGTGAAAAATGTATCTGATATTTTCAGATTTCCTGTAACAGATACCGTATATGATGTTTGTACTGTACCTACATTTTTGATTTTTACAATTTTTTCAGTTGATTCTAAGTATTTCAAATTGCCTAAAAATACTTCTGTAGTGCTAAGTGTAAAATCTACATTTTCCTTCCTTGCAGTCAAAGGAATTGATATAACAGTATCAGTAAATGCATTAGATATTATCTCTATATTTGCGAACTTGTAATCAGGTGTCTGAGGCTTGAAAGTAATAGGTATTGATATTATACTATCAGGTTCAATTATCAATGGAAATAGAGCATTCAGCTCAAATTCAGTTGAATTAGAACCTAATATTTTAATAGACTTAATAGCTAAATTACTTGCTCCTTTCATATTAGAAATTTTCAATTCCTTTGTTTCTTCATTGTAACAAAATAAATCAGAGAAATTCTCAATTTGTGTTTGAATTAGCGGATATTTTTTTACACCTTCTCCAAATAACTGAACTATTAATGGGCTTCCTACTCCATTATAATGAAACTCCAATGTTCCACTCGTTCTTCCCGCATCACTTGGACGGAAACGTAAATCCATCGTTTTTGTCTCATTCGGTTGTATTGTGAAACTTCCTCCGCCTGCTATTGTCGAAAAGTCCTTATCATTCGGGTAGCTGTGCCGTGTCTCGGTTATTGTCATTGGAACACTCCCCGTGTTCTTTATTGTGGGAACTAACAAAGTATCTTTTTCTGAGCCTAAGTCGACTTTCCCAAAATCAATGATTTGGTTTTCCAATGCTAACATCTCATTAACTCCTTCACCTCGAATAATATGTCTCAAAGTATCTGACTGTGTAATAATTATTATAGTTGCGGAATGTGGACCAATTCTATTCGGTTTAAAGCGAAGTTCAGTTGAGTAAGTGTTATTTGACTCAACAAAATATTTAGGTAATCCGGACACAAGAGAAAATGCAATTCGGTCTGCTCCTTTAATATAAATGCTATCAACACGAAATTTCCAGTTTCCAGTATTTTTGATGAAATCAGTTACAATAGTATCCTTTGTTTTACCGATAGGGCAGAGACCTAAATCAATGTCTGCGCTTTCTGCTTTAGGCTCAACAATCGAAAATACTTTATTGGAAATATCTTCTTGAATATACTTTTCGGTAATTGTCCAAATCTTCACTGTTTTATCACAACTACCAGAGGCAATATATTCCCAATCTGGACTAAAACATACGCTATAGACCCAATCATTATGACCCAAAAATGAACGTACTAAACTTCCATCACTTACTCGCCATATCTTAATTATTTTATCCAAACCTCCTGCTGCAATATTTTCTCCATCGGGGCTAAAACATACACTACTAACAATATCAGTCTGCCCTAAAATGGCACGTACTAAACTTCCATCATTTACTCGCCATATCTTTATTGTATTATCATCTCCACTCGATGCAATATATTGCCCATTGGGACTAAAGCATACGCTCCGAACCTCTTCATTATGCCCAATCAAGGTTTGGATTAAACTTCCATCGTTTACTCTCCATATCTTTATTGAACCATTGTCTCCTCCCGATGCAATATACCCCCCATCAGGGCTATAATTGATGCTCCAAACATTATTATCATTACCTTTAAAATTACGTACTAAATTACCTGAATTAGTCTTCCATAACTTGATATTTCCAACCCCGCTCGATGCAATGTATTGCCCATCGGGGCTAAAACAAACACTATAAATATAACTACTACCTGCATTAATAGTACGTACCAAGCTCCCATCATTAGCTCGCCATATATTTATTGTTTTGTCTAAGCTTCCCGACGCAATATACTGCCCATCAGGACTAATACTAATACTTCGAACAAAATCACTATGTCCCCAAAGTGTACGAACACTATGTAAATGATTAGCACTTGATAATTGTAGTACCTTAACAAGGCATTGGTTACTCGATGGGCGCGGCACTTTCTTCCATTTGTATTCTAATCCTCGGGCAGTATCAATTTCCTTCCAAGTCTTACCGTTATCTATGCTAAACTCTAATTGTACAAGGTCATCCTTTGGAATACCATCCCAGGTGATTAATGGGTCGATACCTGCAACAAATATCTCCCCACCATTT
>MWBK01000142.1 GCA_002069025.1 Bacteroidetes bacterium ADurb.Bin302 | reverse complement strand
AAAGTCGGTTTTTTTGACATAGGTAAATTCCATGGTCCACATTTTTTTTGTTAGCCTTAAATGAGCTTAAAAAGGGGAATTTTTATGTGATGCATGAAAGTATATAATACATGTTACTTAAGCATCTATACGTCCAAATATTAGGGTATAGGTACACAATTATTGAATTTTTAAACAAGTTGTAACTAATACAAAGAACAGATAACTAACTAAATATGTCATATTTTATAGACAACAAATCATCCTTTCAACTAGAACCCACAAATAAAAGTGGTTTGAGAAAGTGTCAATT
Organism: Bacteroidetes bacterium ADurb.Bin302; assembly: GCA_002069025.1. The sequence goes on along the minus strand of MWBK01000142.1, from coordinate 3,162 downwards.
GGGAGCAATATGGGCTTTGAAAAGTCATTTTACAACATCTTCAAACAGTATAGCTTCTTTAATTAGTATGCCGACAGGGTCAGGTAAAACAGCTTTAATGATGGCAGCCTGTTTTGAATTGAACTTGAATAAAGTTTTAATAGTCGTACCATCTAAAATATTAAGAGGACAAATAAGTGAACAATTTAGATCTTTAAAGGTGCTTAAAGATGCGGGGTGCTTGCTAGATGATGCACCTGAAGTTAATGTATTTGAGGTTACAAAGCGACAAAAAACAAGAGAACAATGGGTGGATATATTAAATGAACATGATATAATAGTTGCTCACCCCAACAGTATATCTCCTTACTTTAAGGATATTGAACCTGTTCCAATTGATCTAATCGATGCTGTTTTAGTTGATGAGGCGCATCATGAACCTGCATCTTCATGGCGTAAGATAAATGAGTTCTATGCGGAATTGAAAAGAGTTTTCTTTACGGCAACTCCATTTAGACGTGATAGGAAAAGGATGAAAGCTAAATTAACTTACCACTATTCAATTGAGAAAGCACTAGAAGATGATATAATAAGAGAAGTTGGTTTTATTAAAGAAAAGGCTGGGATTCAAGATACAGAAAATGCAATTATTAGTTCTGCTATTGAGGCATTTCAAGAAGAACGACAGCAAAATAAGAATGCCTCAATTTTAATAAGAACTGACACCATTGATGATTCCGTACGTTTAGCTAAAATGTATAATGATAAAGGATTAAAAGTAGACTATATACATTCAAAACGTTCTGCTAACGTAAACTCACAACTAATTGACAAAGTCAGAAAGAATGAATTGGATGGATTGGTATGTGTTGGAATAGCAAGTGAAGGATTAGATATTCCAAACTTAAAGCTTGCTGTTTTACATGCAACTCCCCGATCAATACCATATACTATTCAGTTTCTTGGTCGCATATCACGAACGAATAATGAACAAGAAGGAATTGCTAAATTAATAGCAAATGAAGATGAAGTAAAAGGGGAAGTATACAAACTTTATAAATCAGATGAAGCATGGAGTAAGTTAATACCCCAATTAATTGATGATCAAATGGCTAGAGCTAGGCACTATAAATCAAGTCAGGCCAAGGAAGAGGATTTCCAAATGCCTGAATTAAACGTATTTTTTAGTGCTCTAGTGTATGAAACACCAGATAATTTCACATTTGAAAATGAAGAGGAAATAAGCTCTAAATCACCATTTGAAATCTTAAGGATAGAACAACAAGATGAAGATTCTCCGTTGATTATAATAACGGCACATGACAAACCATTGGAGTGGGCAAATGGAGAAATACATATAGAAGATTTATTAGACGTTCATATTTATTATCATCATTCACCTAATAACTTACTTTTTGAATTAACCACAAGTGAAGAAGCACTTGGATCATTCAAAAAAGAAATTATAAAATCTGAAATTAAAAGATTGCCCCATAGCAGACTTTATAAAACTTTATCACAGTTTAGGCAGCGCGACTATATTATGGTTGGACTTAAAAATGCTGTTTTACAAGGAGCTTCACAACCATCCTACAAAACAGTTATCGGTAGTGGTGTTCAAGCATCTGTTCGGGCGAGTGAGGGACGAGTGTTTAGCACAGGGCATGCACTCTTAAAAATTGACGGAGATAGAACTTGGGGACTTGCAACAAAAAGAGGAAGGGTTTGGGCTATGAAAAGAGGAACTGCAGAAGAGTTTAAAAACTGGTGTATAACTCTTTCAAATTTAATACATGGAGGGCCTCAAATAAATGTTTTGCCTGGTTTATCATTTCTTGCTAAATCGGAACCAATTGATACAATTAATGAATTACCAATTGCAGTAATTCCAAATGATTTATTCTTTAGATCTTATTCAACTATTATACATGTTGCTGGTGGTGAGCCTAAACGAAATATTATACCAGAAATTACACCACAATCATTAGATGTAGATAATAATGAACTAAAATGTACTTTAAAAATTGATGATTTTGAATGTGATTTAACAATGAATCTTCAACGAGAACCTATATGGCAGATAGCAGCTGAAGAAAATATAAGAGTGAGGGCAGACAGGAACGAAGTAGATATTATTGATAAACCACTTGGGGACATTCTGAATGAATATTTTTCTGCTCTAGTTATGCCTAATGGAGAAGTAGTTGAAGGTAGGAATAAAATTTCTCCTAATAGATCAATAGAAAAGTTGCCCCCTGATATTTGGAAAATTAAGGATCGGTCTAATTGTAATATATGCGCCGAAAAGTATGACACAAATGCCGTTAATGACATCCCTGTAATTAATAAAACCGTAGAACTAATTAGGCCTGATTTCAATACTGGAAGTGATGTTTTAATACTTGACGATGGTTCTCATGAAATAGCAGACCTGATTTGGTTTCAAAACGATTTGAAAGTCATTCATTTCATACATTGTAAAGCGTCCCATGGTGATGCACCTGGCAGACGTAAGGCCGATGCAGATATCCTATTTACACAAGCCATGAGAAGTATTCATTGGGTGTATTCAGTATCACTAATTGATAGATTAAATGAGCGAATACAAGGTAACTCGGAATTAATATTGACAAATCAAGCGACTTGGAACGCTCTTTCGGATGATTATAGGTTAAATGAATGGAAGTTTAATATAATATTGCATCAACCAGGATTTGATATAGCTCAAGTTTCAAAACGAGATCGAAACAATAACAATGTTTATGAATTGGCAATTCCGATGTATGAAAGAATATTGAGTAGCCTCGCAACACTTGAAATCTGGGGTTCATAAAAATAATGGCAGGTGATGTAGTAAGTATCAAGGTTTTTTTACCCGCTCAAACTGCATAGCGATTTGACAGGAAACTAACACGCAATCTGCCACTACTCATACAATTTACCGTTATGTGTGTAATTCATGAATAAAAATATTAGTACATGACAGACGATTTTGAAGTATTCAATAATAAGCGACCAGATAGGACATATATAAGTCCATCGATTGAAACAAAAAACCCATTGACTGAGGAGATTAGAAAAATACGTATAGTTTCAAAGGTGATTGATTCTCCTGAAGAGTACACTTTTGCAAAAATAAAGGATGAGCTTGTAATTAGAGTTACATCTAAACAGAGAGAAGAA
>MWBK01000141.1 GCA_002069025.1 Bacteroidetes bacterium ADurb.Bin302 | reverse complement strand
CCTACTATTGTTTATTCAGTTAAATTTGAAGATGGTGACTATGCTGAACTTACCGGTAATACTTACACTCCTGATGCTGTTGGAAGCTATACAGTTAAAGCAGTTGCTACATATGAAGAAGAAACAGCTCAAAAAGAACAAGCATTTGATGCTATTGATGTTTGCACTCCTAAGAATTGGTCATTAATCGGAACTGCTGTTGGCGATTGGGAAACAGATATTGATTTTATATTCAACGAAGAAGAATCTGATGGCTCTACCTGTACCAACGTTTATGATATTAATAACATATCTATATTAGAAGGTTTATTCAAGATTCGTCAAGACCATAGTTGGACAGGAACAAACTTAGGATATCCAGATGTTACCATTTCGGGTGATGCAGACAACATTACAGATGATGGAACATTTGACCATAATTTCAAAGTTACCCAAGAAACTAATTACAGCAAGATTACATTAAAGTCTGTAGTTAATATGGAAACAGGAATAGAGACATACGAACTTATCTTCAATGTTGCTACCGAAATAAATTCAAACGAAGATGATGCAGTTGTATATGTTAAAGGTATGAACATCTATTCTAATATACCGGCTAAGGTTATTAACGTAATGGGTAAGGTTGTAGGTAATGGCACTTGTGTAACAGTTGACACAAAAGATATTTACATTGTAATACAGGATGGCAACAATACCAAGGTGTTAGTTAAATAGTATTGTGAATTAATTTAACCAATAGATTCCATTAGGAATCTATTATAAAGCCCTCAAAAGCAAAACTTTTGGGGGCTTTTATATATTCAAGATACTGCAATAGATAATGAATATATTTTATTATACTCTATTCGCACTTATACAAAAGACTTTTAAGTGAAAAAATAACTGTTTTAATTACTGATAACTTTATGTGAAAATCACAATAGCGACTACATTTGATTTACTTTATTAAACTAATTTTGTACTGAAAGTTAATACAAACAAAATAAAACCATGCTTATGAAAAAAAGACATTTTACTCTGGATTCTACTGGTTTTTGGTGCGATAAGCTTTAATGCACACGCCCAATTAACACAAAATCAATTAGACAAACTTAACTCACAAATCTTACTGTTTCAAAATCATTACAACAAGTCTCATACCTGGGATTGTAATAGAGATCCTGCAAATGCAAAGGCAGGTGAATCATGGTTTCTATATGACTTCCGAAGCGCTTATGATATTTCATACGGACGTGATCCTGATATTCCAATTGACTGGGGTACAAATAATGATAGATATGTACAATTTTTCTTAGATAATGCAGTAGGTCCAACTACATACATAATTTATGACGATGTTTTAAATACTAATTCGGAATTACGTATTTTACTTAAATTATTTGAAGCAGACGGTACCTATGTAAAAACCATATCACAAAATGGAAGTATACAAGGAGTTGGAGCTTCAGCACCCGGACTATTTTATACACAACAAGGTATATTCGGAACAGTCGTAACCACTGAAGATTATAATGAGGGCGACTATTTTGAATACACTCCTGAAGTCGGATTTGTATCTTATTTATCGCAAATAGGCAGCATAATAGTATCACCACAAAAAATAGTAACATTCTATTCAGAAGGTACTGTACATGAAATAAAAACGGTTGAAGAAGGAGAAACCGTTACTCAACCTAGCGACCCTACACCTCCGACACCGAGCCAAACATTTTTAGGATGGTACACAGAGGCAAGCGGTGGTACAATTTTTAATTTTTCAACAGCTATTAATGCTGATTTAAATCTTTATGCTCATTTTTCCGATCCAACAACGAATTGGAAAGTAACATTCTATAATGAGGGTGAAATACATGAAACACAAAATGTAGAAGATGGGCAAAATGCAATTAGACCAACCGATCCTACATCTGCCGATTATAGTTTAGTATTTGATGATTGGTATACACAAGCAAGCGGTGGTATCATTTTTGATTTCAATTCTGAAATCAAATCAGATACTGATATATTTGCTATATATGAAACATTTGACCCACAATTAAGTATTGAGCATAACTTCCAACCTTTCTACTCATGCGACAATACACCTTCAGCCGTACAATCGTTCATTGTTTCAGGAGAGCAACTAATCGACGATATTACAATTACCGCTCCCGAAGGATATGAAATATCAACATCAGAGAAGAAGGGATACACTAATGAGATTTATTTAGCTCAAACTGAACACGAAGTACGCAACTCATTATTTATTCGTTTAAAAAGCAATACTTCTGGTTTAGTTAATGGAACATTAGTTGTTACTACCCCTAATCCGAATGGAAGTATAGAAGAAGAATCTGTAGAAATCACAGGCTCTATGGGAACAAAACCGGTTCCGGTAATCACCGGTTCGGTAACACCATACTACGGATATGATATTACTTATTCGACAGCTGCTAATCAATATGATTACGAGTGGCAAATTAGTGGTGGTGGTACAATAGTATCCGGAGGTAATGGTTATAACGAAGTAGTTGTAAGATGGAACGATATTAATAATATTCAAAGTATCAGCGTAACTTATCAGACTTTAGAAAGTTGTGTTCCTGATACACCTACACAAATTGATATTGAAGTACAAAAAGCTCCTCTAAGCATAACAGCCAATAACCAAAGCAAGTATTATGGAGATGTCTTAGTAATAGATGAAAATGAATATGTTGTTGAGGGACTTAAATTTACAGATGCCGTAAGTTCTATAACATTAGAATCGATAGAGGCGCTAGATACACGAGCAAGTGTACTTGGTTCTCCATACCAAATAGTTCCGAAAGATGCACAAGGCACAGGTTTGGATAATTATGACATTTCATATATAAACGGCACATTGGCAGTAATTCCGGCTTCTCTTACCATAACTGCTTTAGATGATACCAAATTATACGGAGATTTGTACGAAACAAGCCTTGATCAGGTTACCATAAGTGGTTTAAAGAATGATGAGCAAATTAGTTCTGTAGATTTATCATGCGAAGGATATCCTGAAGAAGCAGATGTGGCCGGATCTCCTTACACAATTACTATTAGTAACGCTATAGGTACCGATTTATCAAATTATGCAGTTGAATACTTAAATGGTACATTAGAAGTAGGACGTGCTAAATTATTTGTTTATGCAAAGACACAAACCATAACATATGACCAGACTCCTGATTTAAGTGTTGTTGCAGAAGGATTTAAAAATGATGAAAATGATGAAAATGCAGCCGGCTACGTATCACCAAAGATCAATAATTTTAGCCGTGAATTGGGCGAATCACTACTAATACCTGAAGGAGATGAAGCTGATAATTACTATTTTGAGTTGGTATCTGCTATATTGACAATTGAACAATACGCAACTACTGTTACGGCATCAAACGGAGGCACAGTTGAAGCAGAGGGCAATTTCAAATACGGAACAGAAGTTACTGTTACAGCATGGCCTAATTTGGGTTACAGATTTATCAATTGGACTGATGATGAAGGAATCGCTTCAACAGAAAATACATATACATACACAGTTGATGGAGTTCGTAATCTTGTTGCAAACTTTGAAGCCATTGTATACCACATCACCTACGAAACCGAAGTTGTTGAGTTAAACAACGGAAGCAATTTGATTATGGAATATACAATCGAAACAAAAGCTAATCTTATTAATGGTATGGCAGCCGGTCCATTTTACGATTTTGGGGGATGGTTTATAGATGAAAGTCTTGAACTGCAAATTCTCAACACAGATGAGCTAGGCTTACAAGATGTTACTTTGTATAGCAAATTTACACGCACTTTGCCCGCAGATACAGACATTAGAGTAATGTTAGGTAAACACCTTGGAGTACACAACTCTACCGGTTCTGAATTACTTGAAAATGGGTATTACACTTGGTATCACAATGATTCCGAACTTGCCGGACATAAATATTATGTAGAAGTTGGAGAACCGATTCCTGAAGGTACCTATGTTGTAACGATAAAATTAGATGATGGTATGGATGTTGTTCTATCACGCTACTTTGCAAATGAGGGCACTATATATCCAAATCCTGTTTATGCTAATGGTGAGGTCACAATTAATACCGGCTTTAATTCTATAAGTTATTACTACATTATTGACCAAACCGGTAGGATTATATATGAATCGAATGTTAATCAACAGAATGGTAAATTAAATATTACTGCACCTCCATACAATGGTAGATTTACAGTATGCGTTGTAGATTCAGAAGGAAAATCAATCAATTACAAGTTATTAGTTAAATGAATAAGTTTATGAAAAAAATAATATTATCCATAATAGCAGGATTTTCCACCTGCATAATTGCAAGTGCAGCTCAACCACAAGAAATAGAATCTTTGGAAAGTGTACTTTTACGCGACTATCAATACAACAAAACGGTTAAAGTTGATAGCAGTTTATTCTACAATCCTCATCAATTCTCAATATATGCAACACCAGGTTATGGAGCGCTAACATATAAAGGGAAAGAAGGAAATAGTGTAGGTAACATTAATTGTGGAGTTGGATTTGATTATACGTATTGGATAACCAAGAATATTGGTATCAGTGTGGGTTTGGAATGGATGCGTTATGTTGGAAGTTATAATTTCGACAATGTATATTCTGAAGATAATTATATAGATTTTAGTGACTTTATGTATCCGGAAGGAAATCCATATACTATTGTTCAGTTATCAAATATGGCAGAACGTCAAATAAGTGATTACCTCCAAACACCTATAAAGTTGCAACTTTCTATTCCTTTATCCCAAGAATGGGATTTTAGAGCAGCAATGGGTGTAAATATGGGATGGAACGTAAATACAGTGCAAAAAATAAGTGGTGAATATACTCGCTACGCTGATTTCCCTGTAAGCCATGTTATTATTGACGACTCTCCTACTTTAGGTTTAGGTACTTACGATACTTATAGCAATCCGACAACAGACAAAGTTATCGGTCATACATTTGGTGTTGTTGGTGAAATTGGTGCCGATTGGAAATTTCACGAACATTGGTTGCTGAATCTTGCAATACAAGGGTCTTATGGTATTAATGATGTTAAATTTCAAAACAAACCTTTTGCTGATTTAGAAGGATATTCAGGAGTTATTACAACTAATCGTGTAGGCGAAGTTCATACTATGAATGTCGGCATTAAGGTTGGTATTGCATATCGCTTCGGTAAGAGTTGCTATCAGAAGAAAAAAGATCAAGAAATATTAGCAAACGAATTAATGAAGATTGATCGT
>MWBK01000140.1 GCA_002069025.1 Bacteroidetes bacterium ADurb.Bin302 | reverse complement strand
CCGCCATAGGTCCAATTGTAGCTTGCAGCACCTTGCCCTAATAATACTATCGAATCGCCAAGGCATGTTATCGTATCTCCATCAAAAGAAACAATAGGCTCTTGTACTACATAAACAAAATGTGATGCATAATTTGAACATCCTAGATTATCAGTACCAACAACTTTAAATGTTCTACTTTGCGAAAGAATTGTTTTCATGGTAGGTCCTGAACTCATTGCAGCATCATTCCAATGATAGGTTTCTGCTCCCGAAGCATTTAATGTAGCTAAGCCGTCTCTGCAAATGTCTTCATCACCGGTAATTGTTATTGTTGGCAATTGATTAACGGTAAGGTCAAACGTGTATGTGTTGGAACATCCATTATCTCCTGTTCCGACAACACTATATTGAGTCGAATAATTAGGTGATATTACTACAGAATCTTCATATACTTCGTTGCTCCATCTGTATGTTTCAGCTCCTTTGGCAGTTAATGTCAGAGTATCGCCTTTGCAGATAGATTTTTTACCGTCAACCCAAATTGTAGGAGCACTCTTGGTATAAATAGGAATATATAGTGTGCTTTCGCATCCATTTAAAGTTCCTGTTACCCAAAATTCAGTACCCGGCTCCGATATGGTTGTGTAGTAATCATTTGTTGAGCCATCTTGCCATTCGTACGAACTTGCACCGGACATTCTTATAGTTACTTCTTCTTTTACGCATACAGAATCTGATCCATGTGGTATTAGTTCCGGTATTGGCAAACAATGAATATTAAATGATGCTTTGTTTTGGCATCCCTTATCATCGTAACCTACAACTGTAAATGTACTATCTTGGCTTATATGCGGATATAATGTATTGCCTGCATAATTGCCATCCCACAAATAATACGAACCACCATTTGCTTTTAATTCTGTGAAGCTATCATAACATATATCGCGATTACCATCAATAGTGATGTGCGGTAAAATGTTAATATTTACTCTAAAGGTATCTGTTGATGCGCAACCATTAGCAGCAGTTCCTGTAACAATGTAATCTGTTGTTACAAATGGTGATACGTCTATGCTTTGCGTCAAATCACCTGTATTCCATTTGTATGAACTTACATTACCTTGTGTGGTAAGGATAGTGCTTTCTAGCATACAAATTTCGTTTTTACCTATAATTTCAATAACAGGTAATGATTTAACTACAATAGGTATTGTAAGTTGAGCAGAACATCCTTGCGTTGTGCCGGTAAATGAGTATGTTGTGCTGTATTCGGGTTTCGCTACATAATTACTATTTATAGTTCCATCATGCCATTGATATGCATTTGCACCATCTGCTTGTAGAATTACTTTTTCGCCGTGGCATATTGTTGTTTCACCGGTGTAAGATAATACAGGTATAGATAACCGAAGAACTGTTGTACTAGCTGAACTTTTACAATTATTCATATCAGTACCAACAACGGTAAATAAAGAATCTTTGGTAATAACCGCTTGATAGTTTGCTCCTGTTATTGTTCCGTTCCATATGTAAGATGCGGCTCCGGAAGCGACAAGTGTTGCTGTAGAACCGTCGCAAGTTCCATTAGGAGCATCAATCGATATTTCGGGTAATGGATTTACTGTCAATAAAAATTCCGCATCAGATGAGCATCCATTGGTATCAGTGCCGCTTACATTATATTGCGCCGTACTTACCGGAGATACGGTTATTTGTTTGTCGGTGTGTGATGCTGCATCTTTCCATAAATAAGTGTCAGCACCATTAGCAGTTAAAATTGTCTCTTCTCCAAAGCAAATAGCGCTTGAACCTGAAATATATACAGATGGAAGAGGCAATACTGTTATAGGAATTTCAATGCTTGATGAACAAGTTTGAGTTGTTCCATATACAATTAATAGTGTATCTTGTTTAGGATTTATAGAAACCATGCTACCAACACTATTATCATTCCATCTATATGCGCTAGCTCCTTGTACTGTAATTCGAGATGTTTCACCCAAACAAATTTTGTCATTACCTGTATATGTAAGGATTGGTAAATCAATTTTTGTAATGGTTTTTGTAGCCGAACTTTGACAATTGTTAAGGTCAGTACCGATAACTGTAAATATAGAATCTTTAGTAATAGTAGGTTGATAATTAGCTCCCGGAATATTACCATTCCAAACATATGAATTTGCACCCGATGCGCTTAGCGTAGCAATTGCTCCATTACAAACGGCGTTTGGTGCGTTAATACTTATAATGGGTAAAGGATTTACGTTTAGTGTAAATTCTGCGTCTGAAGAGCAGCCATTACTGGATGTTCCGGTAACATTATAAATACTCGAATTTAAAGGATTTACAACAATCGAATTACCGGTACTTCCTGCTGCATCTTTCCAAAGATATGTATCTGCTCCATTTGCTGTTAACGTTGCTGAATTTCCAAAACAAATTTTATCCACTCCCGAAATATAAACTGAAGGTAATTGCTTAACAACAATAGGAATATTAATTGTTGATGAGCATCCTTGCAGAGTACCGGTCACTATTAATAAAGTGTCTTGTATAGGATTTGAAGCAAAACTATTACCTGTTGCATTCTCATTCCATCGGTATGTACTTGCTCCGGAAACAGTAATTATTGCCATTTCTCCCTTACAAATTTCATCATTACCTGTATGTGTAAGGATTGGTAAATCGATTTTGGTAATGGTTTTTGTAGCCGAACTCTGACAATTATTAAGGTCCGTACCAATAACGGTAAATGTAGAATCTTTAGTAATAGTAGGTTGATAATTAGCTCCCGGAATACTACCATTCCAAATGTAAGTATTAGCGCCCGAAGCAGTTAATGAAGCATTATTACCATAACAAATAGCATTAGCTGCGTTTATGCTTATTACCGGCAAAGAG
>MWBK01000139.1 GCA_002069025.1 Bacteroidetes bacterium ADurb.Bin302 | reverse complement strand
TTTAAGTAACAGGTTACTATGTTGCGAGTGGATATCTATTAGTTTATCGCCTATGGCTTTTAAAATAGATATGCTTACAGGAGTGTCGTTAAGAAATAAACGTGATTTGCCGCTGCGTAATAACTCTCTTCTGAATATACATTCGTCATAATAATCCAAATCATTATCCTCAAAGAGCTTTTTAATATTGTAGTTTGATATATCAAAAACGGCTTCAATTACACATTTTTCTTGACCATCGGAAATGGTTTTTAAATCGGCTCTGTTTCCTAAAACTAAACCTAGTGCACCTAATAGAATTGATTTTCCTGCACCCGTCTCACCGGTAATAACAGAAAATCCACTTTTAAAGTCCAAATCTAGGGATTTGATCAAAACATAATTTTCTATGTGCAAACTACGAAGCATGAAAAAATTATTTTAAGGCGCTTAAGCTATTTTGCATAGTAGGAACTATGTAGCTCAGAATTTCATAGGCGTCTTTACGTTCCTGGCTTGAAGCTTTTGAGTAGATGTTGATTATTTCATCCATCTTGGTCTCAACAAATTCGTTGATTATAATAACAGATGGTCTTGACTTGTAAACTGTTTTAAGTATAGGCAGGCCTTCAACAATACGGGTTCTACTTTTGTCGGCAGATAAACTCATTTCATCTAAACCAAGGCGATGATAGGTGTAAAAATACTCTCTATATGGGGTAACTACTTCGTCTAATATATTGTTAATTAGAGCGTAACGATTCTTGTTATCTTCAAAAGCCTTCCATCCTGATTCGTTAGTACTCTGTGCCTGATTTACAATTTGTTCTGCTTTTCTGTAGAATGGAGTTCCACCTAGTTTTGAAAAGGAGTCGCAATCAGTTCCTATAATTATATATGCATAGTATGCCAATACTTCAGTTAAGTTATTCCCAAAACTTGTAGCATCAAAATTAAGAGGGTCGCCTTCGGTGTAGTTAAAATTAAAGTTTTTATCAGTGAAACTGAATATAGGAGATTTGTATGAGCTATTATAAATAGGACGATTTGCTTGTATTTGCAATTCGGCAGAGAATGTGTTGCTTGAATATGTTTTAACTACTATATAAAGAGAGCATTCAATGCGTTCAGATACTTGATATTCATAATCTGTCCATTGCCTTTCGTTCATGAACTCAGTAACAGCCTTTTGTAAAGCCTCAAATACAGATTTGTTTGTGCCTTGAATCTGGTCAGAATTTATTGTTACCTTACAATTTAACTCTTGAGCCTGTGCTATACCGACAATCAAGATACTTGCAAGAATCAAAAATAATGTTCTTAGTCTTTCCATGTCGTGATTTTATTGATAATATCTTTAGCTACTTCCTGTTTATTCTTTAATGGGAAATTGTTTATTTCTCCTTTTTTGTCAATAATACATACCTTATTCGTATCATGTCCAAAGCATGATTTTTCATCATTCAGTGAGTTTAAAACAATAAAATCCAAATTCTTTCGCTTTAACTTGTCAATTGCATGGGCAGTTTCGTTATTGGTTTCTAAGGCAAAACCAACCAATATTTGATTTGATTTCTTTGATTTCCCAAGTTCAGCTGCAATATCTTGTGTTGGTATTAAATTTAAAGTTAAACCATCCTTACCCCTCTTTATTTTGTTGTCAGCTTTGTTCTCTGGCGTGAAATCAGCAACTGCTGCACACAAAATCGCAATATCTGCTTGTTGAAACTGCTCAATGGCAGCTGTATACATTTCGTTTGCAGATTCAACAGATATAACCTTGATATTATTTTGTGTGGGTTTGATGCTAACAGGTCCAGATATTAAACAAACTTCTGCTCCTTGTTTTGCACATTCATCGGCAAGTGCATAGCCCATTTTGCCGCTTGAATAGTTGCCAATAAAGCGTACCGGATCAATTTTTTCGTAGGTTGGACCGGCTGTTATCAGAACTTTTTTTTTAGACATGGATTGTTCTTTGTTGAAAAAAGATTCCATGTACTCTAAAATTGTTTCAGGTTCGGGCATTCTTCCTTTGCCTAGTAAACCACTTGCTAATTCTCCGGTTTCAGGTTCTAGGATGCCGACTCCCATATTACGTAAAGCATTTAAGTTATTACGCATTGCAGGGTGTGAATACATATCTACATCCATTGCCGGAACGACTACGGTAGGACATTTAGCTGACAAAAACGTTGTGGTGAGTAAGTTGTCTGCAATGCCATTTGCCATCTTACCTAAGGTGTTTGCAGTTGCCGGAGCAACTAGGAATACATCAGCCCACAGACCTAATTTTACGTGGCTATGCCATTCTCCGTTTGTAGGATCAAAGAATTCTACTGCAATCGGGTTTTGAGATAGGGTAGCCATAGTTAGTGGAGTTATAAATTGCTTAGCATTTTCGGTCATAATGATCTTGACCTCCGCGCCTTTTTTTATAAAACCACGTACTAGGTATGCTGCCTTATATGCGGCAATACTACCTGTAATACCTAAAACGATGTGTTTACCTTGCAACTATTATTTAATTTTAGCAGGGTTGCGGAAATAAGTTTTGTCCTCAATGTATTCTTGAGTAGCAAGCAATGTTGGTTTTGGTAAACGTTCGTAGTATTTTGAAATCTCTATTTGCTCGCGGTTTTCAAATACTTCTTCCAAGTTGTCTACATTGTTGCTTGAAAACTCTTCTAGTTTGCGTTTTAATTCTTCCTTTATTTCAACGCTAATTTGATTAGCACGTTTTGAAATAATAGCAACGGTTTCATAAACATTAGCTGTGTTTTTGCACAAATTATTTACATCACGTGTGATAGTTGAAAGAGATGCGTTTGATTTTTTGTAATCCATGGCTTTTATTTTAAACTAGTTTCTACTTCTGTTGGTTTGATTATTTTGTTGAGGCTTGAGGCAATTTTTTCTACCTCTTTTTTGTGCTTGCTTTCAGGGTATTCTTGTAAAAAATAATAGCACTCGTCCCAAGCATCCTCACTTCTGTCTTTTACCTTTTTTTGTACACTATTTACAGCTTCCTTATATTTTGAACGTACAATAATTAAAGCAAATTCTTCTTTGTAAGGAGAATCAGGATAATCGTTCATAGCATTGTGAGCCGTAACAATAGCTGCTCTATAGTTGTTTCCCTTGTAATTGCCTAAATTATAATATAATCGTGCATTATATAACTCTCTATCAGCCAATTTGTTGTACATTTCGCCTAGCATTTTTTTAGCTTCAGGTATGCGCGAATCGTTGGGAAATTGATTGATATATATTTGAAATCTTTCAATAGCCTTTAAAGTTTCTGTTTGGTCTAATTCAGGGTGTGGAGATTGTTTGTAATAGCAATATGCCAGCATAAACAGACATTCCGTATAATGAGAACCACGTAAATAAGTATTTACATAGGTGTTGTAATAGTGTGATGCAGATATATAGTCTTTTTTCTTAAAATAACTTGAAGATAAAACATATAAAATATTTTCGGCTGTTTCTGTTCCTTTGTATGTGCGTGAAATATCTTCGAGTAGAGTAATCGTTTTAGTGTAATCTCCTTTTTCATAGTAATTTAAAGCCGCGTTATACTTTAATTCGGTATCAGGGCTTTTCAGCAACTTAGAGTATGCACTTCCGTAAACAGGAGAAGTACATAACAAAAGGAATAATAAATATAAGCATACCTTTTTCATGGGTTGCAAAGATACGACAATTACTTGAAAGACAAAAAAATCGTAGTATGAAAGTTTTGTAAAAAGACGGAATTTAGTATTTCTTTATTTCCATTTATATTTCTCTTTACCTCTAAACAAACTTTTAATTTGAATATTAAGATTTATTAAAGGAAGTAAAATATCTAATGCAAGTATGCCTATGTAGTATTTACGCTCGCCTAATTGCTTAGCAGTAAGATTTATAATAATATATTGTGTAATATATCTTATTAGAAACATACCAGCTGCAATATAAGATGCTACTAAATCAAAAGATATTATTAGGGCAATGAGTGATGCGTAAAACAATCCGCGAGAAAGAACTTCTGCTCCAATTAATGCTTTGCTACCAAAACGATAGTGGCCGGATGTTGATAGGTGACGTTCTTTTTGACGTTTCCACATGCTAAAAGTATCTTTAGGCTCTGAAATAGTTATACTATCCGGAGATATTTCAATACGGGTATTAGTTTTGGTGGCAGTTTCATTTATAAATAAATCATCATCGCCTGATTGCAGATTAAGGTGTGCAGTAAATCCTTTTGATTTTATGAACATACTCTTTCTGTATGCCATATTCCTACCAACACCCATATATGTTTTGCCTGATAATGAATAATTTAGGTATTGAATTGCAATAAATAGTGTATCAAATACAATTATATAATTCAATAATGATTTTTTGTGTTTATAACCACCATAACCCAACACAATTTGTGTATCCTCAGTAAAGTTCCTAACAATATTTTTTAACCATTTGTCAGTTCTAGGTTCGCAGTCTGCATCAGTAAAGATTAATATTTCGTTCTTTGCAGCTTTTATTCCTAAGGTTAAAGCAAATTTCTTTGAATCAATGAATTTTGCATTTTCGGGAACGAAAGTAGTGTGTAGTCGCTCATATCTTGTTTTCATTATGGCTAATACCTCTTCGCTTTCGTCAGACGAGCTATCATTAACTACAATAACTTCGTAATCCGGATAATCCTGCTCCAGAACTTTTGGAAGTTTATCATTAAGGTTGACTTCTTCGTTTTTGGCACAAATTATTACGGATACAGGTGGAAAAGATTCTAAAAAGCTTACTTTATTTTTTCTACATTTCCTTTTGAATCTAAAAATATTGGTGAAAAATCCCCAATAATAAACCATTTGTATAATAAAGAAGCAAAACGCACATCCTATAACAATACCTAGCCATATTGGAAGTCCGTAAAAATAATCTAAAATGTAGTTAAGATAGTTATATGCCATATTTATAAAGTATCAGAGAAATAACTTTTTGCTATTGCGCGTAAATTGTATTGAGATGCCATAACTTCACCATATGCTCCGGCTGTTCTAAATGCAATTAAATCTCCGCGTTTTGTTTTGTTCAACTCAATGTCTTTACCAAATACGTCTGATGATTCGCATATAGGACCAACTATATCGTAAGTATCTATTTCTAAATCGGAAGTAATATTCTCAGGTCTATGATATGCATCATACATCGCAGGTCTTATCAGGTCAGTCATTCCAGCATCAAGAATCGCAAATTTCTTCTTTTCGCCTTCTTTTATGTATAAGACTTTTGAAATCAGTGAACCGCACTGTGCAATAACAGCTCTGCCTAATTCAAAGTGAATATCTTGATTTTCGCGTCTTTCAACTAATTTATTGAATACTGCGAAGTAATTTGTAAAATCCGGAATGCTATAGTGGTTTGGATGATGATAATCAACACCTAATCCACCTCCGAAATTAAGATTTTGCAAATGGATGCCTTTTTGTAGTAAATTGTATTGTATCTCATTTACTCGCAAACACAAATCTTTAAAAACACTCATATCGGTAATTTGAGAACCGATGTGGAAGTGTAATCCAATTAAATTAATATTTTTAAGTTTATTTGCAGTTTCAATTATATCATCTAATTGTTCAAGATTAATACCAAACTTATTTTCTTGTAATCCTGTTGTGATTTTTGAATGTGTGTGGGCATCAATGTCAGGATTTACGCGAATTTCAATAGTTGCTACTTTGTGCTTTGCAGCTGCAAATTCATTTATAACATTTAACTCTGCTAATGATTCAATATTAAAGCAAAAAATATCGTTATCCAATCCAAGTTCTATTTCCCAATCTGCTTTCCCTACTCCTGCAAATACGATGCGGTTAGCAGGGAATCCGGCTTCTAAAGCTGCTTTTATTTCTCCACCGCTAACGCAATCTGCACCAAATCCGTAAGACGAAATAATCTTAAGTATAGTAGGGTTCGCATTTGCCTTAACAGCATAGTGCTCTGTAAATCCGTACTTATCTGTTTCTGCCTTTAAAATATCTAGAGTGCGACGAAGTAAACCTAAATCGTAATAGTAAAATGGAGTTTTAATACCTTTAAACTTATCTATAGGGAATTTACCTTTAATCATTTTACTTTATTAATTGAATAAATGTTCACTAAGTAAGTTTAACGCACGTTTCTTGTCACTTGCTTGTACCAAGAAAGATACATTGTAATTACTTCCACCGTAAGATATCATTCGTACAGGTATATCTTTAAGTGCATTTACAACTTTAGCTTGAAAACCTACGTTTTCTGAGTTCATATCACCTACAACGCAGATAATAACCATATCTTTCTCGACAGTCACAGTACCGAATTTTTTAAGATCGTTGACGATCTCTTCTAAATGTTTTGTGTTGTCAATTGTAACAGAAACACCAACCTCTGATGTGGTAACCATATCGATAGAAGTTTTGTGAATTTCAAAGCAATCAAAAACTTTACGTAAGAATCCGTATGCCAAAAGCATGCGTCCTGATTTGATTTTAATTGCAGTGATATTATCTTTTGCTGCAACAGCTTCTATTTTGTGTTTTGTTATATCAGTTGAAATAAGCGTACCCGGTGCGTTAGGTTCCATTGTATTTAGAAGGCGTACGGGTATATTTTCAAGTTTTGCAGGTAAAATACATGTAGGATGCAAGATTTTTGCACCAAAATATGCAAGTTCTGCGGCCTCTTCAAAATGCAATTTTGCAACAGGTTTTGTGTTTTCTACAAAACGAGGGTCGTTATTATGCATTCCGTCAATATCTGTCCATATCTGAATTTCAGAAGCTAAAATTGCTGCACCAATCAATGAAGCTGTATAATCACTACCTCCGCGTTGTAAGTTGTCGATTTCGTTATAAGCGTTACGGCAAATATAACCTTGTGTAATATATATATCGGTATCTTGAGGATGTTTAGCAAGCTCTTTTACCAAATGTTCTCTTATGTATGCAGCATCAGGTTCATTATTCTTGTCAATGCGCATGTAGTCTAATGCAGGAATTAATACTGATTTTTGTCCAATCTCGTTTAAATAAAGATTGACCATAGCTGTAGACATTAATTCTCCTTGTGCCAAAACTGTTTTTTCTTCAAATACTGTGAAGAAATTATTTTTAGCAAGTGCACGAAGTAAATCAAAATTTTTCTTTATGCTGGATTTTGCTTGTTCTTTGTATGATTCAGATGTGTATAATTCGTTGATTACGGAATCATATTTTGCTTCCAAAGTATTAATTACCTCATTAGCACTTACAGAATTCTTTTTGTATAAATAATCTGCAATTTCAACAAGTGTGTTGGTTGTTCCTGACATTGCTGATAGAACTACTATTTTTTGCTCTTTGTCGGAAATTAGTTTTGTAACTTCTTTCATTCTTTGGGCAGAACCTACGGATGTTCCACCGAATTTCATGACTTTCATGGGCTGTTATTTAGTTTAGTTTTAACGATGCAAAATTAGTAAATATAATGGATATTATAGCCAGAAAAGTAAAATGATTTGCTCGTTTATTAGATTATTTTTTTTGTTTGGGGTATATATAAAAAACAAGTGGCGATCACGCCTGATCACCACTTGCCCCATCTTAATTCTTAATCTTTTTCTTACGAAGAAAACTAATATTGACGCAAAGGTAAAGTTTCTTGATATATGCTGCAAATTATTCAGTAAAAAAAAGCAGTCGAATGTAATTATTTTAACATTTATTTATACATAATTGCCATTTTAACCCGTTTTTAGCTAAAATAATTTACAGATAAAAACACATTTATTCACTATTAATAATCGAATCTTGATGTATCTGATTTATATTTCTTATTTTGAATGATACCTTGGTTGAATAAGTCGTGCGTTATGGTATTAGAAAAATCTTTCGCCATAGATTCCGCATCAGAAGGATTCATTGTTGATGTTTTACCTATGTAAATGGCGTCTTTTGCATCTTGAGTATTAAATATTCTAGCCTCAAGGATATATTCCGTGTCTGTAGTGTAATATCCTGGAGTAGTTACTTGGTCATAATAATATCCATAGCAATTGTAATAGTGATAGAATCCGAATCCGTAAGGCATTATAGGAACGGCTACATTGTATGTACTGCCCGGAACATAATTAGTTTCTTTCTTTTTATCTAACAATGTTATTATCATTACTCCTGTATAGTTACCATCATGAATTTCTTTTGCAAGAGTTTCTTTGCTTTTGCTTTTTAAACCTGCTGAACCATAAATGTCGTATGCTGAATAGGCATTAATACCATTGCGGTGTAAATCTGAAACAATTGCATCCTCAAAATCGTCCTGTACATCATTGTTCCCTTTAATGCCGAGTAGCGAAAATATTAGTACTTTGTCCATAGTGTTATTTGGTACTGATTCTGCTCTCCAAGATGATAACATTTTGGTATTACTGCAAGCTGTAAATAAAATAGCTGCTAATGCAATGCATATGTACGATGAAATGTGTTTAATCATAATCTTTTGTGTATTAAGTTATTCTTTTTAATATCCGGCAAGATCTTTTATCTCCGGATGCTGTTTTATATATTCAATTGTTATATCGTATCCTATTTGATACAGTTCCTTGTAATTTTTGAAATCTATAAGAGAGTATTTGCTTGCTCCATTGCAACTTATATAATAATCACAAAATTCTTTTCTACGTAAATTGGATTCTGCATTATTGACTAATATAGACAAATACAAAGATTCCATTTTGTCTGATATTTTTTTATTCTTCGGATACTCAAGTACGTCAACACCAATAACTACGTCACAAATTTGCCTTAATGGTTCAGCCGGTAGATTGTTTAATAAACCTCCATCTGCATATTGGCTGCCATTTATTTCTTGTGGTTCGAATACAACAGGAATTGCAGCTGATGCACATGCATATTCGCTGAGTTGTTTACCGCTTGAAATGATTTCGCACTGACCGGTAGTTAAATTAGCAACGCATATATACAGTTTTTTATTAAGCATTTCGAAATTGTTGTGCGGGACATATTTGAGCAAGATTTTTTGTACGTTCTTCATGCTCGACAAACCTTTTCTTGATTTAGGAGATGATACGAAATTAATTATTTTATACAATTGCTTTTGTTCTACTAAAACCATTATTTCTGAAGGAGAATATCCGGCTGCATACAATGTTCCTATTAACGCTCCCATGCTTGATCCGGATACATATTGAGGTTTAATGTTATTTTCTTCCAAGGCTTGTAGTACGCCAAGATGTGTAAATCCAATAGCTCCACCTCCACTTAGGCAGATGCCAATACTTTTGTTAGCTTCTTCTGATTGCATATTAGGAGCGATAAATAATAATCCAAAAACAACACAAACTATGTTTCTCAGATGTTTAATCATGAATGTCTTATTTTATTGACAAATATCGTATATTTTGTTCGTATGAGCAATAATTTACTTACTTTTGTGAAACTTTTGTGGAAAACGACATGCTCTCTATATGCATCCCAATATATAATTACGACATTAGACCGCTCTTTTATAATTTAATAAAACAAAAGTCTACTCTTACTATACCTATTGAAATCGTCTTAGCTGATGATGGCTCTGATTATTCGTATACATCTATAAATGAAGAAATTGCATCACTTGCTGATGTTTATTTAAAGATGGACAAAAACGTGGGGCGTGCAAAAATTCGTAATATTTTGTCGGATAACGCTCAATACGATTATTTGTTATTTATGGACTGCGATTCGGTTATAGTCTCAGATACTTTCTTGTCTGATTATGTTGCCCAAATTGATGGTAAAGAAAAAGTTGTTTATGGAGGAGTTTGTTATTCTGACAATGCATCATGGAACGAAAAGTTGCGCTACTTATATGGTTTGAAAAGGGAATGCAGACCTGTAGAATTTAGAAATTCACATCCATACCAAACATTTTTATCCGGTAATTTTCTGATTCATAAAAAGGTTTTTGAAAAAGTTCGTTTCGACGAAACAATAGTTGCTTATGGTTACGAAGATGCATTGTTTTCATGGGCATTATATCAAAATGGAGTACCTATGTACCACATAAATAATCCATTGGAAAATAGATTGGTATCTAATAAGTGTTTCTTGAAGCAATGCTCAACAGCAGTAAGAAATCTGTCATATATGGTGAAAAATGACAATTTCCCACAAAACGTGCGCTTGGTTAAAATATACAACAAAATAAAATCCTTTCATATGGCAAACTTATGTGCTTATGTAAGTTACGCAATCAACCCACTTATTTATGCTTTACTATATTTGAATGTTCCTTTTTTATTTTTGTTGGATGCTTATAAATTGAGTCTTTTCTGCCGATACATGAAATCGTGATAGTATTTCTTCTTATGTGCTACTCTTAGTTAAAAGTACTAATATTCAATCCTATATCTGTTGTTAGAAATTATAAGAATAACTATATTTGTAGCTTATTTAATATAATGTCAGATATTCAATCATATCCTTCTTTTTTACTGGAGAATGCTGTAAATCAGTTCGCCAAGTTGCCCGGAATCGGTAGGAAGACTGCACTCCGACTAGCCTTGCATATGTTAAAGCAAGAGAAAAACGATGTTGATGATTTTGCACAATCAATATTGTTGCTAAAAAACGAAGTCAAATATTGCAAAATATGTAAAAATATCTCTGATAATGATGTCTGTCAAATTTGCTCAGATCTAACACGTGATGCAGGTTTGGTTTGTGTGGTCGAAACAATTAAAGAAGTTATGTTGATTGAACACACAGGTCAATACAAAGGACTATATCATGTATTAGGTGGAGTAATCTCTCCGATGGATGGAATACGCCCAAATGATTTGGAAATCGATAGCCTTGTTAAACGGGTGTCTGAAGGCGGAGTTAGAGAAATAGTAATGGCTTTAAGTACCACAATGGAAGGTGACACTACTGCATATTATATCTCTAAAAAATTGTCTGAATTTGACCTGACACTAACAACTATAGCACGTGGAATAGCAGTGGGTGATGAACTTCAATATGCCGACGAATTGACATTAGGCCGATCTATAGTAAACAGAGTACCTTATAAAAACTAATTATATGAATAAAAAGCAAGCCCAAAAACAATTATTTGCAATATACTATGCAATTTATGGTTTACTGGTTTTAGAATTGGTGATAGCTCATTTACTACCAAATAATCTTAGCTTATCTGCAAATACCATTATGATAATGCAAGGAGTAGTGATATGTTTATTACTAGCCTTAATCCCTACAGCATTAAAATTGTATTCGGTAAAAATTAAAATTAAATCTGATTTGTCGTATTATATACATTGGTCAAGAATTCAGATGATTTTACTTTATATACCCGGATTTGCATCAGGAGTTTTGTATTATTTTGTAAGAGATAGATCTAGTTTATTTTGCCTTTTGATAGCTTTTGTTGCATTGATATTTAGCAAGCCGACACCGGCAAAAATAGATAATTATATTAACGAAGATGAGGAGATAGAATCATGATGACAATAGCGGTTGATTTTGATGGGACCATTGTAACGCATGAGTATCCAAAAATAGGAAAAGAGATTCCTTTTGCAATAGAAACTTTAAAACGCTTACAATCAGAAACCGGATGTAGATTGATACTTTGGTCTGTGCGTTCCGGTAAATTATTAGATGAGGCTGTTGAATATTGTCTAAGTAAAGGTTTGGAATTTTACGCAGTTAATAATGATTTTCCTGAAGAAAAATATGATGAGGCGAGCAATAGAAAAATTAATGCCGATATATATATTGATGATCGAAATGTTGGAGGATTACCCGATTGGGGAGTTATATACGGCATGATAAAAGGTCAAACGCGACCGGTTTACGATACTCAATACATAAAATCGAAGCCTAAAAATTTAATTATTCGTTTTGGCGAGTGGCTGGCAAAAAGATGAAACTATCAGTTGTTATAGTAAATTATAAAGTACAAGACTATCTATTACAATGTTTGGATTCTCTTTCTAAGTCTCTGTCAGAAATTGATGCAGAGGTTTTTGTTGTAGATAATGCCTCAAATGATGAATCTCAGAAACTTGTAAAAAGCTATTTCCCCAAAACTATATTTATAAGTAATGCCGAAAATGTAGGATTTGCCAAAGCTAATAATCAAGCTATGCGAATGGCTAAAGGTGATTATGTGTTATTATTGAATCCGGATGTGATTATTGGAGAAAACTGTATTAGGCATGTATGTGATTTTGCAGACACTGCATCCGATTTTGGAGCATTAGGAGTGAGAATGATAAATTCGGACGGGAATTTTTTGCCTGAATCTAAAAGAAATATACCATCTTTATGGGCTGCATTTTGTAAGTTTTCAGGCTTGTCTAAATTGTTTAAGCATTCAAGATTCTTCAATATGTATTATAATACAATATTGAGTGATGACCAAACAGGAGAATCTCAAATCCTTGCCGGAGCATTTATGTTGCTAAATAAAAAAGCATTAGGTAAAGAAATGTTATTTGACGAACAGTTTTTTATGTATGGCGAAGACATTGACTTGTCGTACAGAATATTGCAATCAGGCTTAAAAAATTACTATTATCCCGAAACCATATTACATTATAAAGGAGAATCTTCAAAGAGTGATGTAAAAAAATATATATCATCATTTTTTGATGCGATGATATTGTATTATAAAAAACATTCTAAAAGCAGATATGCTTATTACAATGTGAATATGGCTGCTAACATGCTCAGAATGTTTGCTTATTTTACCAAAAAGATACGTCAAAGTTCTAAAGATAATAGGGAAATAATAACATACTCAAGCTCAGATTATTCGTATTCTGATTTGATACAAAAAATAGAAAGTAACAAGGGTGTAAATCGTATTTGTATTTATCATCCGAATTTCAGCATAACAATATGAAACTACTGGATAACGAAATATTGAAGCTTCGTGCGTTGGAACCTGAAGATATAGATATGTTTAGCCTTTGGGAAAATGATAGTGCCTATTGGAAACAAGGTCAAACTATAGCTCCGTATTCACGTTATGCTTTAAAACAGTATATTGCTGCAGCTCAGTCTGATATATACGAGACTAAGGAGCTTAAATTAGTAATAGTAAGAATTTGTGATAATCAAGCTATTGGCATAGTCGATATTTTTAATATCGATCATTACCATAGTCGTTTGGAGTTTGGGATACTAATAGACCCGAAGTATAAACGAAAAGGCTATGCTATACAAACTATCGAAATTGTAAGTAGATACGTGTTAGACTTCTTGCACATTCATCAAATGTATTGTAGAGTTTCCGAAAATAATGAGGCATCATGTTTGATGCTGGAAAAATCGGGATTTGTGAGAACTTGTGTGCTTAAAGATTGGCTCAGAACAGAGTCTGGTTTTGAAAACGTAGTTATGTACCAATTGATAGCACATAACTACGTAGATTAATTTAGTTGGTCTTATAAGCAAACTTTATATCTTTAAGTTCTTCGTTTGCTTTTTCGATTTTCTTTTTAAGATTTTCTTTGTATTCCTTTAGTTGCTTGTTTACACGTTCATCTTGCAAAGCAATGATTTGTACAGCTAAGATGCCAGCATTCATTGATCCATTGATTCCTACAGTAGCAACAGGTATTCCCGGAGGCATTTGTACTATAGCCAATAGTGCATCCATACCTTCTAAACTTGATTTGATAGGTACTCCGATAACAGGTAATGTTGTCATAGATGCAATAACTCCTCCCAAATGAGCTGCCATACCAGCAGCAGCAATAATTACTTTAATACCTCTTTTTTCTGCATTTTTTGCAAATTCTTCAACAGCTTGTGGTGTCCTATGAGCGGACAGTGCGTTCATTTCAAATGGGATTTGAAATTCATCCAATACTTTTGCAGTTTTTTCCATTATAGGTAAATCGCTGGTGCTTCCCATTATGATACTTACTTGGGCTTGTAGTTTTTCCATATTAGTTTAATTTGAATGACATAGAAATCGGATAATGGTCTGAATCATCTTGTTTACCGATACTAAAAGACAATGGCGTAATTCTTTTATCTGTAAATATATAGTCGATTCTGAATCTGTAAATTTTTTCGTGGAATGTATTTCCCATACCAGTGCATAAAGATAAGAAAGTATCTTCATAATCTCCGCGTATGGTCCTATAAACATACGAAGTAGGTACATCATTTATATCACCGCAGATAATAGTCTTAAGCTTTGATTGCTTGCTGAATGAGGCTATTTTTGATGCTTGTGCATTCCTTTTGATAGACGCATTACCTAGTTTTTTGTATATTCTTTTAATTAAATTTTCTTTATCATCAGAATGATATATCTCTTTTTCTTGTTCCGTTAACCTGTTTGATTCGAGGTAGCAATTAATAACTCTTAATGTATCATTATTAATAAGTATGTCTGACGCAATAGCGCAATGATATCTAGAATCAAATTCAATATTGTGTTTTGCAATAATAGGGTATTTCGAGAATGTTGCTATTGCTTTTCGAAAGTGGCTATTATTGTCAGCATTTCTTATTTGCATGTAGGGATAATCTTTTAATTTCCTTTTTATATATTCGAGAGTGTATCTATCTGTGTTTTCATACCCCATCTCTTGAATACATATAATGTCAAATTTTGACTTTGACATTGAATCTAATATACTTATTCCAAGCCTTTCCCCATCTTTTTTTTCAAAAAACGAGAAATAATGAACGTTGAAACTAGCTATGCTGTAGGCATCTTCAGAAGATTGTTCAATTCTAGAAGGTTTAAATGAATAAACTTTTAATAAGTTTGGTGTAGATATCAGTAGTAAGATAAATAATACTATGGCGTAGATCCATCGTTTTTGAATAATCCAAAATAATAATAAACAAAACGTTGTAATAAATAAGAAAGGAAAAGCTACGCTCAACGAACTAAAAATAGATAAAACAGATGAGGGCTGTATGTAAGAAATAAAGTCAGTAAGTATCAGCGCGCCAAATGAAATTACGCTGATTATGAGAAATAATATATGTAATATGGTTCTCATTTTTTGTTGCTCAAATCAAATAATTCTTTTTTTTCATCTTCTGTTAACTGCTCATAACCTGATTTTTTGATTTTGTCTAATATTTCATCAATGCGGCTATTCTTTGATTTGCGTTCCATATTCCATTGTTTATCAGTCTTATAGTTGTTATTTGTGCTTACTTTCATTTTAGGTTTTGTAAATGAAAATGTCGAAAAAAAGTTGATTATTTGTGTTATCTGAAAACTGATATCAATATTGTGTTTTTTTAGTATTAATGCATACAAACAACCGATAGCCGCTCCTCCTAAATGAGCCATACTACCTCCGGCATTTGTTGCAGTAATTCCAAGTATGTCTATAATAAGGAATGCAAGTCCCAGGTACTTTAATCTTACATTTCCAATAAGTGCTAATCTTATTTCATAATTAGGGCTGTATACCACAGTAGCAAATAAAATAGCCATTACTGATGCTGACGCTCCAAGTATATATGCATTTGGTACTGACTGTGCAAAATAGGGTAGAAGGTTGTATCCGATAAGATATATAACAGCCCCTCCAAGTCCACCTAATATATATACTCCTACAATTTGTTTTTGATTGAAAAACATTAAGAATATTTTGCCGAACCAATATAATGCCAATAGATTGAAGATTATATGTAAAAACTCAGTATGTAAAAACATATAACTGATAATAGTCCATGGTCTGTAAATCAGAACGGATAGTGATGCCGGCATCTCAATAAAACGTATCCATAATGTAGGAACATTGAATAGTGTACATACTATCAATGAGATCTTTACAGCAAGAAATACAGCTGCATTTATGTATATAAGGCGAGTTAAATATCCGCCTTCTTTAAAGCTAATTTTTAATTCAGATGCAATAGACATGATTTATTGGTACAAAGTACCTTTCTTCTTCCATATTAATATTAATATAAGACCGAAAAGCATGCCGCCTAAGTGTGCATAGTGTGCTATGCCGTCAGCATTACCTCCAATTCCCATGAACAATTCTGCTAATGCGTAAAATGCAACAAAATAAGGAGCACGTATAGGAATTGGTATAAAGATCATAAACATTCTAGCCTGTGGGAATAGCATTGCAAATGCCAATAAAATACCGAATAAAGCACCGGATGCACCAACTGTAATAGGTTGATTAAGTATTTGAGTCTTGAAATCCATTAGTTGATCTATCGGAATAATAGTATTTTCTTGTATATTTTTTAGATACGGCATCAGTTGCGAAATATCCTTGCTTGATGCATACTCATTTATTGCATTTACAATGGGAACATAATCTACCATCCAAGTTAATTCTTGAATTATACCAGCTCCTATACCGGTTACAAAATAGAATATGAGAAATCGTTTTGTACCCCAAAACATTTCAATGTTTTTTCCAAACATCCACAAACCAAACATATTGAAAAATATATGTGAAAAACTGCTTGTGTCGTGTAAAAACATATATGTGATTAACTGAGCCGGATTGAATTTGTCCGACAACCAATAATGCAATCCCAACCAATCCACAATATCTATATTTGCATATTTTGGAAGAATAATCGACGCTAGCCAGAAAATAAAATTAATTATTATAAGATTCTTGATAGCGGGTGGAAAATTAGGGTTTATAGGTTTGTATGAGTCCATGATATGCTCTGTGTTTTTTGCAATTACAAAAGTATGAAAATTTAGTGAAGTACCCTTCTAATTAATGTTTTTTTGTAAACTTATAATATCTGTACAAGTTTACATATACCGAAGTAATGTGTTATTTTTTTTGTACCATTTTTTTTACAAAATATTTGTAAAAAAAATCTTATTGAATTTTTTTACAAATGATATAATATGTTATTTGTTTGTGGCATTAATATAATTTTAATTCATTATGTCAAGCATTAAGTAATATATCCTATACGATAGAGAACCCATTTAATCAATAGTTAAAATTTATACTAAAATAAAGTTAATTATTTAGTTTTCTTATATTTTTGAATGTATTTTTTTAGTATAGGAGTTGCGCATGAATTTATAAGCATTATATTTGCAGGTAGTTGTACGAGACCTTACAAAAAATCACACATAAATAAATCTATTTGTTAACCTAAAATTGAAAAAAGTATGAACAAAACTGAATTAATTAGCGCGATTGCAGCTAATTCTGGCTTAAGCAAAGTTGATTCTAAAAAAGCTTTGGATGGTTTTATGAAAGCAGTTTCTCAATCTTTGAAAAAAGGTGATAAAGTGTCTTTAGTTGGGTTTGGTTCTTTCGCGGTAGCTAAACGTAGCGCACGTGTTGGTGTTAATCCTGCAACTAAGAAAAAAATGACTATTGCAGCCAAGAAGGTTGTTAAATTTAAAGCAGGTGCAGAGTTGGCTGATAAAGTTAAATAAGTCAATAAGCATAAATTAAAAAAGAGCATCGAAAGGTGCTCTTTTTTTTGTACTTTTGTGTCCTATAATTTGTATCACATAATATGGAACAGGAATTAATAGCAAATATTCAGAGCGTTGTAAAACAACTTTACGGACAAGAGGTGGATGCTTCAATTTTGTCTTTGCAAAAAACAAAAAAAGAATTTGAAGGCGATCTGACCTTAGTCGTGTTCCCTTTGTTAAAGATATCTCATAAAAAACCGGAGGAAACAGCTCAAGAAATAGGAAATAAACTAAAATCAGATTGTCCTTTGGTTTCGGATTTTAATGTAATAAAAGGGTTCTTGAACCTGACATTGGCAGAT
This sequence comes from Bacteroidetes bacterium ADurb.Bin302, assembly GCA_002069025.1. The sequence goes on along the minus strand of MWBK01000139.1, from coordinate 13,955 downwards.
AAAGGTTTTGTTGATACATTGGCATCTATTGATTCAGACGAATATTTCGGTTTTAAGAAAGCCACAGAAACTTCGCCATTGATTATGGTCGAATATTCATCTCCCAATACAAATAAACCATTACACTTAGGACATATCCGAAATAACTTGTTAGGTTATAGCTTGTCTAAAATTTTAGAAGCTAACGGAAACAAAGTGGTAAAAACAAATATAGTTAATGATAGGGGTATACATATTTGCAAGTCAATGTTGGCATGGCAAAAATTTGGTGCAGGTGCAACTCCCGAATCTACTTCTTTAAAAGGAGATCATTTGGTAGGAGATTACTACGTTGCTTTTGATAAGGCATACAAGGTCGAAGTTAAGCAATTGATGGAAGAAAAGTCGATGTTGGAAGATGATGCAAAGAGACAAGCTCCATTGATGCTTGAGGCACAAGAGATGTTGCGTAAGTGGGAGGCAAATGATGCAGATGTACGCAATTTATGGAAAACGATGAATGAATGGGTTTATAAGGGTTTTGACGAAACTTATAAAAGATTAGGCGTATCATTCGACAAAATATATTACGAATCAGAAACATATTTAGTTGGTAAAGATAAAGTAGCAGAAGGTTTGTCAAAAGGCATATTTGTACAGAAAGAAGACGGATCGGTTTGGGCAGATTTAACGGCAGACGGATTAGACCAAAAATTATTGCTCCGTGCTGATGGAACTTCAGTTTATATGACTCAAGATATAGGTACAGCCACTCTTAGATTCGGTGATTATAAGATAGATAAAATGATATATGTAGTTGGAAACGAACAAGATTATCATTTTAAAGTATTGTCTTTATTGTTGGATAAACTAGGGTTTGCGTGGGGTAAGAGTTTAGTGCATTTCTCTTATGGAATGGTTGAGCTACCTGAGGGTAAAATGAAGAGCCGCGAAGGAACAGTTGTTGATGCTGACGACTTAATGGATGAAATGATTACAACCGCTTCTGAAATATCGAAAGAATTAGGTAAACTAGAAGGATTAAGCCCTAAAGAAATATCTGATATTACAACTACAATAGGTCTTGGAGCTTTGAAATATTTTATTTTAAAAGTAGATCCTCGCAAAAATATGACATTTAATCCTAAAGAATCGATTGATTTTAACGGGAATACAGGCTCTTTTATACAATATACATTTGCTCGTATATGCTCTGTATTGCGTAAGGCAGACGAACAAAGTATTGTTTTAGATGCAAATATGAGTAGAAACTTGGAATTGTCTGAAAAGGAAACTTCACTTGTTCAATCATTATCAGAATACCCTGCAGTTATAAAACAAGCAGGAGACGAATATAGCCCTTCATTGATTGCTAATTATATATACGAATTAGTAAAGCAATATAATCAATTCTATCACGATTGTCAAATAATAAAAGAAGAAGATTTTGCATTAAGAAACTTTCGTTTGATACTTTCGCGAAATGTTGCTAAGGTTGTAAAATCGGGAATGGGATTACTAGGTATAAGTGTACCTGAAAAAATGTAATTACAAAAATAATTTACACCATTCTTTAAATTGTATCATAGAGGTATCCTCCCATCTAGAGAGTGATACCTCTACTTCTTTTATACTTTTTTCTTCACCTAGTCTGGTTTTTGAGAAAAATATATCTGCAAAGCAAATCAATTGTTCTTCAATTGATATAGGGCAATATTGACGGTCGGGTAATGGCAATCCTTTCTTAATAATATAGTCTGACTTAAGTCCTGTACCTGTGTGTCTTTCTGCAACTAAAGCGTGCTTTTTATAGCCTTCAGCGCATAGAATATCTGCTCCTAAGTACCCATGACACATATACGGATAAGTGCCATAACACTCAATTCCCGGTGCATTAGTTTTGAAAATACCTATATCGTGAAGCATAGCTGCTTCTTCTACAAATTGCTTGTCGATATTTAATTCAGGATGATTACTAATGATACTTGCAGCTTTATCGGCTACACTGCGACTATGGTTAACTAAAATATTATATAATTTACTATTTTGGTCGTAGTATTTTTGTATAATTATCAGTGGATCCATATTACTCTATTTCTGTTTCAACAACTTGTATGGCTTTCTCTAATGTTTTATCCTTTTGATTTATAATAGGGTAAAATCCTTTGTCACCTAATATGTTTCTGCAAATATATGCTTGTAACATATTTTCTATTGATTCCTTCGATTTTGATAAGTCGTCTTTGGTATAAATTACTTTCTTTGAATCTACATATATGACAAAATCAGTCCAATAATTACTTGTTTTTAAATATTGTTGAAAATTTTTCCAATCTTTATATTTTGACAATTCATTTCTATGATTGTCGGCATATTTAAATGCAAAATCGTACAATACACCTGTATTGAACAAATCCATATAGAATTTAGTAAAAATGCTTGTGTCTTGTGCAACAAAAAAATCAGGTGTAACGCCTCCTCCTCCGTAAACGCTTCTTCCTTTAAGAGTACTATACTTTAAACTGTCTGATGCGATGATACTATCTTGTGCGAAGAATTCGCCTTTATTATATCTGTCTTCTATCTCTTTTTCGTAATCCTCAATTTTTCCTTGCTTGTATGGTTTTTGTATACATCTGCCCGAAGGAGTGTAGTATCTTGCAATAGTAAGGTGGATTTCAGAACCATCTGTTAATGGTATCTGCTGTTGAACCAAACCTTTGCCGAAAGAACGTCTACCAACTACCCATCCTCTGTCTTGATCTTGTATGGCTCCAGCAAAAATTTCGCTTGCAGATGCCGACCATTCATTTATTAAGACACATACATTTACTGATGCAAATTTACCGGTGCCATCTGCTACGGCGTCTTCACGTCGATACGAACGACCTTCAGTATATACTATAAGCTGGTTTTTGTCTAAGAATTCATTCACCATTTGAATAACTGCAGATAAATATCCACCTGAATTGTTTCTTAAATCGATGATATAATTCTTGCATCCTTGTTTTTTCAGTATCATAAGTTCTGTTACAAATTCTTGATAAGTATTTGCTCCAAAACGGCTCACTTTTACATATCCTGTATTGCTATTAAGCATATAAGCAATATCAACACTATTAACAGGGATATCACCGCGAGTAATATTAAAATGAATTAATTGCTTTACATTATTCCTTTTAATTCCGATTCTTACCTTCGTGCCTTTCTCGCCGCGTAAAGTCTTCACAACTTTATTGTTATTTATTTTACTTCCTGTAAAAGAACTGTCTCCAACTTCAACAATACGGTCGCCCGGACGTACACCTAATTTTTCGGAAGGACCTCCTGCAATAACATCAACAATTACAATAGTATCGTTCTGAATATTGAATTGTACGCCTATACCACTAAAACTGCCTTCCAAATCCTCGTTGGCTTCTTCAACTTCGCTTGCAGGAATGTATGTAGAGTAGGGGTCTAAATTGCTAAGTATTTCAGGTAAAACATCCTCAGTTAACTTGTTCCTGTCAATATTATCAACATACGATTGGTCTAATAAATTTAATATGGCATTAAGTTTATCATATGATGATTGCGTATTATCAAATGATTCTGTATCGTTCTTTTTTGTACTTATTGACATATACGACCCGATAATCATTCCGAGGCAAAGTACTAAAGCAATTATTATCGGATATAGAATTCTTTTATTATTCATATTATTACAAATTTATTTTGCATACTTCAATATGAGCACGCTTTAATAATTCAACACCATCTGTAATGTGATAGTCTTCAGCGTAAACCACACGTTTTATGCCTGATTGAATCATAAGTTTGGCACATTCTATACAAGGCGAAGTTGTAACATACATTGTTGCTCCTTCGCTACTATTGTGCGATCTTGCTACTTTTGTAATTGCATTTGCTTCGGCGTGCAAAACGTATGGTTTTGTTTTTCCTGTATTTTCGTCTTCGCAAATATTTTCAAAACTGCACGGAGTACCATTGTAACCATCAGAAATTATCATCTTGTCTTTTACTAATAATGCACCTACTTGGCGTCGTGTGCAATATGAGTTTTCTGCCCATACATAAGCCATTCGCATATATCTTTTGTCAAGTATATTTTGTTTTGTCATGATTATAGTAAAATTATAGTATATATGTAATTTAAGTAGGTTTTTTAATAATCCTGCTAAAAGTTCTTTGTATTCAATTTTTTAATGCTAAATTGAGTACAAAGATACTACAAATTGGTAAATGATTGTACCTTTGCACATCAAAATCAATTTTATGAGGAAGTATCTATTTATGATGTTTTTGTTGATGTTAGTAGGCTGTATGCAACAACAAAATAGTTATAGAAAATCTGTGGGTAGAATATTTGGTACCTATTATGCAGTAACATATCAGTCTGATGAAGATTTACAGGCAGGTATTGAACAAGTTCTTAACGGTATTAATTCTACTTTCTCTACATTCGATAGTACTTCAATTGTGTCTAAAATAAATAGGAACGTTAATGTAAAACTTAATGACGATTTTGTGACGGTATATAATACTGCGATACGTGTATCCAAACAGACAAACGGTGCTTTTGATATTACTGTAGCTCCTTTGGTTAATTTATGGGGCTTTGGTTATGATCCTAAACATAGTCGTACACAAGGCGAAATAGATAGCATAATGTTATATGTAGGTTATGATAAAGTAAGCCTTCGAGATTCAATAATTGTAAAAGAAAATCCATTAACATGTTTAGATGCAAGTGCAATAGCAAAGGGTTATGCTTGCGATGCAGTGGCAGAATATCTGAAAAAAAACAATATTAATAACTTTTTGATTGATATAGGTGGTGAGTTGACTGTAATGGGTAAAAATCCAAAAGGAGATAATTGGGTAATTGGTATAAGTAAAGCAATAGACGACTCTACTCAAACAAACAGCGAATTGGAAAGAACATTATTTATAACAAAAAAAAGTGTTGCTACTTCAGGAAATTATAGACAATATTACATAACCAAAAAACGCAAGGTTTCACATACCATTGATCCGCGAACCGGATACCCGACTAGTCATAAGTTACTTAGTGCAACAGTGTTAGCTTCAAGTTGTATGATTGCAGATGCTTATGCAACAAGTATGATGGTTATAGGTGATACAATTGAAATTGATAAGATGGTAAAATTATCGCCGGATACTTTAGAATGGTTTTTGATTGTTGCGGATTCTGCAAATGTGCATCACGAGGTTTATAGCGAAGGGTTTAAGCAATACTTGCGTTAAATATCAGTATTGCATTCCGAATAACCATATAGGAATTTCGGTGTTATTTCCTGATTTGTCAGTGCATATAATGGTGTCTTCATCCTTTAAACCTACTTGGTAAATGCCATTAACCAATATGTTGGTTTTCTTCGCGTCTTTGCTTAATTTGCATTTCCCATGTAGTGTGCTAAAAACAAATGTTTTACTGATATTTTGTGCAGATACATCAGCTCCATATATGGCATATAGTAAGTTAGAATTATTTAAATATACGCAAGTTGGTTTTTTAGGGAACGATTCACCTTGTGCATAAATTAAATTCAACAGACGTGCATCCTCTAAATATTTAAGATAATTCATTACCGTTGCACGTGATGTATTTAAGTCGTTACTTAATTGGCTTACATTTGTTACAGAAGATTCTGAAATGGCTAATAGATATAGTAATCTTCTTAATTTCCACAAATAGTCTACAGCAATTTGTTTTATCAATAAAACATCTACCTCAAGCATCATGTTCATAGTCTTGAGCAAATTTTCAGAGAAATTTCTCTTTTCGAGAAAGAAAGGGTAGTATCCGTGATGCAAATAATTTTGTAGATGTATACTCGGATCAACTTGTTTCTTTATTGCATCTGCAAATTTGTTAGGATTCCGAAGAATGTCATCAAGCCTTACCGGTTCTATGTTTGAACCTGCAATCAAATTAAGATATTCGCGAAATGAATATCCTTGTAAATAATATACTTTTACTAAGCCTGATAAATCGGGATTCTCTTCTTTTAGTCGCATTACAGATGAACCTGTAAATACTATATGCAGTTGCGGATATAAATCGTAGCATTGCCGTATGGCAGAACTCCAATCCGGATATTTGAATACTTGGTCAATAAGTAAAACTTTGCCTCCTTCGGCTGTAAACCGCCCGGCAAAATCAACTAAGTTGCATTCTGTAAAATAGAACTGATTAAGATTGATGTAAAGACATTCTTTTTTTTCTTCAGGAAACCTTTTTGCGTATTCTAACAAAAAGGTCGTTTTACCAACTCCTCTACATCCTTTAATGCCAATGAGTCGGTGATTCCAATCAATATCGTCCATCAGTTTCCGAGGAACAGGCGATTGTGTGTGTTCGATCAAATAATTATGTATCCTGAAAAATTTTTCCAAGAATTTATGATTTTATCCGTTCATTGAAACTAAGAATTCTTCATTATTCTTAGTTTTTTCCATTCTGTCTTTCAAAAATTCCATTGCTTCTACAGAATTCATATCAGACAAATGTCTTCTTAATACCCACATACGACTTAGAGTGTTGGAGTCTAATAGTAAGTCGTCTCTACGTGTTCCTGACGCCATAATATCTATTGCAGGGAAAATACGTTTGTTAGATAATTTGCGGTCTAACTGTAATTCCATATTACCTGTTCCCTTAAACTCTTCAAAAATCACATCGTCCATCTTAGAGCCGGTTTCTATTAAAGCAGTAGCAATAATAGTTAAACTGCCTCCATTTTCAATATTTCGTGCAGCTCCAAAGAAACGTTTCGGCTTATGTAGTGCATTAGCATCAACACCTCCAGATAAAACTTTACCTGATGCAGGTGCTGTTGTATTATATGCGCGTGCCAATCTTGTTATTGAATCAAGCAAAATAACAACATCATGTCCGCATTCAACCAAACGTTTCGCTTTTTCATGTACAATAGAAGCTACTTTCACGTGCTTCTCTGCAGGTTCATCGAATGTTGAAGATACAACTTCGGCTCTAACGCTGCGTGCCATGTCGGTAACTTCTTCAGGGCGCTCATCTATAAGTAATATAATCATGTACACCTCAGGATGATTCTCAAGTATAGCGTTGGCTAATTCTTTAAGTAATACAGTTTTACCTGTTTTTGGTTGAGCAACAATCAAACCGCGTTGTCCTTTACCTATAGGGCAGAATAAATCGACTATACGTGTTGACATCGAAGTACTCTTGCCTCCATTCAATTTGAATTTTTCGTCGGGGAATAGTGGAGTTAAATGTTCAAATGGTACTCTATCTCTTACAAATGAAGGATCGCGCCCATTAATTTTATCAACTCTTACAAGTGGAAAGTATTTTTCACCGTCTTTAGGCGGACGTATCGGACCCTCAACAGTATCGCCTGTTTGTAAACCGAATAAACGAATTTGCGATTGGGATACATATATATCATCAGGCGATGAAAAATAGTCGTATTCAGGAGAACGTAAAAATCCGTATCCATCTTGAACTATTTCAAGTACACCGCTACCTTTAAGTATATCGTCAAATTCATATGCTTTTTCTTCTGGTTTATGGTTGTGTTTGAATTCAGGGCGTTTGTGAGATTCTTTGTTTTGCTCGTTGGATGTTTCTGGTACTTCTGTTGGTGCAGTAGCGTCGATTACTTCAGACTCTTTAGCAGGAGCATCTATAGTTTCTTCTTTTTTTCTTGCTTTTTCTTCACTGCTTTTACGCAATTTTTCTGCTATTGTTTCCATAACGACTTCCTCGTCTGAAATCGGAATAGATGGAATAGGCGGTGTATTATCTGTTATAACGTGTGATTCTGCTACAAACTCAGTGGCACCTTCTATTTGTGTTGCTGCTGTGGCAACTTTTTCGGGCATGCGTTTAATGCGTGTCCGTTTTTTCTTGACAACTTCTTCTTCAGCCATAAAAATTTAATGATTTTGCAATTGCAAAAATGATCAATAAGTTATATATAAGTTTTGGAAACATTGTTGGCAGTAGTTTAGCCAACGCTTAACAGCAACAAAGATAGTGTTTTTTTTTGAATAAGCTTATCAAATGATATTTTTTTATATCACTTACATAACAAATTCAAGTTTAACATTATCAGGAGGAAACTGTTTTGCAATATCTTGTGGATGCATTATATAGTCTGTGGTTTGCATTACTTGGTATTCGACTATGCCGTTGCTGATTTTGTATGTTCCGTCGTTTTTAGGAAATAAAGTGTCTGATAAGTAGAATGTTGAATTAGTTAAAGGATGATTAGCTGCATATATCTTTAAATAATCTAAAGCATGCAGTATTCTATAAATTCCAAAATTTTGTTCTATTATGCCTGTACCAAAATCAAAATTATCAGGGCTGTGAAAATATAATGGACTTTCGGTGTATGGAGTAAAATCAAACTTATTATACCATGAATTAAAATCTTTGTTTTCTTGTATCAAAAATACGATTTTTACATCATTATTCCATAGTTCTTGAAGTGATTTTTCAATAACATCGCATGCAAATCCTTTTTTGCGATATTGCGGAGATGTTGCCAAACCATATAAGTAAGCTATTTTGTCTATGTCCCGGTTTTTAAAAATATGGAAATGGAGCATCGCAGCTAAATCGTCTCCTTGATATTTTAAAACGCGATTATCATTTTTAGAATAATTAATAAGATATGAATAGATGAATTCATCACTATCACCAAAACAAGTTTTCCATAATTTCCAAATTTCAGTTTCGTCGCTCTTTGAAATAGCATAGTAATCGCTAGATAAAAACTCGGGATAATAGGATAATTTAGACTTGCGTAACCCGATTATTCCTAAATCTTCTTCGCGATCAATGAGTTCTATATCTTGCGGTAGATTCGATGCTAATAATTGGTTAATGTAGCTGTATATGCCAATGTATTTTGTGTTAGCTTTTTCTGCGTGTACGCAAAATATCTTTTTATTCAAGTATGATCCAAATGAGAATCCAACGGCGTGTTCATCAATATAAAGAATAATTCCGAATATACCTAAGGCATCGAAATGCATGAATGATTGTCTTATCATATCACTTTCTTCATTTATACCATAATCGGGGAGGGCTTTTTCATTTCCCCATAACATCATCAAATTCTCGACTTCTTCTTTATCAGTGTTATTAAGTAATTTGTAGCTTGAATTTTTGTATAATTTTTTAAACTGATTAATTTGATTGCGCTTATTCTGTAAGTTTTTACCACTCAAAGTACGTAGTGATTCTGCTGTGTAAAAATAGTCTTCAAAATCCCTATTCTGATATATATAACTTTTTTTTCCTACTAATGTTTGCTTATATATATCGGTAAATTCTTTAGTCATTGAATACAAACGCAGTGGTTGATTCTGTGACGCAGCATCTTCAATCATAATATTGATTATATTCGGATCTATATTTTTACCAATTGGTTGCAAGTATCCTATTTTGTTTTTGCCATTAATCAAAAACTTTATAATTAAGCAATTGTTGTATATACACCAGCTAGTGTGATATTTATGTCGCCATGAAAAGAGATTCGCAAATGCATAGTTGCAATTATGCGTACCAAAATTATTTAAGTAGTAATCTAACTTTGCCTTCGCATCTATATCAATATCTTGAAATGGCAGCATACTAACTATGTTAATTATTTTGCAAAGTTACAAATTAAAACAAGAAAAAGGCGGCTTGCCGAATGACAAACCGCCTAATCTAATTATAACAATTTACTTTTTAATTAATTTCTTAATTACATTTTGACCTGATTTTAATTGTATCTCTACAAAATACATCGCAGGTGATGCAAATGATATATCAAAGTTGCTTGAGTTGCCTTCGTATATTCTATTTGCACTCATATCGCGAACAATTACATTTGCAATTTCTTCATCGCATTGAATAGATACAATACCTGATGTTGGGTTAGGGTAGATGTTAACTTCACTTTGAATCGTTTCGTCAACAGCTGTTCCCGGACATGAAGTCTCTTCCCACAAGTAGGTTGTGTTTGAGTATTCATCTTGGCTGGTTTCTCCGGTTAGCTGTACACAAATACTTGTCTCAGAACTTATTGTTGTGGTTTGTTTTCCATTACCACCATTGTTAAATATTACATTTAACGATGTTGCTGTTGCATTTATGCTATAAAATCCATCTTGCCCCAAAGCTACTGTTGCACCAGGCCAATCAGCTCCAACAATATGACAATTGCTTGTTGAAAAATATTCGTGATTTTTCAATTTAATGGTAATATTACTCGGCTCAACATCACATGTTGTGGGCGTTATTATTGCACCTGTACCCGCACTGCCATCCCAGCAATGATCATCAGAAGTACTTAAATCAATAGTTTGATGTCCGTTGTCATTGTCGTTAAAGATAATATTAACAGGGCGTACCTCAGTTTCTGTAATTGTATATGTGTAATAGTCTCCGGATTTGGTAAGAACTGTACCAGGCCATGCTCCTAAAATTTCAGGATTAGATCCTGTCCATGCATATAATGATACAGAATTCCACGTTGATGGGGCTTTGAATGAAACGGTTAAACCGGCAGGTCTCTCTGTTAAGAATGTTCCACTTACAACACTTGATTGTTTAGCACCGTCAATTGCGATAGCCTTAATAGTTGTATTGTTAGTAGTTATTGTAATAGCTGAAGTATATTGAGTTGAGCCTGATGATGGAGTTGTACCATTTGTTGTATAATAAATAGTACCTGAGGTTGTGCTTAATGTTACTTGTCCGTTAGGTCCTACATATCCGCCGTTAGGGCTCATTGTAACAGTAGGTCCTTCTGGAACTTGTACACTTGTATAATATGCCCATTTGCTTCCACTACCTGCTAAAGTGTAACCTTGAGGAGCAGACCAACCGCTACCGATAAAGCATATAAGCGTACCTTTTGTACCTGTAGTAGTACATTTATAATAACTACTATTTGTACCTGCTGTTGAAGCAGCAGATTGACTATGAACACCGCATGCTTTACGTGCTGCAATCATTTTCTTGATAGCCTCTTTACAACTAACCCAGTGAGGATAAAATACGCATGGTATACCGGGTGCAGAAAGAATATATGCATTTGCAGCTTCCCAATCTCCACCGAATTTATTTGTATCGCGGAATGTGTCGTGGTTGTCAACAAATGTTACTGAGTAACGTTTCATTTCGTCTGCTCCGCATAAACCTTGTGGAACCCCATATCCACTTGCCATTCCGGCGTAATTATTTTTAGCTAAAGAATTGTTTAATGCTGCATATTTCATTGGGAAGTCGAAAGCGCAAGAAGTATAGCTTGTTTGTTTAATCCAATTTTTTACAGCATTATAATCTCCGTCCCAATATTCGCCCACCGACATGTATGCTCCGGCAGCCTCGTTATATGCTTTTGTGTATTTACCAAGATATCCTTTTACAAGGTCATAACGCCATCCGTCATATCCTATTTCGTTTTTCATCCATTGTAAATAAGCCTTAACAGCGTTTTGTACATAAGTGTTTGAATGGTCTAAGTCGCGTGCCGGACAATAACCTCCCGATGCACTACATTGTGTGTCGTATCCTGCATCTTTAGCGCCTGTACAAGTATATCCATTACCGCTTGCTTCGTCATCGCTACATATATACTGATTACTTTGATTACTTTCGTATAAAGTAAAAGTACCATAAGTCCCAAAATCTTCGTTGCAAAAATCCACCCAACCAAAATTTCCGGCACGGTGGTTAATAACTATGTCGGCCATTGCACGAGTACCTTTAGTTTTTAATGCTGCAATAAGATTCTTTAGACTTGTTTTAGTACCCCATGATGTGCTTAGGTTACTCCATTGTTTTGGGTGGTATCCGCAACCGCCATCAGAAGAAGAAGCAGGTGGTAACCATACAATACTAAAATTTGCTGATAACTCATCAACTTGAGTCATAAGGTCAGTCCATTTAGTTGTTCCATAAGTGTCGTCTCCGTAAGAATCCCAATAGAAACCCTGAAGTATAACATCAGGAGCATTGGCAGGAGCTTGAGCTTGTATAAAACCGGCGCAAAACAAGAGACTTGCACCCACAAGCAACTTTTTGAAAAGATTTCTTTTTTTCATTAGTTAATAGTTTTTAAAAGGTTAGCAATATGTGTATTTTGCAAACGCGTATTGATCTTATGCGCGCTTTTTAAAAAAAAACAATCATACAAATTTACTGCAAATGTTTCGAAAAACAAAGATTGAGATGTTAATATTCAACTTTAGTTAAGAATAAAGCTTTGGCCGGTACTGAAGTTCCTGCTTTACAGCGATTTTTTTGTTCAATTATATGGCAGAATTCGTCTATGCTTATTTTGTGACTTCCTACCTCTAATAGTGTCCCGACAATAGCTCTTACCATATTGCGTAAAAACCTATCTGCTTGTATTGTAAACACCCAAGTATCTTCAGATATTTGTTTCCAATTAGCCTGCATTATTTTGCAATTATTGGTTTTAGTGTCTGTATGTTGTTTACTAAAACTGCTAAAGTCTATATAATCAAAAAGTTTTTTTGCAGCCTTATTCATGGCATCAAAATCGGTATTAATAGGTACTCTCATTGACATATTTCCTTTGAATACGTTTTTTGAAGTGCATACAAAATATTGATATGTGCGAGATCTTGCACTGAATCTTGCATGCATATCATCTTTTACAATGCAAATGGAGTAAACGGCTATATCTTTAGGTAAAAATAGATTAAGTTTATAACACAATTCTTCAGTGTTTTCTATTGTATTTTCGATGTTGAAGTGCGCAATCATTTCTTGTGCATGTACTCCGGCATCTGTACGTCCGGCTCCAACAATTGCAATCGGTTTGCCTAATAATATCGACATACTTTTTTCAATAGTTTCTTGTACACTATTTCCGTTCGGCTGAATTTGCCAACCATGATAGTTAGAACCATTGTAAGCTAATTTTATGAAGTATCGAGGCATATATTGATTAAAACGTTATTATGTCGCGGCGTGCGGGGTAGTTATTCCTAAAAAACTCAAACTTATCCGGTTGATTCTTTAATTTATCACTTTCTTCTTTTACATTGTAAGACATATTGTCTTTAGGTGGAAGATTTATAATAATTGTTTTTTTGATTCCAAAGAAATGACAAATATTAGTCGCCGCTATTCTTGTTCCGTTGGCTTTCCCATCAATTGAATAACCTGCAATATGTGGAGTTCCAATAATTACCTTCTTTAGTAAGTCAATATTTATCGTCGGCTCGTTTTCCCAGCAATCAAGAACAATCTTATTGTCACATTTTAATAAAGTTGCAGTATCACATACTTCTCCTCTTGCAGCATTTATAATAAGTGGATTGCGCTTACAATTACTTAAAAAATCATCATCAACAATGTGGTATGTAGAATTATTTAAAGGTACGTGAAACGTAATAATATCAGCCTTATTTTGTATCTCTGATAATGGAACAAACAAAGAAGATTTTTCCGCAATTTGTCTTGGTGGGTCGTTTTGCAATACTTTAAATCCTAAGGATTCTGCTAACTTAGCAATTCTAGAACCGACATTGCCTACACCAACAATACCTATAGTCTTTTGTGTAGGGAACGATTCTGTAAATTTAAGTACGGCATTAATATAATTGACAACAGAATTGGCATTGCAACCCGGAGCATTTGACCATTCTATTTTATTTGCCTTACAATATTCAGTATCAATATGGTCGTATCCAATTGTAGCAGTTGCAATGTATTTAACAGAACTGCCCTGTAGCAGGTTCTCATCACATTTCGTCCGCGTTCTAATAATTAGAGCATCAGCATCTTGTATTGCAAATTTATCAATATCGGGTGCAGCTAAGTATTCAATATCTGCTACATCTTCAAATATGCCTCGTAAAAACGGAATGTTTTTGTCTGCAACGATTTTAATTTTCGCTTTCTGTAGTCTCATCATTCTTGTCCGGTGTAG
>MWBK01000138.1 GCA_002069025.1 Bacteroidetes bacterium ADurb.Bin302 | reverse complement strand
CAGATGGATTGGTTGTTGTTGTGTTAACCGTTGGCACGCTTGGAGTGATAAGTCCATCACCCTGAGCACTCAAACTTCTTGTTTTCATTACTTCTGCATTGAAACCTCCCATCACTTTAATGAAGTGACCATTATCAAATTGCTTGAAATAATCCGAGTAAATATTAGTTGTCATAAAGTTTTCCTTATAACCATACTCGTTTACAGTGGTTGAACCTACTGCACGTCCGTCCCATGAAAAAGCAAACTGATCGCCATTAACATCATGTGCATAAACCGGCAGCACTTCCCAGTGCTGGAAGTTTGTAATTGTATTCAGGTTTCCTTCAGCGTAGATTTTCCAATCTTTAATCGGTTCAATAACCAATTGCAATTGTTGGTAAGAATAGTCCTTTTGGTTCCTCTGTATACCACCATCTTCCATCTGAATAATTTCATTACCTTCCATGTAATATCCGTTTGGATCATATACAGGGTTTGTCGGCCAGCGACGGGCAATGTTGTGGAAGAATAATCCCGTCATATATGAAGGGCGCTTATAATCTTCGCGAATCCACTTTGAGCTGTAATTCAGTTTTACATAATCAGAAAGTGTAGCATTAATCTTACCATTCAAGGTGTAACGGTTAAACTTGTCTTTTCCGTGTGCGATTAGACCATTCTGATCCAGAAAGTTACCACTAACAAGATAGGTTACTTTTTCATTACCACCACTCACGCTGAGATTGTGTTCATGAGATGGAACCCAATCCTTGTACATCTCCTTGAACCAGTCAGTGTTTGCATTGGCTCCGGTGTAGTTGTTCCAGCGATTGTTTGTTGTGTTTATCGTAGCACCATCCGTAATTTCTCCCTTTTGGTAAGCTAAAATACGCTGCATCTGTGTTTCGCTGAATACAGCTCCTTGACCCGAGTTCTTGGCTGCTTCGTTGAAATACTGGGCAAATTTGTATGAATCCAACATTTCAGGAATTGCCAACGCATCCGTAAAGCGAACGTTTCCCGAATAGTTTACATTGGTTCTTCCTGATTTACCAGACTTAGTATTAATCAAAATTACCCCGAAAGCTGCTCTGGCTCCATAGATTGAAGCTGATGCTGCATCTTTAAGAACCGAAATACTTTCGATATCCTGCGGGTTGATGGCATTCATGTTTCCTTCTACACCATCGATCAATACTAATGGAGAAGAATTTGAACCGGAGCCAATCGTACCTGCTCCACGAATGTTTACATTTAAACTGTTATCCAGGGCACCGCCTGATGTGTTTACAGAAAAGTTCAAACCGGGAACAACCCCTTGCAAAGCTTGAGATACGTTCTGAACCGGACGCGATTCGATCACTTCAGATCCAACCATGCTAACAGCACCGGTTACGTTCACTTTCTTTTGTGAACCGAAACCTACAACAACAACTTCGTCAAGTGTTTTAGAATCAACTTTTAGTACAACATCCAGTGTTGATTGTGTTGTAATAACGGTTTCGAAATCCTGATAACCGATGTAAGAAATCTTTATGGTACTTCCTACAGGTACATTCAGTGAAAATTTACCATCAATATCGGTAATTGTACCGGTTGTAGTACCTTTTACCGAAACGTTGGCTCCAATAATGGTTTCTCCGCTGGCGTCTTTAACAATACCGGAAACCGTACGCGAATTTTGTTGCGTAACAGTAACACCGGCTTTTAATTCT
Organism: Bacteroidetes bacterium ADurb.Bin302; assembly: GCA_002069025.1. Next base: position 2,045 of record MWBK01000138.1, on the reverse strand, counting down.
GACCCGTTTTCTGCGAAAACAGAGGTCGACGAAAGTAATGCCAGGAACGCCAGACCTAATGGCCAATTTCCTAATTTGAAGGCATACTCTCTCTTCTTTGTGTTTGATTTTAAATTCATAAAATTAGTTTACTAACAAATATTGATTTTAATTATTAATAAAAATGTTTCTTATTTATTGATTGAAGGTGGGGTGATTTATTTCTCTTGTTTAAATAATAATTGTGTTGCACATGGATTAATTTAATATATTTCATAACACTTCGTGTGTTAACTATATTTTACACATTGCAAAGGAAGGTTTAAAAGCCAGATTTAAGATTTGATTTCGTCTAATTGTTTTACAGAATTGTCTAAAAACATTGAAATAAGCACGTTGATGATACATGGATTATTTGATAAATAACTAGAACTATTCTATTTGTTATTTTTAACAAATGCATCTCTAGTATATAAAAAATGTATTTTATATACAAAATAGGATAAAGAAAGGCCTCCCATTAGGAGGCCTTTCTTTACAAATAAACGTCTTAAAATTGTAGGAAGCTAATCTGTGTGTTGGTGTAATGGTTGTCTATTGTTCCGTTTCGTCTACAATAGCTGCAGTGGGAGCATTTTTCATTACAGATTCAATTCCGTTTTTACACGACGCTTCGGAAGCATAAAGCTGACTTGTTCCGATTACTTGTCCGTTGGATGCTTTCAAATTAAAGTGGAATTTACCATTCTTTGCCTCTTTAATTTCGTACATCTTGATTTCGGGCGAATTTTTTTGAACTGATTCAATCCCGTTTTTACATGATACTTTTGTTTTATAGCCTTCACTTGAAAGGATGATCTCGCCATTTGATGCTTTCAGGTTAAATTGAAACTCATCGTTTGTTCGTTTTGAAATAATAAATTTCCCCATAATTGTATTTTTTTAGGTGTGATTAGTATTTCTTCTTGATTATTAAACAATTAGAAGTAGATGTAGGTTTAAGGATTAATATTAAAAACTTACCTTATAAGCCTACTCTATCATATACGATGAAAAACAATTCATAATCCTATCTATTATTCCATACATAACGAGCATCTATTCAGTAGGCAGCTGGATACTGTTAGTTCAACATATGGAGAACTTGCGTTTGACAATTGGATACTTTACGTTTGACAGCTGCATACTGCATAGATCTCCGTTAGTAAAAGATTACATCCCTTATATAAAGACAGATGTAACTCTAATAAGAGGGAAGTTTGCTCATATAGTTTTTATTTATTTACTAATGTGAAATAATTACCTAACAATAGTGTTTCTACCACTTATCACTAAATTCTATACATATAAACGCTTTTTTCATTCTTAATTCTAAAATAAAGATAATATTTGTCGGTTAATAAAAAAAGAAATACTATTTTTGAACTTTCAAGAGCGTTTCTTGTTATTGGACGTTAATTGCTGATTAAGTCTGCTTATATGAAATTTACACGATATTTCCTTATTTGTATCTCTATATTCCTTTGGATATCTTGTGGTTCGGACAAAGACGTTAAGGATATTCTATCAAAATCGGATGCTCTGCTTCAGAGTAATCCAGACAGCGCATTTACATTACTTGAGTCGGTGGAAGAGTTGGATGTTTTATCGGACGAAACATTTGCAGCCTGGTGTTTAGCAAATGCTAATGTACGAGATATATTATTTAAAGAACCACTTTCTACGGATTATATGCTTCGTGCATTTAATTATTTTAAAAACAAGGGGCGGATAAATGAACAAGCCCGAATCGGGATGTTTTTAGGACACGCTTACAATGCGAGTCAACAACGAGATAAAGCCATGAATATTTATCTGGTTGCCCTTGATTTAGCAGACCGTTCACAAGATTACAACCTAGCAGGATATATTAATACTTACTTGGCAGATCTATATAAAGCTGAAGAAAAATATTCACAAGCAAAAGATAAATATAAAGAGGCATCTGTTTATTTTGAAAAAGCAAATAACTTAAGAAGTAGGGTCATTGCTGTAACGAATATTGGATTAATGAGCTTTTTATTAAA
>MWBK01000137.1 GCA_002069025.1 Bacteroidetes bacterium ADurb.Bin302 | reverse complement strand
ATGGAAAAAATACTCAGATAACAGGCATGAATCATTTAATAGAAGAAGTCATTTTACGATACATTAAACAAATATTAATATACGATAAAAAGAAGGCTCCTTTTACCCCACTTTCTTTAGAAAAACATCACGAAGGATATATATATATTGATAAATATAATTCATTCGCACGTTTATACGGATATATAGACAGAATTGATAATTACAATAATACAATACAAATTTGTGACTATAAAACAGGCTCTGATAAGCTCGAATACGGTAATAGCATTGAATCTCTTTTTGATAAAAACAATAAAGATAGGAATAAAGCCGTACTGCAAATGTTCCTATACATGTGGTTATATCTAAAAAACAATACTAATACTAATGCTGCAAATATATCAGGTCACATATATTTATTAAAAGAATTATACAAAGAAACCGCATATACCGAAATTGAATATAATCCCAAAAATTTGGAAGAGTTTGAAGATAAAATAAAGGATTGTGTTATTGAAATTTTAGATCCAAACACTCAATTTACCCAAACCGATAAAAAAGAAAATTGTCAGTACTGTTGTTATTCACATATATGTCATAAAGGATAAAAAAAGCCGACTTCTAAAAAAAGTCGGCTTTTAAATTTGATATAATATTATTATAATGTTTTAATCTCCTCACTAATTGCATTGTATTTATCTGTTTGCTCTAAACGTAAATATAATACTTTCATGTTTTGTAATAAGTCCATGTATTGAACATTATCTTTTTGCATTAATTCTTTAGCCGGCTCAAAATATTCTAAGGCTTTTACATAGCAAGATTTTGCTCTATTCATTTCAGCATTGTATTTTGCATTATCGGTTAAATCTTGAGCAGATTCTTGTATATGATCACCTTCAAATGCCCATGCACGGCCATATACATATAAAGTACGCGCGTTTTTAGGATCAACAGATAATGATTTATTTAAAAGCTCTTTAGCTTTCTCGTAATCATTTTTTTGAACAAGCAATTCTGCTTTAACGTTCATGTATTCTGTGTTATTAGGATCTTTAGCAATTACTTGGTCTAAGTACGCCATCGCTTCGTCATACTCTCCTGCTCCTACATAATAATTAACTAAACTACCAACAAAATAATCACTTGAAGGAAATTTCTCAGCACCTTCTTTTAAATAAGCAACATACTTAACTGTATCCCCGATATTTATGTATGCGCCAACTAAAAGCTCATATATTGATTTCATATCGCTATACTTTGTATCTTTCAATTCTAAAAGAGATTTAATAGCTTCCTCGTTCTTTTCTGCACGAATGTTTGAAAGAGCTACATAATATTTAACCATCCAATATGTTGAATCTACTTTTATGCCGTCTTTTGCATCAAACATACTTAAATCAGCAATAGCTACATATTCATTAAACATTTTAGCTGCTTCATTATATTTACGTTGATCATAGAAAGCAGCACCTGTGTTAATGTATTGATTATGCATTTCTTTAAAGTCTGCTTTTATGGTTTTGCGTTGAGTATATTTTACTTTGCCTTTTTTATCTAACTTTCCATCATATTTATCAGCAATTACATAATTAGTATACATCTCGTCCAAACCTACATATAAGCGATCATTATCAGGTGTCTGACTTAATAATGTTTTCTTGATTTCTTCATTTGCTTGCGTATAACCAATACGACCTGCAACATACCAAGTTTTAGCCTCAGTACCTGTAACAGCATCAGCCTTAGCTTCTTCTATAGCCATTCTGGCTGCTTCATAATTAATAGGTTCAGTCCATAAATAATTATAGGCCTTATTAACCTTAGCTTTTTGTGCAAAAATCATACTAGATGATAAAAGCACCAATCCTAAACACACTAGTGTCTTTTTCATTTTGTTCTTGTTTTAAAATTATTATTCGTTATCGTTATTTTCTAAATCTTCATCATTTTCATCAACATCATAGTCCGAAACTACATCGCTTATACCATCTATTTTGTTAAATTCTTTGCTAGCTTCAGCCAATTCTTCAGAAATTTCATCTTCAATTTGTGCTTCACTTGCTACCTTACAGATAGATGCAATTTCATCTTCGCGTTTTTCAAGATTAATGAGGCGTACACCTTGTGTAGCACGTCCCATTATACGTAAAGAAGATACCTCAAACCGGATTGCAATACCCGATTTATTGATAATCATCAAATCGTTGTCGTCAGTAACATTCTTAATAGTAACCAACTTACCTGTCTTATCAGTAATATTGATGGTCTTAACACCCTTACCACCACGGTTTGTGATACGATAATCATCTAGATCAGAGCGTTTCCCATATCCTTTTTCAGATACTACTAAGATATCCTCTTTTTTCTCCTGATTAATAGCAATCATACCTACTACTTCATCGTCATCACCATCTAATAGCATACCGCGAACACCTGTAGCAGTACGTCCCATTTCACGAACTTTTGATTCATTAAAACGAATTGCACGGCCATTTTTGTTTGCAATAATAACTTCACTATTACCATCGGTAAGACGTACTTGTATTACTTGATCATCTTCACGAATAAGAATAGCATTTACACCATTTTGACGAGGACGCGAATAAGCTGCAAGAACAGTTTTCTTTACAACACCCTGTTTAGTACAGAATAGCAAATAGTGAGACATATTGTACTCAGGATCCTGTAATTGTTTAACCTTAATAAATGCATTGACTTTGTCTTCTTTCTCAATATTAAGCATGTTTTGTATAGCACGACCCTTTGAATTCTTAGATCCTTCGGGTATTTCGTACACTTTAAGCCAATAGCAACGTCCTTTTTGAGTAAAGAATAACATATAACTATGCATTGATGCAGGATATATATACTCAATAAAGTCTTCATCACGGCTATCACTACCCTTAGATCCTACACCACCACGGTTTTGAGATTTATACTCACTTAATGGAGTACGTTTAATATATCCAAGATGCGAAATAGTAATAATCATTTCGTCATCAGCATAAAAATCTTCAGGATTAAATTCTTCTGATGCATATACAATTTCAGAACGACGTTCATCTCCGTATTTTTCTTTTAATGAGAGCAATTCATCTTTAATTATTCCCATTCTGCGTTCAATACGAGATAAAATATCATTCAAATCCTCTATCTTAAGCATCAATTCATCACGTTCAGCATGTAACTCATCCTGAGATAATCCTGTTAATTGACGCAAACGCATTTCTACGATTGCCTTAGCTTGAATTTCTGATAGAGAGAAACGCTCGATTAATTTTTCAATGGCATCACCAACTGTGTGAGCTGCTTTTATAATAGCAATAACTTCGTCAATATTGTCTGATGCTATTATTAAACCTTCAACAATATGTAAACGGTCTTGAGCCTTTTTCAAATCAAAGCTTACCCTTCTGGTTATTATCTCATGACGATGTTGTACATAGCAATCAATAAGTTCGCGCAAGCATAACAAACGTGGACGACCTTTTACCAAGGCTATATTGTTAATACTAAATGATGATTGTAGTGCAGTTTCCTTATATAATTTGTTAAGAACTACATTAGCATTAGCATCACGTTTAATATCAATAATTAAACGCATACCTTCGTGGTTACTTTCATCAGCAATATTTGAAATACCCTCTATACGTTTTTCGTTTACAAGTAATGCAATATGTTTTTGTAATTCTGATTTGTTAACCATGTATGGTAACTCAGTGATTATCAAACGCTCTTGATCTGCTTCTGTTTCAATTTCAACACGCGCTCTAATCACTACTCGACCACGACCTGTCAAATATGCTTCACGAATACCCGAATAACCATATAAGATACCTCCGGTTGGGAAATCAGGAGCTTTTAATATTGAGATTAAATCATCGTCTTCAATTGCATTATTATCAATGTAAGCAACAATCGCATCAACAGTATCCGACAAATTATGGGGAGCCATATTTGTAGCCATACCTACAGCTATACCCGTTGTACCATTAACTAAAAGATTAGGAAGAAGACCAGGTAATACAGTTGGTTCATCCAAGGTTTCGTCAAAGTTTTTGACCATGTCAACTGTATCCTTGTCAATGTCAGCTAACATTTCTTCTGCCAAACGTTGTAATTTGGCCTCAGTATAACGCATTGCAGCAGGCGAGTCTCCATCCACAGAACCAAAGTTTCCTTGTCCATATATCAAAGGATAACGCATTGCCCAACTTTGTACCATATGAACCAAAGTTCCATAAATTGAGGAATCGCCGTGTGGATGAAACTTACCCATAACTTCACCTACTATTCTGGCTGATTTCTTAGTCTGTTTGTCGTATGTGTTATTAAGTAATTCCATACCATATAAAACACGACGTTGTACAGGTTTCAAACCATCTCTTGCATCCGGTAATGCACGAGACACTATTACTGACATTGAATAATCGATGTATGCAGTCCGCATCTCTTCTTCAATATCAACTTTTATAATTCTCTCTTCTTCAGTCATTTATAAATTTATTTTTGCTATTATCTACTATCTTCAAAAAGACACGCTAAGTTACTGCCTTTTGCCGAATTAACCAAAATTCAAGTCGAAAATCTTATTAACAATCATATTATTTTTGGCATATTATTTGCTATTGATAAAATGAGACACTATAAATGTCAAATAATTAGTCAAAAATTATAACTTTGTAAAAAAATAGAACTATGAACATGAAATATTCAGATAATTTATCTGAGATCATTAAATATAGCCAAGAAGAAGCAGAACGATTAGGTAATAATTACATTATTCCTGAACACTTATTGTTAGCCATAATACGTGCCGGTGAGGGTAATGCATTTAATTTGTTGATTGCACTTAATCTTAATCTAACAGAGCTTAAAAAGCTAATCGAATCCAATATACGCACCAATAACAATGTAATGGGTCAGGTATTACCATATCTGCAATCAACCGAAAAAATATTAAAATACGTTGTTTTAGAAGCTCGTATGCAACATTGTGATACTGCTGATTCTGAACATTTGTTGTTAGCCATTTTAAAAGATACAACAAACTTAGTGTCTGAAATGTTTCATACACAAGGAATTAGCTATAATACTATTCGTAATTTAGTAGAGAAAAAAGACACTCTGCCGGCATCCGGTTCTAATGATAATGACAAATTCGATAATGATTCGGAAGATGATGATGACAACTACATGGCAAATACTGTCAGTAATAATGGAAAAACGACAGATACCGGCACATATACCAAACAATCAACCAAAACCCCTGCCCTAGATTCTTTTGGTTCTGACATTACGGCAGCCGCAGCACAGGGAAAGTTGGATCCTGTAGTTGGACGTGAAAAAGAAATTGAACGTTTAGCACAAATTTTAAGTAGACGCAAGAAAAACAATCCTGTATTAATAGGCGATCCGGGTGTAGGAAAATCAGCCATTGTTGAAGGCTTGGCAAATCACATCGTAGAGCATCGTGCTCCTATGATTTTATCGGACAAGCGAATTATTTCATTGGATATGGCATCGTTAGTTGCCGGAACAAAATATCGCGGACAGTTTGAAGAACGTCTTAAAGCCATTCTTAAAGAATTGGAGAATAACGACAATATTATTCTTTTTATTGATGAAATACACACCATTATTGGTGCCGGTGCAACAGCAGGTTCGCTTGATGCAGCCAATATGATGAAGCCGGCTTTGGCCCGAGGTCAAATACAATGTATTGGAGCTACGACTTTAGACGAATATCGTCAAAGTATTGAAAAAGATGGTGCGCTGGAACGTCGTTTTCAAAAGGTTATTGTAAAACCTACATCAAAAGAAGAGACTATCGAAATATTAAATAACATAAAAGAACGTTATGAGGCACATCATAATGTTATTTATACCGATGAGGCAATTAAAGCTTGTGTAACTCTTACTGACAGATATATTAACGATCGTCAGTTCCCTGACAAGGCGATTGATGCAATGGACGAAGCAGGATCAAGAGCTCACATAAGCAATGCAGTTATTCCGCAAGATATTCAAGATTTAGAGCATAATATTGCAGAAATTAATCGATTAAAACTAAAAGCTGTAAAAGACGAAGATTTCAAATTGGCAAACGAATATAAAGACAAAGAGAAATCACTTAATATTTCTTTAGCTGAAAGTAAAAAGAATTGGGAAATTCAAGTTCGCAAAAATGCACTAGTTATTGATGCAGATAAGATTGCAGAAGTTATTTCAATGATTGCAGGAGTTCCCGTACAAAAGGTAGAAGAAGCAGAATTTGCAAAATTACGTCGTATGGATTCTGCTTTGAAAGGTCTTATTATAGGTCAAGATAAAGCGGTTGATACCCTATGTAAATCGATTTTGCGAAATAGAATCGGACTAAAGGATCCTAACAAACCAATAGGTTCTTTTATATTTTTAGGGCCTACAGGTGTTGGTAAAACATACTTGACGAAAGTGTTATCAGAATATATGTTTGACTCAAAGAATGCTCTTATTAGAGTTGATATGAGCGAATATATGGAGAAATTCAGCGTATCGAGATTAATCGGAGCACCTCCGGGATATGTAGGTTACGAAGAAGGTGGACAATTGACCGAGAAAGTCCGTAGAAATCCATATGCCATAGTATTGTTTGATGAAATTGAAAAAGCTCATCCTGACGTGTTTAACTTGTTGTTACAAGTCTTGGATGAAGGTCAACTAACTGATAATGTAGGCCGTACAGTTAGTTTCAAGAACACCATCATTATCATGACATCAAATATAGGTACACGCCAATTGAAAGAGTTTGGAAATGGTGTCGGATTCACAACTGCTTCTCGTGCAGCAGATAGCGAATATGCATCAAGTGTTATAAAAAAAGCATTACAAAAGACATTCTCACCCGAATTTTTAAATAGAATCGATGATATAATTGTTTTTGATCAGTTATCAAAAGAGTCTATTATTAAAATTGTGGATATAGAACTTAAAAATGTTGTTAATCGTATAGAAAATCTCGGATATAAGCTAAATCTTACTGATGCAGCAAAAAGTTTTATTGCAGATAAAGGATACGATGTTCAGTATGGGGCTCGTCCACTAAAAAGAACATTGCAAAAATATGTTGAAGATGAGATTGCAGAACTGATGGTTAAAACAGACTCTATTCCTGACGGCAGTACAATAAATATTGATTATAATTCAGAAACCAAAGAAATAGAATGCGACTTATTACATATGTAATTGGAGTTGTTGTACTGTGTGGAATACCTGATGCCATATTATTTCGACTATTTTATAAGTGGAAAAATAAGACATTAATTAGACTACAATGGATTAGTATGGCTCTATTTTTGGCTGTGTTTGCATACGCAATGGTTGCTATAAGATTCACAGTCAGTATGATACCAATGCTAGCATTCGGTTTTGTCTTCTTCTTAATATATTTACCTAAATGGTTCTTTTGGCCATTTGCATTAGCCGGACACCTTAAAATAGGCTCTATTTTTGCAGCCATAGCCGCATGTCTTATATTATACGGCACTATTTATGGTAGACGTGATATAGTTACGCGCCAAATTGATATATACTCAGATAAGATTCCGGAATCATTTGATGGTTATAGAATTGCTATGTTTTCAGATATCCATTTAGGTAGCTTAAGTAAAACATCAAAATGGATTAATGCTTTACCGGATAGCATATCCAAAAATAATCCTGACATTGTATTATTTACAGGGGACTTGGTTAATATGTATGCAAAAGAGACTAATGGATGGGATAATATGTTCTTACGTATAAATGCGCCTGACGGAAAATACGGAGTAATGGGTAATCACGATTATAGTGTTTATCTTAAAAATAGAAGTATAAAAGCAGATTCGGCTATTAATACTGATAATATACGTAATGCATTTAATAGATTTGGGTT
>MWBK01000136.1 GCA_002069025.1 Bacteroidetes bacterium ADurb.Bin302 | reverse complement strand
TATCCTGTAAAAACAATATGTATGCATGGAGCACCTCAATCAAAATATGATGGTAAAGATTTGTGGAAAAAATACGATTATCATGATTTTGGAATAATTGGTGAACCTTATTTTGATACTGATTTTTCTGACTTTTTCTATATAACAGATACAGGTAGAATGTGGGATGGGTATAATGTGAGTGTACGCGATAAAATACCTGTTCATCAAGATAGATGGATTAGTCAAGGTCTTGTATATCATTATACTAAGGATATATGTAAAGCAATTGATTTAGGAACATTCCCGAAACGCATGATGATTACCACACATCCTCAAAGATGGACCAATAATACAATAGAATGGATGAGAGAATTATTGCTTCAGAATGTTAAAAATGTTATAAAATTCCTAATCAAACGAATGAAAAAAAGTATAAGTAGTTTACATTGATTTTTAACAAGATTATGACGTGTTAAGTTGAATCAATGATATATCTTTGTAAAGTTTACTTTTTAGTACTATAGCCCCTTACAAGACATTTTGTAAAATAAATATTGAGTTAAGAATTAACAAATGGTTGTGTATGGTATTAATTTTACATGAAAAACAAAATATTTTACTTTCCTAATTATAAGCTGATCTTACTTGATTTAGTAGGCTTGCTTCTGAGTTATGTCATAGTAATTGGTATAACACCTACTCATGCAGAAAATCCATGGGCTAAATACTTGCCTATTATAGGCATATACGCTTTTCTTTGGTTTTTCTTTGGCTATTTATTTAGGCGGTATGTAGGTAGATTAAAAAATAGAGGTTACCTTAAAACTGCTTTCAATTCTTTATATTGTTCATTTGCTGCTTATTTAATTAATCTGATATTGTTTTTGTATGTACTTAACGGATACTCCATTAGTGTGTTGTCTGTTTTTACAATAATAGCATTCGCCATATCATTTATAGGCGATACAATCTATTTTGCATATATGTACGCTCTTGATCCGGAAGAAGTTCAACCGGTCGCAGTTCGTGAACACAAGTCAGTAATTACAGAACCATTCATATTAGACGAAGAAGCATGTCGCAATAGAGAGCATGCCATATTAAATCTAACCGGAAAAAAATCTCTCGAGTATTTTTCTGAGTTTGTCGATTTAAGAAGTTCTAATACAAATGTATTGTCTACAACTCAGTTATTTAATGTAGAACAAATAAGACCATATAATTTTGATGTTATTGTTAACTTACGTAGTTTAAATAATATTAGAGGCATCAATAAGATGTTTTGTTTAATCAATGAAAAACTACCTGATAACGGCATTTATATTGGTTGTTTTAAAGATAAAAGTGTAAAAAAGAAACAAATATTAGACAAATATCCAAAAGGAATAAATTGGGTAATCTATACAATGTATTACATAATTAAACGCTTGCTTCCCAAGTTGTTTATAACCCGTCATCTTTATTATGATATAACTCAAGGCAAAAAGAGAGTGTTATCAAAAACAGAGGTCTTTGGACGTTTGTATTATTGTGGATTTGAAGTTTTAGATGAAAAGAAAATAGAATATTATACATATTTCATAGCTCGTAGAAAACAATCTTCACCGGCACGTAAAAAACGTAGATATGGACCTATTATTGCACTGAATAGAGTAGGTAAAAATGGTAAAGTGTTCAAATTTTATAAGATGCGTACCATGTATCCGTATTCTGAGTTTTTACAAGACTATATATACCAAAAATGCAACTTACAAGAAGGAGGAAAATTTAATCATGATATACGTGTAAATACTATAGGGCGAATCATGAGAAAGTTTTGGATAGACGAGCTTCCGATGATAATAAACCTTATTAAAGGAGATATGAAACTAGTTGGCGTAAGGCCACTTAGTAATCAGTACTTTAATTTATATTGTGATGAACTACAGAAGATGAGAATAAAATTCAAACCGGGTTTACTACCTCCATTTTATGCTGATATGCCTAAAACTTTAGATGAAATCCAAGCTTCTGAGATGAAATACTTGAGATTATGCGAAAAACATGGATATTTTGTTACCGATATTCAGTACCTTTGGAAAATTTTTGCAAATATAGTTTTCAAACACGCCAGATCACACTAAAAATTCGAATGAAACGATATAAATCATTGATATTTGCACTCTGCTGTTTTGTTTCAGCTTTAGCTCAAGATATTCCTGAACACATATCATATACGCGTGTTTACGATTTTGTTGATGAGTTAGCAATTGATGGTATAGTTGAAGTCAACTCTGTAATTAAACCATACAGCAGAAACTTCATAGCTCAAAAATTAGGAGAAGCAAGCAAAAAAGACAGTCTTCTTAATAAGCGTCAGCTATCTGATTTAAAATTCTTTATGAGTGAATTTGCTATCGAATTAGATACGATGCCTAAAGCTTATGTGCATTGGACAGATAAAAAATCTTTCGATTTATCGCTTCTTCAGCCTCAGTTCATGTATCGTGATAAATATTTTAAGTGTCAAGTAAGACCTATTATCGGTATGGATTTACTGTATAATAGGCATGGACTTATTATGAAACGTTGGTATGGAGCCGATATTCAAATGGATATTGTTAAACATGTATCTGTATGGGGTAGTATTCGAGATATTTCATTCAATGGAGATTATTTGAATGACACTTATTTTCCTAACCAGTATGCAAAAATAAATGGAGCAAAAATTTCACAATCAGGCTTTTTGAATGATTTACCCGGATGTGCATACAAAGAATCTAATAGTGGTGGCGATTACAGTGACTTTAGAGGTGGTATTAAGGCTTATGCATGGTGGGGAAGTATAGGTTTGGTAAAGGATAATATTGTTTGGGGTGATAATTATCATGGTTCTAATATTATATCAGGACGAGCCCCCTCATTTCCTATGATAACTTTGAATTTAAAACCATGCAAGTGGTTTGAGTTTAATTATATACATGGATGGATGATGAGCAATGTAATAGATAGTTCGTATTATTATAACGAAGAACAGTATACTGATTCAACATCTAAACGGCATTATAGACCAATGAATAAGTTTATTGCCGCTAATATGTTTACGTTTACTCCATATCCGAAATTGAATATATCAATAGGAAATTCAATTATTTACGCAGAAAGGAGCGTACAAGCAATTTACTTTATACCATTCGCATTTTTTAAATCTTTAGATCATTTAATGACCAAAGATTTACGTGTCGAAAATCAAAATTCACAGATATTTATCAATGTAAGTTCGCGTAATATAAAGCATTTACATTTATATGCATCATTCTTTATAGATGAATTTAGCATTAACAGGTGGAAACCGGATAATAAAGAACGTAACTTAGTATCATATAAAGCAGGATTTAATTTAAGCAATTGGCCGGTTAAGAATCTTGCAGTAAATTTTGAGTATACACGTAGCAATATATTAACTTATAAACATTCTATTGATGCTATTACTTGGGCATCTAACGATTATAATTTAGGTCACTATTTAGGCGATAATTCTCAAGAATTTTTTGTGTCAGTTAATTACAAACCTATTCGGAGTTTAAATCTTAACTTGTCTTATACTAATTCTCAAAAAGGCAGGGATTATAAATATGTAAGGACTAATACAAAAGAAATTTTGAGCCAAGACGTTTTAAACGAATTTACATATAAAAACGAAATAGTTGCCTTAAAAGCTGTTTATGAAGTATGGAATAATGCCTATGCAGTATTAAATGTTGAATATAATAATGCAAGAGGCTATGATGTAGTATCTGACCCAATAGAAGGAGAAAATCGTTTAACAGCGCAAGGATATTTAGATGCATTTTCACCAAAGTTTTATCAAGGTGAAAATTGGACACTAACGGTAGGATTCTCGATAGGATTCTAAAAAAAGAAATTTTATTTTTTTTGATTTAATAATTAATACAGATTAGTATGAAAAAAATTCAAATGGTTGATCTTAAAAGTCAATACGAAAAAATCCGTGAGGATGTCAATAACGGCATTCAGGAAGTAATTGACACAACAACCTTTATTAAAGGGGGTAAGGTTAACGATTTCCAGAAAAATCTGGAAGCTTATCTGGGAGTTAAGCATGTTATTCCCACAGGAAACGGTACCGATGCTCTGCAAATTGCTTTAATGGCATTGGGTTTAAAACCGGGTGACGAGGTTATTACTCCGACATTTACTTTTATTGCAACAGCAGAAGTTGTTGCTTTATTAGGCTTAAAACCTGTTGTTGTAGATGTTGAAGAAGATACATTCAACATTAGTATAGAATCTATTAAAAAAGCTATTACAACTAAAACAAAGGCAATAGTTCCTGTGCATTTGTTTGGTCAATGCGCAAATATGGAAGCTATACTTGAAATTGCAAAAGAACATAATTTGTTTGTTGTTGAAGATGCATGCCAAGCTATAGGTGCAGAATATACATTTAAAGACGGCAGTAAAAAACAAGCCGGTTGTATAGGTAATATAGGTTGTACATCATTTTTCCCTTCTAAAAATTTAGGATGCTACGGAGATGGTGGTGCAATATTTACAAATGATGATGATTTAGCAGCTCGTATGCGTGCTATAGCAAACCATGGTATGGTAGTCCAATATCATCATGATTTTGTTGGAGTAAATTCTCGCTTAGACAGCATTCAAGCAGCTGTACTTAACGCTAAGTTACCTCACCTAAACGAATATATAGCAGCACGCCAAAAAGCAGCTGCAACTTATGATAAAGCATTTGCAGGTAATAAACATATTATCACACCGGTACATTTTGCTTCATCAACTCATGTATTTCACCAATATACATTAAAATTAGTTGGTGTTGACCGTAATGCTGTGCAAGCAAAATTAAAAGAGAAAAATGTTCCTGCTATGATTTATTATCCGGTACCATTGCATTTACAAAAAGCATATCAAGATCCTCGTTACAAAGCAGGTGATTTTCCGGTTGCCGAAAAATTGAGTGCATGTGTACTATCATTACCTATGCATACTGAGTTAGACGACGAACAAATGAATTATATTACATCAGCTGTATTAGAAGCTGTTAAATAAATTTTTATGAATTACTTTAAACATGAAACAGCCTTTGTTGATGATAATTGTATTGTCGGAGAAGGAACAAAAATATGGCATTTTTCACATATAATGTCAGGATGCAAAATAGGCAAACATTGTAATATCGGTCAAAATGTAGTTATTTCACCTGATGTAGTTTTAGGTGAAAACTGCAAAGTACAGAATAATGTTTCTGTATACACAGGCGTTATTTGTGAAGATAATGTGTTTTTAGGACCATCAATGGTATTTACCAATGTAATTAATCCTCGTGCTGCTGTTAGTCGTAAAGACGAATATATGGAAACATTATTGCATAAAGGATGCAGTATTGGTGCAAATGCTACTATTGTATGCGGACATGAGATAGGAGAGTATGCTTTAATTGGTGCAGGAACTGTAGTTACTAAAAATGTAAAACCATTTGCATTAATGGTAGGAAATCCTGCTCGTCAATTGGGATGGGTTAGTGAGAATGGCCAAAAGTTACATTTTGATGAAGATGGCTTCGCAACTTGTTCAGAGACAGGACAACGTTATCAGCTAAAAGATGGTTACGTAAAACGTATCAGCTAAATAATACAGACAAATATGATTAATTTCGCAGTAGTAGGTTTAGGCCATATCGGGAAACGCCATGCCGAAATGATAAGAAGAAACCCGAATGCTAAATTGGTAGCAGTTTGTGACGTTTTACCAAAAGATAAAATTGATCCTGAAATAACAGAACCATATTTTAGTAATTTTGATGAAATGTTAGCTTCTGACATAAAAATTGATGTCGTTAATATATGCAATATAAATGGATATCATGCTGAATATGCTATCAAAGCCTTAGAGGCAAAAAAACACGTAGTTCTTGAAAAACCGATTGCATTATCTAAATCGGATGCAGAAAAGATTGTTTTTAAATCATTAGAGATGTCTCGTTCGGTATTTTGTGTTATGCAAAATAGATATTCGCCTCCAATGGCATGGTTAAAAGACTTAGTAAGTTCAGGTAAATTAGGAGATATATACTTCGTAAAGGTAGATGCATTCTGGAATAGAGACGAGAAGTACTATCAACGTGGAAGCTGGCATGGTACCAATAAATTAGATGGTGGTACTTTATATACACAGTTTTCACACTATGTAGATATGCTTTATTGGTTGTTTGGCGATATTACCAATATCAGAGGAAAATTTGCAAATTGCTCTCATGGGGATTTGATTGAATTTGAGGATACCGGATGTGTCGACTTTGACTTTATTAATGGAGGTATAGGCTCTTTAAATTATTCAACATCTGTATGGGACAAAAACTTAGAGAGCTCTGTTACAATCATAGGTTCTAAAGGGACTGTTAAGGTTGCAGGTCAATATATGGATACTATTGTACATTGCCATGTTAAGGATTATGAAATGCCCGAACTTAAGGAGCCCAGTCATGAAAATGACTTTGGTGGATATAAGGGAGCCGCTCAAAATCATGGATTTGTAATTAATAATGTTATTGAAACTCTTAACTCAAATGGTGCCATTGCAACTAATTTGCTTGAAGGTATGAAAGTTGTTGATATCATTGAAAGAATATATCAAGAAAGAGATCGTTATTTAAAATAACATGATTTAATAACTGTTTAACGGAGGTATCGCAAGGTATCTCCGTTTTTTTATATATGACATTTTGTCAGTGTTTAATATGTGGCAAAGTTTTTGAACATTCATAATTGGAATCACTAAAGATTCCGGAAAGGATATTATTATGAACTTTGAAAGATTCACCATTAAATCGCAAGAAGCTATCCAAAAATCATTGGAAATGGCTCAAAATGCACAAAATCAGGCAATTGAAACCCCTCATTTGCTCAAAGCACTTTTGCAAGTAGGCGAAGAAATTGCAAAATATGTATTTGCAAAACTTAATGTAAGTACACAAAATCTTAATGCAGAATTAGACCGCCAGATACAAACATATCCGAAAGTATCAGGTGGTAATCAATATTTGAGCAACGAGACAAACAAGGTGCTTGAACGTGCTATTTCTTTGTCTGATAAGAAAGGAAATCAGTTTGTCCCATTGGAGATGATATTGTTGGCTTTGTTCGAAGAAAAGAATGCTGCAGGTACCATACTTAAAAATATAGGTGTTAATTCTTCTGATTTGAATAAGGCAATAGATGAATTGACTAAAGATACTAAAACAAACTCTAAATCGGCTGAAGAAAGTTATCAGTCTTTGTCTAAGTATGCAATTAATTTGAATGAAAAAGCAAGAACAGGAAAGCTGGATCCGGTTATAGGTCGTGATGAAGAAATCAGGCGTGTATTGCAGATTTTAAGTAGACGAACTAAAAATAACCCTATATTAATAGGAGAACCGGGTACAGGTAAAACTGCTATTGCAGAGGGTTTAGCTCACCGAATAGTACGTGGCGATGTTCCTGAAAACTTGAAAACCAAGCAGATATACTCATTGGATATGGGTGCTTTGATAGCCGGTGCAAAATACAAAGGAGAGTTTGAGGAACGTTTAAAAGCAGTAATAAACGAAGTTGTTAAAGCAGATGGCGAAATAATCTTGTTTATTGATGAGATACATACATTGGTAGGTGCCGGTGGTGGCGAAGGCGCTATGGACGCTGCTAATATTCTTAAACCTGCATTGGCCAGAGGTGAATTGCGTGCAATTGGTGCAACTACACTAGATGAATATCAAAAGTATTTTGAAAAGGATAAAGCATTGGAAAGAAGATTCCAGGTTGTAATGGTTAACGAGCCGGATGAAGCAAGTACAATCTCTATTTTGCGTGGTTTGAAAGAGAGATATGAAAACCACCACAAGGTTCGTATTAAAGATGATGCTATTATTTCTGCTGTAGAGTTATCAAATAGATATATATCTGATAGGTTTTTACCCGATAAAGCTATTGACCTTATAGATGAAGCTGCAGCACGTTTACGTCTTGAAATGGACTCAGTGCCTGAAGAATTAGACACGATTGACCGTAATATAAGACAATTAGAGATTGAACGTGAGGCAATTAAGCGTGAAAATGACAAAGAAAAAGTAGCTCAATTGACAAGTGAAATAGAAAACTTGCAAGAAGAGGAGAAAAAACAAAAAGCTAAATGGCAATCTGAAAAAAGTCTTATCGATAAAATTCAGCAAAATAAGATTGATATTGAAAATCTTAAATTTGAGGCTGAAAAGGCAGAACGTAATGGAGATTATGGTAAAGTTGCTGAAATAAGATATGGAAAACTAAAGGAAAAAGAAACTGAAATAGCCGAATTTCAGAAGAAACTGCAAGAAATGCAAAATAATAACCCAATGGTAAAAGAAGAGGTTGATAGTGAGGATATTGCAGAAATAGTTAGCAAATGGACAGGAATACCTGTAAAGAAAATGGTTCAAAGTGAACAAGAAAAACTATTAAATCTTGAAGCAGAGCTGCACAAACGTGTTATTGGTCAAGACGAGGCCATTACAGCCATTTCAAATGCAGTAAGGCGGAGTAGGGCGGGCTTAAAAGATCCGAAGCGCCCTATCGGTTCCTTTATATTTATGGGCACCACAGGTGTCGGTAAAACAGAATTGGCTAAGGCTTTGGCTGAATTCTTGTTTGATAACGAAAATATGATTACCAGAATTGATATGAGTGAGTATCAAGAAAAATTTTCTGTAACAAGGTTAATAGGTTCACCTCCGGGATATGTAGGTTATGACGAGGGTGGTCAGCTAACTGAGGCAATTCGCCGTAAACCTTATTCGGTGGTATTGTTTGATGAAATTGAAAAAGCTCATCCTGATGTATTCAATGTATTACTTCAGGTACTAGACGATGGTAGATTAACTGATAATAAAGGACGTACTGTCAATTTTAAAAACACGATAATAATAATGACATCTAATTTAGGTTCATCATTAATTCGTGACAACTTTGAAAAGATTAACAGCATTAATCGTAATGATATCATTGAGACCACCAAAAACCAAGTGTTTGAACTATTGAAAAAGAGCATTAAACCTGAGTTTTTGAATCGTATTGACGATTTAATTATGTTTACGCCGCTTAATGAGGCTGAAATACGTCAAATTGTAGAATTACAAGTAGGTGGCATCTCCAAAATGTTACAAGACAGTGGAATAATGTTTAGCTTAACAAGTAAGGCTATTGATTATATTAGCAATGAAGGATATGATCCACAATTCGGTGCTAGGCCAATTAAGAGAGCTTTACAACGTTTGGTTTTAGACGAGTTATCAACACAAATTATTGCAGGCAAAATAAATAAAGATAAGCCGATTGTAATTGATTTTGTTGATGATAAGTTGGTGATGAAGAATGAGTGATTCACAATTCGATAAATGTTTCGAAATGAAATCGTAGGGGCATGCCATGGCGTGCCCTTTTCATTATATTTCCTATTTAACATAATATTAATTATGGGACAAAAGGAAGTAAACATATAAATGGCCACTTGCAGACCATTTATATGTTACTATATTGATTTGTTTAGGATTAATGTAAAACTATCAACGGAGTTTTAGCTTGAAAAACTAATTTCTTTGCTAAGCTTGCTACAAATATTCTTGAGAAAATATTTCTGTGATTACTTTTTACAGCCAATACATCAATTTGATTTGCTACATAGTAATCATTTAATTCTACTGCTAAAGATTTTTCTGCAGGAATTAATTTAAAAGCAGTATTAATGTTTGGATATTTGTCACTTATGTAGTTTTGTAAATAATCTATTTTACCTTTATATAAAGATGCTACTTCCCCTGACTCCAAAATATGAACAAACATAATTGTAAAATTATAAGGCTTCATAAATTCCATCATGCTTTCAAATGCTTTTAAATCAGGATCGCTTAAACTTGTAGCGTAACCTATATTTTTAATTTCATTAAAAGACTTCAATTCAACACTCTCAGGAACTGCAAAAACCGGAGCTTCGCTTATATCCATAACTTCTGCAGTAACGCTTCCAATTAAATCGTTGATTTTGCGGTCTTTACCACGTGTTCCCATAATAATTACCAATGGTTCATCTCTTCTGATAAAGCGTTTTATTTCATCTTCAGGAACACCTTTACGTAATATAAAAGAATATGCTGCATCAGGTAAACGTCCTGCTTTTATTTCTTTATCATAAAAGTCTTTTGCATTATTGGCAGCTTCAGACACATTGGATTCTTCATCTTGATATGCGTGCAAAAATATTATTTCGATATTGAATTTATTAGCTAAGTCGAATGCTAATAAGCTCGCTTTTATCGAGTAATCAGAATAATCGAACGGTACGAGAATATATTTTCGTTTTGCTTTCATAAGTTACAAAAATAACGTTATTTTGCAACTCTGCAAAATTATATTTTATAACTTTGCACTGCCTAAGTAAAAAAATATGCAATTTATATAGTTCAATTATAATTATTATGCAACAAACTCCTTTTGATTATTCAATAGTAAAATCTGTAATAGATAGTTTTCATTTACCTGATTTTAGTAAAGCTACAATACGCGAAATTGTTAATATGGCATTGCAAATAGAAAAACAGACAGGTAAACGCTTTGCCAGAATGGAAATGGGCATACCGGGCATTCCTGCTCCTGAAATAGGAGTTGAAGCCGAGATAGAAGCTCTAAAAAATGGAGTTGCTTCAACATACCCCCTACTCTCAGGCATTCCTGAACTTAAGAACGAATCATCACGTTTTATAAAAGCCTTCATAGATGTTGATATTAATCCTGAATGCTGTGTGCCTGCTGTAGGTTCAATGAATGGTGCTTATGCATCTTTTCTCATGGCAGGTCAGTGCGATGAAAAGAAAGATACAATATTGTTTATCGATCCGGGATTCCCGGTACAAAAGATGCAAATACAGGTATTAGGGTACAAAATAGCATCTTTCGACGTTTATGATTACAGAGGCGACAAAATGAAAGACAAAATAGAATCTTATTTGTCGCACGGAAATATTGCGGCTATAGTATATTCAAATCCCAATAATCCGTCTTGGGTATGCCTTACCAACAAAGAGTTAAAAATAATTGGAGAATTGTCAGAAAAATACGACACAATAGTTATAGAAGACTTGGCTTATTTTGCAATGGATTTTAGAAAGAACATCGGAACTCCGTTTAAAGCTCCATTTCAGGCATCAGTAGCAAAATATACTAAAAATTACATATTGCTTATTTCAGGTTCAAAGGCATTCAGCTATGCCGGACAACGCATCGGCATAATCGCTATGTCTGACTATTTGTATTCAAAAAAATACACAGCTTTAAAGAAAAGATATGGGGTTGATGAATTTGGTAATGTTTTGATTAGTAGAGTTTTGTATAGCTTGTCAGCCGGAGTAACCCACTCTACCCAATACGCAATGGCTGCCATGATGAAAGCTGCCAATGATGGTAAATTTGATTTTATATCACAATTAAAAATATATGGTAAGCGAGCTCGAATTCTTAAGAAGTTATTCTTAGAAAATGGCTTCCACATTGTTTACGATAAAGATTTAGAAGAAGATATCGCAGACGGATTTTATTTTACCGTAGCTTATTCTAATTTAAAAGGTACAGAATTGATGTACGAGCTTCTATTTTACGGCATTAGCGCAATAGCTTTAAATACAACAGGTAGTAATCAAGAAGGGCTTCGCATTTGCACTTCATTTGTTGATGAATCGCAATACAATGACATAGAAGAGCGACTTAAAGTTTTTAATTTTAATCATAAATAATACAATAATTACAAAAATAAAATTCATACAATGAAACCAATTAAAAATATCGAGCCATTTTCTTTGTGGATGCTACGTATTGGCGTTCTGTTGTTCTTAATTTCAAAATACACTTACGTATTTAAGTCTTTTGACTACAAAAATATTAACTACATTATTGACGCAGTAACAATATTATCAGGTATTTTATTGTTTTTCGGAGGATTTTCTAAAAAATCGACACTTACTATAATATCAGGCTTATGCTTGTGTTTATTATCACTTTACCAATTATATCCTCTGTTTATAAACGATAAATCCATTACTATTTTACTAAACACTAATGTTTACACATCTTTTACTATAGCTGCTACAGCTTTGTTATTTGCTGCTAAAGGCAACAAATAATAACTTTTTAAGTTTCTTTTTTACAACTATTATTACTAAATTTGCAGCTTGTTTAAAATAGCTTATTATGGCAAAAATTAAAGGCGCTGTACTGGTTAATACCGATCGTTGCAAGGGTTGCGAATTATGCATTACTGCTTGTCCAACAAATGTATTGGCTATGTCGAAGCAAGTAAACGCTAAAGGGTACAACTATGCATACATGGAAAATGAAGATGCCTGCATTGGTTGTGCGAGTTGTGGTATTGTATGCCCGGATGGGTGCATTACAGTATATAAAATAAAAATTGATTAATATGAGTGAAGAAGTAAGACTAATGAAGGGTAATGAAGCCATAGCCGAGGCTGCAATTCGTTGTGGTTGTGATGGTTATTTTGGCTATCCTATTACTCCTCAGTCAGAAATTTTAGAAACTTTGATGCTACTTAAGCCGTGGGAAACAACAGGAATGGTAGTTTTACAGGCAGAAAGTGAAGTATCATCAATAAATATGGTTTATGGCGGTGCCGGATGTGGTAAAAAAGTAATGACATCTTCATCCAGCCCCGGTTTTAGTTTGATGCAAGAAGGTATGTCCTATTTAGCAGGAGCTAATGTTCCGGCATTAGTTGTTAATGTTATGCGTGGAGGTCCTGGATTAGGTACTATTCAACCAAGCCAAGCAGACTATTTTCAAACAGTAAAAGGCGGTGGACATGGTGATTATCGTCAGATTACATTGGCACCTTCGTCTGTACAAGAAATGGCTGATTTTACAGTACTTGGATTTGAATTGGCATTCAAATACAATATAGTATGTATGATACTATCAGACGGCTTGATCGGTCAGATGATGGAAAAAGTTGTTTTACCTCCATATACTCCTCGTAGAACAGAGGAAGAAATAAGAAAACAATGCCCTTGGGCATCACTTGGTAAACCTGCTAATCGCAAACCTAACGTTATCACGTCTTTGGAATTAGATCCTGCACGTATGGAAGCTATAAACGTATCGTTGCAAGAGAAGTATCGTAAAATTGAAGAGAACGAAGTTCGTTTCGAGGAAACTGAAATGAAAGATGCCGAATATTTGTTTATGGCATTTGGTTCATCTGCTCGTATATGTCAAAAAGCTGTTGAATTAGCTCGTGCTGAAGGTTTGAAAGTCGGATTATTACGTCCAATAACTTTATTCCCATTCCCTACTAAGCAGATTAAAAATCAACTATCTCATATTAAAGGTATTTTATCTGTTGAATTAAATGCAGGTCAAATGGTTGAAGACATTCGTTTAGCTGTAGAGGGTAAAGTTCCTGTTGAACATTTTGGTAGAACAGGTGGTATAGTTCCCACTCCTGAAGAAGTAGTTGAAGCATTGAAAAAACAGATTGTAAAATAACAGAATCATGACAACTCAAGATATTATAAAACCTGAAAACTTGGTATATGCCAAACCTTCGATTATGAATGACAATACTATGCACTACTGCCCGGGTTGTAGCCATGGTGTAGTTCATAAGCTTATTGCAGAAGTAATTGAAGAAATGGGCATTGTTGACAAAGCTATAGGAATTTCACCTGTAGGATGCGCTGTTTTTGCATATAATTACATCGATATTGATTGGCAAGAAGCTGCACACGGACGTGCACCTGCAATTGCAACAGCAATTAAACGTTTACTTCCTGATCGTTGCGTATTTACATATCAAGGTGATGGTGATTTAGCTGCAATTGGTACAGCAGAAACAATCCATGCTTGTAATCGTGGCGAAAATATTGCAGTCATCTTTATAAACAACGCAATATATGGAATGACCGGTGGACAGATGGCACCAACTACCCTTGAAGGTATGAAAACATCTACATGTCCTTATGGTCGTGATGTAACATTAAATGGTTATAATTTACCTATTACAAATCTTATTGCACAATTAGAAGGCGCTCGCTATGTAACACGTCAAAGTGTTCATACTGCAGCAGCAGTGCGTAAAGCTAAAAAAGCTATTCGTAAAGCTTTCGAAAATTCATTGTCACCGGAAAAGAAAGGTTCTTCATTTGTAGAAATTGTTTCAACATGTAGTTCGGGTTGGAAGATGAGTCCAACAGAATCAAATGATTGGATGGTTGAGAATATGTTTAAAGCATATCCCATAGGTGACTTAAAAGATAAATGACATGAAAACAGAAATTATTATAGCCGGTTTTGGCGGACAAGGCGTCCTTTCAATGGGTAAGATTTTAGCTTACTCAGGATTGATGCAAGGCAAAGAAGTAAGCTGGTTGCCTTCATATGGCCCTGAACAACGTGGTGGAACAGCTAATGTTACAGTTATTATTAGTGATGAACGTATAAGTTCTCCTATTCTTAACACTTATGATGTAGCTATTATTTTAAATCAGCAATCACTTGATAAATTTGAATCGAAAGTAAAGCCGGGAGGAATATTAATTTACGATCCTTATGGCATTACTAAAGCTCCTACTCGTTCTGATATCAATATCTATGCAACAGAAGCAATGGACACATCAATTGCTATGAATGCACATAAATCGTTTAATATGTTTATTTTAGGCGGTTTATTGAAGATTCGTCAGGTTGTTGACATTGAATATGTAATGTTGGGATTAAAAAAATCATTACCTGAACGTCATCACCACTTATTACCTGCTAATGAAGCTGCCATCAAAAAAGGAATGGAACTTATAGTTAAGAAGTAAGTTAACTGCATAAAATAAAAATAACGCATATTTAATAGTATGCGTTATTTTTTTGTTCTTATATCTATTATATATTATTTATCATCTCCCCATGTATAGCTCCACTTCCTATACATATTCTGCAATCAGTATCATACAATACACCAAATTGACCTGGAGCTATTCCTTGAACTTTATCATCTGATTCAATAACATAACTATCTGCAGCTGTTTTTGTCAAATTACCTAATGTAAAATCGGGTGTGTGTCTTATTTTAAAAGCAATTCTTTTAGTTCCTGAAAAATCACCCCATGGATCTTCTGTTATAAAATGGAAACCACCTAATGGAATTGTTGTTCCATACTGTGTAGACACATCATATCCATTCGATACATAAACAATATTTTCGTTAGCGTTTTTACCTACAACGTACCAAGGTCCACCTCCTAATCTTAATCCTTTACGCTGACCAATTGTATGAAACCAGAATCCTTGATGCTCTCCTATTATTTTACCTGTTTCCAATTCAACTATTTTGCCTGTTTTAGTACCAATATACTTCTTTATAAAGTCGTTATAGTTGATTTTACCTAAAAAGCATATTCCTTGACTATCTTTTCGCGAAGCACTAGGAAGTCCGTTTTGAGATGCTATTATTCGCACTTGTGATTTAGGTAAATCGCCTATTGGAAATATTATTTTAGATAATTGATCATAATTGATTTGAGCTAAAAAATCAGTTTGATCTTTTAGAGCATCTACAGCAGTTCCAAGGTAGTATTTATTATTTTCAAAAATTGTGCGAGCATAATGACCCGTTGCAATTTTGTCAAAATCTTTTCCGTATTTATCAATGAATGCGCCAAACTTTATTAGTCTGTTACACATAACATCAGGATTTGGTGTAAGGCCTTTTTTAACGGAATCTAATGTATAAGCTACCACTGTACTCCAATACTCTTCTTGCAGTGATACTATTTCCATTTTAAGACCATATTTTTTAGCAATTACTCTACATATTTCAATATCTTCTTCGGCGGAACAACCCATATAACCATTTTTGTCCTCCATTCCTATTCGGATATAAAAAATAGTAGGTTCGTATCCCTGTTCCTTTAATTGGTGTACAACGACCGAACTATCAACACCTCCTGATACTAATGCAGCTATGTTCATTTAAAATAGTTGTTTTTTGCACTATTACTTGGTATGTATGATGTTGAATTTTGTTTTTTTTCAAAGAATTCACGTTCTTCCTTGCTTAATTTTTCCGGTATATAAACTCCTATGTTAACTAACAAATCTCCTGTTCCGTAACGATTTACATTTGGTAGACCTTTGCCACGTAAGCGCAAAATTTTACCGGCTTGTGTACCGGGATCAATTTTTACCTTAACAGGATTTCCTAATGTTGGAATTTCTACAGTTCCACCAAGAATAGCTGTAGGTAATGTTAGCATTAGGTTATATATTAAGTCATCATCATCACGTATTAGTTCTCCTCCATGCTCTTCTTCAATCAAAATCAGCAAATCACCGGGTACACCACCACGTCTTGCAGCATTACCTTTACCTTGCATTGAAAGTTGCATACCTTCTTGTACACCTGCAGGTATGTTGATACTAATAATTTCTTCATCCAGAACAACACCTTCGCCACCACACTTAGTACAACGTTTTGTAATAGTCTTACCATCACCACCACATGTTGGACACACTGTAGCAGTTTGCATGGCTCCAAACATTGAATTTACGGTTCTTACAACTCGTCCGCTGCCATTACATGTTGTACATGTTTTTACATCGCTAGGACTAGCTGCACCGCTTCCTCCACATTCAGAACAAGGAACATATTTCTTTACCTTAATTTTCTTTTCAACACCTGTTGATATTTCTTTAAGACTTAATTTTACTTTAACCCTTAAGTTTGAGCCTCTGTTTACAGTATGACCGGATCTACTGCTGCGGCCTCCTCCACCAAATCCAAAATGT
Organism: Bacteroidetes bacterium ADurb.Bin302; assembly: GCA_002069025.1. Next base: position 1,455 of record MWBK01000136.1, on the reverse strand, counting down.
CCACCGAAAATATCTCCGAATTGTGAGAATATATCTTCCATAGACATTCCACCTGCAAAGTTTCCAAAGCCACCATCTCCTGCTGACCCATTAACTCCTGCATGTCCAAATTGATCATAACGTTGACGTTTTTGAGGATTACCCAAAACATCATATGCTTCTGCAGCCTCTTTGAATTTTTCTTCGGCTTCTTTATTGCCCGGATTTTTATCTGGGTGAAACTCTATAGCTTTTTTACGGTAAGCTTTTTTAATTTCATCTTCCGTTGCAGTCTTTGCAATCCCTAGTACTTCGTAGTAATCTCTTTTTTTCATATTTGTATTACTTAATCAGCTACAACTACTTTAGCATAACGAATAACCTTATCATGAAAAGTATATCCTTTTTGTACGCAATCAATAATTTTACCTTTCATTTTTTCATCTCCTGAAGGGAATAGAGTTACAGCTTCGTGAAAATCTGTATCAAATTTTTCGTCTTTTGTTTTAATCTCTTTAACTCCGTTCTGATTTAAAAATCCAATAAACTTACTATGTATTAGAATAATGCCTTCTTTAATAGGATTATCTTCTTCAGGTAAATGGTCTATAGCGCGTTCAAAATCATCAATTATAGGCAACATGTTAACAAAAATTTTCTCTCCGTTATATTTGATTAAATCGGATTTCTCCTTAAGAGTTTTCTTTTTATAATTATCAAAATCAGCCATCAAACGTAAATGAAAGTCATTAAGTTGCATGTACTTACTTTCAAAATCATCATTTTCTTCTGATTTTGATGCAGATTCAACATTCTCGATAGTTTCCGCTTGTGTTTCTTGTGTAACTTCAGAGTCTACAATTTTTGTAGCCTTTTCATCTTTTTTTTCTGTATGCTTGCTCATATCAATTATAGTTTAACTTGTTTTATATCTGCAAAATGCTTGCCAAATAATTTCATCGCAATAAATAAATAATTTACTGCCAATTTGACAATAAAAAAGATGCCCTGCCGAGCATCTTTTTTTTTATATTTTGACTATCTCCGCTTATTACCCTGTTGAGTTTTTTGTTTTTGCATTTCTAGTTGTTGCTTCTGCATCTGCTCTAAGCGATCCATGAATTTAGATTTCTTCTGTGGCTTTTTCTTGTTTTCATTAAGTTTAGCCAAAAGTTTTTCGTCATTTACAAATAAACGGAATAAGAATGTTTGACCAATAGTAATTAACAATGATAATAAATAGTAATAACTTAAACCTGCAGCGTAATCATTAAATATAAATAAGAACATTATCGGCATTAAATACATCATCCATTTCATCATAGGCATCTGCTGATTAGTCGGCTGATCTTTCATGTTAATGTATGTGTAAAAAACGTTTGTAACACACATTAATAAGCAGAATAAACTAACGTGATTTCCATAGATTGATGAAATAATAGGAATATATGTATCCCAACTTAATATTGAATCAAA
>MWBK01000135.1 GCA_002069025.1 Bacteroidetes bacterium ADurb.Bin302 | reverse complement strand
TTTTTCAATTTTTGTGCCTTCCATAAAATTGAAATATATAAATTTAAAAATGCATTACTTGCCCCTGATAGCTATCGCCAGTTTTAACAGCAGATCCTTTCCCTTGTTTTGCTCCTCTTTTTGATGTATCAGGAGCCATTATCGTATAGGTAGCATTCGGTTTTATAATTAATTTAACATCATTAGGCATTGTTTTGTCTTGCTCAAACAACAGAGTAAATTCATAGTAAGGACCTTTTGATTTATCTAATGAAAGTTTGAATTTGTTTTGGGCAATATGATATAAAAAATCTTTTGGTGGTGTTATAGTCATTGATATTGTTATGTTGGGTTTATCTTTACCTTGTTCTTCTAACACGTTGGAAAAATAAACGCCAAAATTCCCATTCTTACCAGTAATTAAAGAGCCTTTTTTTTGAGGACTAACTTCTAGCAGCACTTCCGCTCCAGCAACGGGGATTTGTGTAGAAGATTTTGTAGTTGCATTAATAAATGTATCTAATGCTTTTTTAGGTGAATTGTTTTGAGAGGTTAACTCTAACTGCATAAATGCTGCAAGAATTAAGGTGGTAGTCAATAAGGTGTTTATTACTGTTTTCATTTCATTGCTTTTTTTATTAGTGATACAAACAATTATCGTGTAATAAAATATGAAATTATGAAAATTTAGCAAACTTTTAGTAAAAAAGCATTGTATTTTAATATTACCTGCAAATTGTTAAAATTATTTCCCATGGATTGAGAAATAGTAAAAACAATTGTAAATAAAAGTGGTATCGCAACTAATTTTTTTTTAGAAATTAACCATAAAAATTATTCTACAATCGAATAACTCCTGTAAAATAAATAGAATAAATGAACTATACAATAAAAAAATTATAAATTAATTTTAAGATTAATAACAAAAAAAGGCTGTCTTATGTAAACTTGACAGCCTTTAGCAGTAAACTAATGTAAGCAAAGAATTTATTCAACCTTAGCACCGATTACTTCACGAAAACCACTTTCGAGGTCGATTTTCTTGATTTTCTCCATATACCAGATAACAAAAGCACTTGCAATAAAAATCGACGAAAAAGTTCCAAGAATAATACCGATAATCATAATAAAGGCAAATCCTTGAAGAACAGGACCACCGAAGATGAACAACGATAAAAGCGCTAGTAAAGTAGTGGAAACAGTGTTTACGGTTCGGCTAAGTGTTTCATTGATACTTAGGTTAGCTAATTTAATGAAATTCATACCTTTGTGGCGTTCTTTGTTTTCACGAATACGGTCGAAAATAATCACCGTATCATTAACAGAGTACCCTACAACTGTAAGTATCGCAGCAAGAATTGATAGATTAACTTCGAGATTTACAATCCCTAAATTGTTCAGAGTAACTGCAATGGTAAATGTCAAAATTACATCGTGGACAAGAGCGACAATAGCACCAAGACCGAAGATGAACTCAAATCTAAACGCAAGATATATTAACATTACAATGACAGCCAGAAACACTGCCCAGAAAGCTTGTGCTCTAAGATCACTACCGATTTTTGGACCGATTTTATCAACTTTCAAAATAGTAATATTCTCATTTGGGAATGCTTGGGTTAAAGCATTGGTAATTAGTTCTGGTGCGTTAGTTGATTCAATTGTTCTTATCAGGAATTGATTTTCTTCCCCAAATGATTTTATTTCTACATCTGTAAGTCCAGCCTTTGTAACAGCAGAGCGTATTTGGTCTGTTGGAATAGGTTTAGATACTGCGACGGCAACTTCTGTACCACCTGCGAAATCTATTCCGTACTCAACGCCTTCAATAATAGTTACAATAACGCAAGCAATTATCAAAGTAATAGATAAACTTACTAATAATTTTCTATATTTTAAGAAATTTATATTTGGATTTTTGAAAAATCTCATTTTTCACCTCACTAATTATATTGTTTAATTTTTGGTTGACCGAAATCAAACGAAGCAACACCTTTTGTCATAAAGATTTCGATAATTGCACGAGTTACAACAATTGCAGTAAATAAAGTACCTAAAATACCAATCATCAATGTAAGAGCAAATCCTTGAATAGGACCTGTTCCTAAGAAATACAAAATTGCACCAGTAAAGAATGTTGTAACGTTAGAGTCAATAATTGCGGAGAGAGCTTTTCTATATCCTTCATCGATAGCGGAACGCATCGAACGTCCGTTGTCAAGTTCTTCGCGAATACGTTCGAAAATAAGTACGTTTGCGTCCACAGCCATACCGATAGTTAAGATAATACCCGCAATACCAGGCAAAGTAAGTGTTCCGCCTAATGCTGCAAGAACTGATAATATAAGCGAAACATTGAGTAATACTGCGAAATCAGCAAGTGCTCCACCAACACCATAATACATTATCATATAAAGCACAACCAGAATAACGGCAATAAGCGACGCATTTAAACCACTGCGAATCGAATCCTCGCCGAGCGATGGTCCCACAACGCGTTCTTCAATAATCTGCACAGGTGCTTTCAAAGCGCCAGCGTTCAAAACAATTTCGAGCAAACGAGCTTCTTCTGCATTTGCCATACCTGTGATTTGAGAATTCCCACCGGTAATCTTGCTTTGAACTGTCGGTGCTGAATAAACTCTACCGTCCAATACAATTGCAATACGTTTTTTCAAGTTAGCGCCAGTAATGCGAGCCCAGCTTTCTGCACCATCACTGTTCATACTCATTAGTACAACTGGCTGGTTCGTCGTTGGATCGAATGAAGCACGAGCATTTGAAATAACTTCGCCCGTAAGTTCAGGTTCTTTTTTCAATGCATAAAAATCGAATATTTCGATATTTTGTCTTTGTAATAATCTTGTGTCAGGTTTTGCATCGATAGCAATTTCTAAATCAGCTGGGATTAAAGCTGCGACATCAGGTCTTGATAACATTACAAGTAATTTCGGAATTGAATCTTTTGGTATTCTGAAAATATACTCACCATCGGGGAATTGGTCGGAAGTATAATAAATTGGAACAATATTTTGATTTTGTCCAGGAACAAAGAAAGTAGAGAATAAAGTTGTAAATGGATGGTCAAGAGCATATCTACGTTGAGCTTCTTCGGGTGGAAGTCCTGCATAAGGATCGTTAACTGTATCCTTATCAGTTTTGGTAGTATCAGTTTTGGTAGTATCAGTTTTAGTAGTATCAGAGGATTGAGCAAGTTTAGCAGTATCTTGCTTGGTTTTCGGTTGCTCAACTTTTAAGGTGTCGGCTTTTAGAGCATCTAATTCAGCAATTGGTTCTTCGATAAGTCCTTTTCCTGCTTTTATTTTATTGCTAAGCATTTTATCTATCTTGTAAAATGCCTGAACAATTTCTTTATAGTTTCTAACTAATTTAAATTCAAGGCGAGCAGTTGTTTGAAGAAGGCTTCTCATTTCATCTTGATTTGTTACACCTGGAAATTCGAGCATAATACGGCGTGAACCTTGTTTTTGGATATTTGGTTCGCTGACGCCATATTGGTCGATACGCTGGCGAATAACTTCTTGCGCCTGGTCAATAGCTTTATCAATGCTTTCGTTCAATGATGCTATGATTTTATCTTCGGACGCATCGCGTAAATCACCAACGTCGAAATAGTTCAACAATGATTTTCCTTGCGGGCGAGCTATGTTGTTGAAATAACGAAGGAAGATATTCATTGCTGCTTCATCAGATTTGGCAGCTTCATTGCGTGTTTTAGCAATAACATCTTTAAAAATTTCGTCAATAGTTTCTCTTTGTGCTGTTTCCTCAATTAGTTTTACAACATCGACTTCCATTGTAACATACATACCGCCACGCAAATCCAGACCTAACTTCAAACGGCGAGCTTTTGCAGTTTTAAGTGCTTCACCATACTGTTTTTTGAATGCTTTCATTATTGCCAGTGAATCAGTGCTATTTGTTGCTTGTTTAGCTTTTGCAATTGCTTGTGCCTCTTTTTCTTCCAACTTTGATGCTTGGTAAGTTGGGTAGAGTAATACTATTGCAGCTATCACTGGTACAACAACAAGTAAAATCTTACCGAAATACTTTTTCAATGAACATACCTCCAATAATTTATAATATGTTAATTATATCGAAAACAAGTTTTATCAAACTACAAATTTATTTATATTTACAATAATAACCAATTAAATTGTTAAAATAATGTTTGACTATTATGAAGTGTGATGTTGTCATTATTTCTTATAACACTAAAATTTTAGTTGCGAACTGTATTCAATCGATTTACAATACTTCTTTAAAATACGTTCAAAACATAATTGTGGTTGATAACTGCTCATCTGATGGAACAGTGGAATATTTGAAGACTAATTATCCAGACGTAATAATTGTAAAAAATGAAGGAAATTATGGTTATTCTTATGCTGTAAATAGAGGTGTTGAACAATCCAGCAGTGAATTTGTAATAATTTCGAATTCCGATGTAATTTATTTGGATAAGTCAATAGAAAGATTATTAGAGAAGTTATCAAAAAGTAAGAAAATTGCTGCTGCTTTCCCACGACAGATTTTCCCTGATGGCAGCTACCAATATTCTTACGGAGATTTTCCTATTATTTTAAGTGGTTTAAAAGAATTAACATTCATAAATCCAATAGAAAATTCATTGCGAAAAATCCTTTTCAATAAATTGAAGATAGATTTTCCAAAATTCTGTTTTGGATATGCTGACGGTGCTGTTTTAGCTGTAAAGAAAAGTGT
>MWBK01000134.1 GCA_002069025.1 Bacteroidetes bacterium ADurb.Bin302 | reverse complement strand
ACTCGCAACATAGTAACCTGTTACTTAAAGATGATTCGTTTCAATTAAGTGTTTTAGATTGCATTGCTGACAATAAAGATATTAGAAATAAATATCGCGAAATATATGACAAACATATTACTGTATCGAAGTTATTAAAAAACACTATAGAATTAGCCGCATCAGATAAAAAGGACTTAGATTATATCGAGTTCCAATGCAAACAATTATGTGATGCAAAATTACGTGCAGACGAGTTGCCTGAATTAGAGAGTGAGCTGCTGTATTTAGAACATGCAACCGAATTAAAAACAGCATTGGCACAAACAGAAGATGCATTACTCAACGAAACAGGCATAATATCATTATTGCGTATTGCTGAAAATCAAACACAAACGGCATCTAATTTCCAAGCAGAATTACAAGCCTTACACGACAGAATAAGTACTTGTACAATTGAACTGAAAGACATAGCTGATGACATATCAAAACGCTGTGAATCAATTGAGATGAATCCTGAACGTTTGGAGCAAGTACGCGAACGTTTGGATTTAATCTATACCCTACTTCAAAAGCACAAAGTTGCAGATGTTTCAGAATTGCTAGACCTTCAAAAAGTATTGGAAAATAAAATTTCCAAGCTCAATTGTTCTGATGAGAATATAGATAAACTCAAAAAAGAAGAGAATCTATTAAATATTGAATTACAAAAACTTGCAACAGCACTATCAGAAAGCAGAAAAGGCACTATTAAACAGATTGAATCACATTTAACAGCAAGTTTATCGAACTTAGGTATTCCGAATGCGAATTTTGTAATTGAAATAAATACAACTGACACTCCAAGCCGCAGCGGAATTGATAAAGTTTCATTCTTGTTTTCCGCGAACAAATTGCAAAAACCACAGGCTGTTGCTCAAATAGCATCAGGTGGTGAGATATCAAGACTGATGCTTTGTATCAAAGCTATGATAGCTAAATCTGAAAATCTACCTACTTTAATATTTGACGAGATTGACACCGGCATATCAGGCGAAGTTGCCGCAAAAATGGGAAACATTTTAAAAGAAATGGGATTACATTCTCAAATAATATGCATTACACACCTTCCTCAAATAGCTGCAAAAGGTAGTAGTCATTATATGGTATATAAGAAAGACGAAGAGGGCACTGAGACACATGTCAAGCTACTTAATCAAAACGAAAGAGTTGAAGAAATTTCAAAAATGTTAAGTGGTACAGCTATTAGCAGTGCTGCTATAGAAAACGCTCAAGACTTACTGAATAACAATTGAGAGAATTTATTTTTCCCTAAAACATAATAAGAAAATAGAATACTGCCTTTAAATATAACCGGAATTCGTTTAGTTATATATTTATGCATATTCTCTTTACGTTTTTCTTTCAAAGAGCAACACATTGAATACGCCGCTAATCTGCCTTTTATTGCGGCTGCAGCATCCTTCTTCTTTCCTTGCAAAAGCATTATTATGGCAGCTAAGTAATCTAAAAAGAATCTAATGATCCAAACCCACCACAATGATAACATAGGTACATTTTTGTACAACATACACAAGTTATTTCTGAAATTTAGATATGTTTTATGTGGATTTTCTGCGCTAAGAGTACCTCCTCCAACATGATATACAACACTTTGAGGCACCACCATAACTAGTCTTCCTCGTGCATTTAATCGCCAACACAAATCAATCTCTTCTTGGTGAGCAAAAAACGAAGCTTCCAAGCCTCCATAGTCCTGAAAATCATCACGTCGCATAATTAAGCAAGCACCACTTGCCCAAAACACTTGTCGCACGTCATTATACTGACCATCATCATATTCTATATCAGACAAAATACGACCACGACAGAAGGGATATCCTAGGATGTCTATATATCCCCCGCCAGCACCTGCAAACTCAAAAAAATTACGATTGTTTATTTGTAATATTTTAGGTTGGCATGCCGCAACACGTGGATTCTTATCCATATAATCAATAGGCGCTTGCAACCAATCGGGAGTAACTTGTACATCAGAATTTAGCAATACAACATATTCAGTATCAACCTTAGCTATTGCAAGATTATAACCTTCTGCAAAGCCATAGTTTTTTTTAAATTCTATAAGTTTTACAGTAGGAAAGTTTTGTTTTAAAAAATCAACAGAATCATCAGTGGATGCATTATCAGCAACATAAAGATCTGCATCGTCATAGGGAGTGTATTCAATCAGTTTTGGTAAATATTTTTTTAAAAACGATTTACCATTCCAATTAAGAATTATTACTGCTACTTTTTTCATAATCTTTTCTTGAATATTTCCACCGATTATGCGACCACAAATAGCATTCGGGCTGGTTACGAATATCAGCTTCCAACATCTCGGCATACATCTGAGTAATCTCATTTTGAGCCGTGTTTGCTACATTGTCGCACATTGGAAGTATAGTTACTTCATAATACCCTCTTTTAACTTTTACTACCCGACTGTAACAGGCCTTATAACTAAATTTTCTAGCCATACGTTCTGCAGTAAAGATAAATGGAGTATCCTGATTCAAAAACCTCGTCCAGTATTGACGTGATTGAGGAAGAGGAGCT
>MWBK01000133.1 GCA_002069025.1 Bacteroidetes bacterium ADurb.Bin302 | reverse complement strand
CGTTTAGCTCAGCTGGTTCAGAGCATCTGCCTTACAAGCAGAGGGTCGGCGGTTCGAATCCGTCAACGCCCACACGGATAATCAGGTAATTAGGCAAAACTAGTTATCTGATTTTTTTCTTTTTATAATACTGGTTTTGACGTTTGTTTACATATTATGTAAACCGAAATGTAAACCAGTTTAGAAAAGAAAAAGTTTAAAGTAATTACAGATATTGTAAGTTGCTCTAAATCAGCATCGCAATTAGAAAAAGGCGTTTAGATCAGCTGGTTCAGAACATCTGCCTTACAAGCAGAGGGGTTGGCGGTTCGAATCCGTCAACGCCCAACAGCCCAACAAACAAATAAATTTATATGATTACTGCTGACGCACTTACTGTAGAATTTGGTGGAACCACCCTATTTAAAGACATCTCTTTTGCCATTAACGATGGCGACAGAATTGCCTTAATGGGCAAAAACGGAGCCGGCAAATCTACACTACTAAAGATACTTGCAGGAGAAAAAGAACCCACCAAAGGTAAGATGTCAATACCTAAAGACTGCATTGTAGCATATTTGCCACAGCATTTAATGACCGAGGATGGGCGTACCGTGTTTGAAGAGGCAGCTCAAGCCTTTGCATCTATACACTCAATGGAAGCAAGAATCAACGCTATTAATGAAGAGTTAGCAACTAGAACTGACTACGATAGCGAAGAATACATGCATTTAATTGAAGAAGTATCAAACCTTGGCGAAAAATTCTACAGCATAGAAGAAATTAACTACGACGGCGAAATTGAAAAAACATTGCTTGGATTAGGTTTTAAGCGCAGTGAATTGCACAGACAAACAAGTGATTTTAGCGGTGGATGGCGAATGAGAATAGAATTGGCAAAATTATTATTGCGCAAACCCGACGTTTTATTACTTGATGAGCCTACCAACCATTTGGACATTGAATCTATTCAGTGGCTTGAAGATTTTCTGATTGAAAATGGCAAAGCTGTTATAGTAATTTCGCACGACAAAGCTTTTGTTGATCACATCACGACACGAACCATAGAAGTTACCTTAGGACGTATCTACGATTATAAAGCTTCGTATTCACACTATTTGGAATTAAGAAGAGAAAGACGCCAACAGCAGCAAAAACAATTTGATGACCAGCAAAAAATGATTGCTGAAACAAAAGAGTTTATTGAGCGTTTTAAAGGTACTTATTCAAAAACCCTACAAGTACAGTCGAGGGTTAAGATGTTGGAAAAGCTTGAACTGATTGAAGTTGATGAAGAAGACACATCTGCACTACGACTAAAATTTCCACCTGCACCACGTTCAGGTAATTATCCTGTAATAGCAGAAAACTTGTCTAAAAGTTACGGCGAAAAAAATGTGTTTTCAAAAGCCGGTTTCACAATTAAAAGAGGTGAAAAGATTGCTTTTGTAGGTAAAAACGGAGAAGGTAAATCTACATTAGTTAAGTGCATCATGGGTGAAATCCCATACGATGGAACATTAACTATAGGTCACAATGTACAAATAGCATATTTTGCACAAAATCAGGCATCCTTGTTGGATAGTGAACTAACTGTATTTCAAACAATTGACGATGTAGCCGTAGGTGATATCCGTACAAAAATAAGAGATTTGCTAGGTGCATTTATGTTCAATAAAGAAGAATCGGAAAAGAAAGTAAAGGTTCTATCAGGGGGCGAGCGTACAAGACTTGCTATGGTAAAATTATTACTTGAACCGGTCAATTTATTAATATTAGATGAGCCGACTAATCACCTTGATTTGAGAACCAAAGATATATTAAAGCAAGCATTATCGGATTTCGACGGAACACTAATCGTTGTATCTCACGACCGCGACTTTTTAGATGGTTTGGTTGAAAAAGTATATGAATTTGGAGGTGGACGTATAGTTGAACATCAAGAAGGCATCTACGACTTTCTGAAACGCAAAAAACTTGAAAACCTGAACGAGTTGGAACGAAAAACTAAAAAATAGACTATAACAAAAACAAAAAGTCCGGGTAGAATTCTATCCGGACTTTTATCATTAATAAAAATACTATTTCAAACGAGCTTGAATAGCTTTTGATTCAGCCTCATAACCCGGTTTGTTTAATAATGCGAACATATTTTTCTTATATGCCTCTACTCCCGGTTGATTAAATGGATTAACCTCTAATAGATATCCACTAATTCCACAAGCTTTTTCAAAGAAGTATATTAATTGACCAATATAATATGCGTTCAATTCAGGTATTTCTACTTTAAGATTAGGAACACCGCCATCAACGTGTGCTAACATTGTACCTAATTCAGCCATTTTATTAACTTCATCAACATGTTTACCTGCCAAGAAATTTAATCCGTCAAGATTATCTTCATCAGAAGGAACCATCATTGTTTTATTTGGCTTTTTAATAGACAAAACGGTTTCGAAGATGCTACGTTCGCCCTCTTGAATCCATTGTCCCATTGAGTGTAAATCTGTTGTAAAATCAACAGCAGCATTAAAAATACCTTTGTTATCTTTTCCTTCACTTTCACCATATAACTGTTTCCACCATTCAGCGAAATAATGAAGTTTAGGTTGGAAGTTTACTAAAATTTCAATTTTTTTGCCATTTCTATATAACTCGTTGCGAGTAGCCGCATATACAGCTGCAGGGTTTTCTGCAAATGGAGTATTCAATCCACAAACTTTTTCCATACGTTGAGCTCCTGCAATCAAGCTGTCAACATCTAATCCTGCAACGGCAATAGGCAACAAACCAACCGGTGTTAATACAGAAAAACGACCACCAACATTATCAGGAATAACATATGTTTTGTAACCTTCTTTCGTTGATAAAGTACGTAATGCACCTTTAGCTTTATCTGTTATTGCAACTATACGTTTTTTTGCCTCTGCTTTACCCATTTGTTTTTCCAATTGAGTTTTAAGTAAACGGAAAGCTAAAGCAGTTTCGGTTGTTGTTCCTGATTTAGAGATATTAATAATACCGAACTTTTTATCAGACAAAAACTCGGTTAATTCAGCAAGGTAATCTTCACCGATATTATTACCGGCATATACAATAATAGGTTTCTTATTTTGTAACCATTCAAAACTATTTGATAAAGAATCAATTACAGCCTTTGCTCCTAAATAACTGCCACCGATACCTGCTACAACTACAACATCACAATTTGCACGCAAATATGCTGCTGTTGCCTTAATATCTGCTAAAAAATCAGCAGTTACAGAAGAAGGCAAATTAAGCCAACCTAAAAAGTCATTTCCCTTACCGGTTCCGTTATGCAATGTTTCTGAACATGCTTTAACCTGAGCTTCGTAACTTGCTACGCTGTCTTTTGATATAAATTTAAGACAACTGTCAATTGATAATTTAATATCTTCCATTTTTGTAAGTAATTATAGTTTATCTTATTTTTTCTGTTAATACTTTGATTTCTATGTTTGGAGCAATTCTTTCGTACAAAATATTGTAACAAGCATCCAATATAGGCATATCAACCTTATATTCTTCATTAATTTCCTTAATACACTTAGTACCAAAATATCCTTCTGCAATCATCTCCATTTCGAGTTGAGATGAACGTACAGAATAACCTTTTCCAATCATAGAACCAAAAGTCCTATTACGGCTGAATTTAGAATATGAAGTTACTAATAAGTCGCCAAGATATGCAGCGTCTTGAATATTACGTTCATCATCTTTCGAAATAGCATCAACGAAACGACCCATCTCGCGAATACTATTTGAAACTAAAATAGCTTGAAAATTATCACCATATTTTAATCCGTGGCAAATACCTGATGCAATAGCATATACATTTTTCAAAACTGATGCATATTCAATACCACGAACATCAGTAGTGGTAGATGTCTTTAAGTAACTGTTCGCAATTCGTGTAGCAAACATTTCTGCTAATTTCAGATTTTTACTTGCAACTGTAAGATATGACAATCTTTCAAGAGCAACTTCTTCAGCGTGGCAAGGACCGGCAATAACAGCAATATTTTCTTCCTTTACATCATGATATTTCTGAAAATAATCAGAAACTATCATATTTTCATCCGGCACAATACCTTTAATAGCTGATATTATTATTTTGTCAGACAATGACTTGGTCAGTTTTACTAAATGTTGTTTTAGAAATGGTGATGGCGTAGCGAATATCAATATATCAGAATATCTTATAGCTAAATTTATATTTGAATAAAACTTGATTTTCTTTACATCAAACCGAACACTACTCAAATATGATGGATTAAATCCGGAAGCTTTAAACTGATCGATTTGTTCCTGACGACGCATATACCAATTAATATGACGACCATTTGTCATCGCTATTTTAGCAATTGCAGTAGCCCAGCTACCACCACCCATAATACAAACTTTACGATCTTTATTCGTAAATTTTTCTTCCATAGTCTATTTCTCCTCTTCTAAATTTGACGATTGTTTCTTTTCCGGTTTCATTTGTGGGAAAAGTAGTACCTCTTGAATAGTTGTTTGACCGGTCATAAGCATAACTAATCTATCTATACCAATACCCATTCCTGAAGTTGGAGGCATACCATACTCCAAAGCACGAACAAAGTCCATGTCAATAAACATTGCTTCATCGTCTCCTTTTTCACTTAATCTTAATTGATCTTGGAATCTACCTAATTGATCAATAGGATCATTTAATTCTGAATATGCATTACATAATTCTTTCCCGTTAACCATCAACTCAAATCTTTCTGTAAGCTCTGGATTATTACGATGACGCTTACACAATGGAGACATTTCAATAGGATAATCTGTGATAAATGTTGGTTGTATATAATTGCCCTCGCATTTATCTCCGAATATTTCGTCAATAATCTTACCTTTACCCATTGTTTCGTCAATTTCTATATGTAATTGCTTACATACATCACGAAGTTGACTCTCATCCATTCCCGTAATATCAATGCCTGTGAATTCCTTTATTGAATCGATCATGGTAATACGTTTAAAAGGAGCCTTAAAACTAATTACACTATCACCGACTTTTACTTCGTCAGTTCCATTTACATCGTGACATATCTTCTCAAGCATGCGCTCTGTAAAATCCATCATCCAGTTATAATCTTTGTATGAAACATAAATTTCCATACATGTAAATTCAGGATTATGTGTTCGATCCATACCCTCGTTACGGAAGTTTTTGGAGAATTCGTATACTCCTTCAAAACCACCTACGATAAGACGTTTCAAATACAATTCGTCAGCAATTCGTAAATATAATGGAATATCTAAGGCATTATGATGAGTAATAAACGGTCTGGCTGATGCTCCTCCGGGAATTGATTGTAATATTGGAGTTTCAACTTCCAAATAACCTTTACTATTAAAGTATTCACGCATTGAAGAGTAAACCTTGGTACGTTTTACAAATATATCTTTAACTTCTTCATTTACAACCAAATCAACATATCTTTGACGATATCTAGATTCGGGATCTGAAAAAGCATCATAAACGACGCCGTCTTTTTCTTTTACAATTGGAAGCGGACGAAGTGATTTAGACAATACAATTAATTCTGAAACGTGAACAGAAATTTCTCCTGTTTGCGTTCTAAATACATATCCTTTTACTCCTATAAAATCGCCTATATCAAGCAATTTTTTAAATATGGTATTATAAAGTTCTTTATCTTCCCCCTTACATATTTCATCACGCGAAATATATAATTGAATACGGCCTTTAGAATCTTTAAGTTCAGCGAATGATGCCTTGCCCATTATACGGCGACTCATCAAACGTCCTGCCATTACGACTTCATATTTTTCGCCATCATCTGTAAATTTCTCCTTCACTTCTGTAGAAAATGCATTGGTAGGAAATTCTGCAGCGGGATACGGATTAATTCCGATACTCCTAAGTGTCTCCAGACTTTGACGTCTAAATTGCTCCTGGTCGTTTAATTCTTGATTCATTTTTTTGTAAAATTTTCTATATAATCAGATATTAATTTAATCAGCTATCGAATTCCATCAAGTATGCCTTGATGAATTCTTCAATTTTACCATCCATAACACCTTGAACATCAGATGTCTGATAATTTGTACGATGGTCTTTAACCCTTCTGTCATCAAACACGTAACTACGGATCTGGGATCCCCACTCTATTTTCTTTTTACCGGCTTCAACCTTAGCTTTTTCTGCCATTCGATGTTGTAATTCTCTATCATATAATTGAGATCTCAACAAACGTAAAGCATTTTCTTTATTTTTCGGTTGATCTCTGGTTTCTGTGTTTTCAATAAGAATTTCTTCTTCAACACCAGAATAAGGATCTTTGTACTGATAACGCAATCTAACACCGGACTCTACTTTATTGACATTCTGACCTCCTGCGCCACCACTTCTAAAGGTTTCCCATGTTAACAATGCAGGATTAACTTCAATCTCTATCGTATCATCTACTAATGGAATCACAAATACTGATGCAAATGAAGTCATACGCTTACCTTGAGCATTATAAGGCGATACTCTAACTAAACGATGCACACCATTTTCGCTTTTTAAATAGCCATAAGCCATATCGCCTTCAATTTCGAGAGTTGCAGTTTTAATTCCTGCTTCATCGCCATCTTGATAATTACTAATTATCCATTTAAAGCCATTTCTCTCAGAATATCTCTGATACATTCTAAGCAGCATCGATGCCCAATCTTGACTTTCTGTTCCACCGGCACCGGATACAATCTTTAAAACTGCTCCTAAATGATCTTCTTCAGAAGATAACATGTTTTTCATCTCCATACTTTCAAGTAAAGTAAAGACATGAGTATATGCAGAGTCTACCTCTTCTTCAGAAACAATACTTTCTTTATAAAAATCAAATGCTAATTGAAGCTCTTCTGTCGCTTTTTTAACCTCATTGTAACCATCTACCCAACGTTTTAGGTCTTTAACCTTTTTCATTTGAGCTTCGGCTTCTTTAATATTATCCCAAAAGCCGGGTACTTGAGTTCTAAGTTCTTCCTCTTCTATTTGAATAAGCTTTTCATCGATGTCAAAGATACCCCCTCAACGCAAGCTCGCGTTCTTGTATCTCTTTTAATTGTTCAATGGTAATCATCCTATATAAATTTGAGGTGCAAAGGTAATAAAAATAACTATATTAAGCCGTTTTTTTATGGACGATAAGCTGACAATTGCAGAATTTTTTGAGCATCATTTTCTAACATTAAATCTTTTAATGTTAGATCTTTTTGTTTATCCATATAAGAACTAATAATGCGCCATCCTATAAACACTCCAATCCTTCCGGGAGAATCTGATGCAAGGCCTGATGTAAATGGTGCCGGTTGCATATAACGAGTTATTGTTCGCCAATCAGATGAAAATAATTCTTTATTATCTAAAATATAGCCCCACACTTCCTTTTCGTATTTTTCACACCACTCATATTTTTCTTCAGTATATGATAAAAACTCGTAAGGCTCACGTTCCGGAAAGAACACCTGCAACAAATACATTAATTTACCTTGATTTAACATTCTCTCCAATAGCCTGTCACTATCAGTATCTTCATCATAATCTGCCAAAAGCCAACCATACATTATGTCTATTGGTAATTTATCTTTAGACATAAACGGCAACTCATATTGGTACACAATTTGTTGGTACATAGGATAATCAGACCCTAAATACTCATCAATACTTGCTGATACAACAGAATCTGTAGTTACTATGGCTTGATTAAAGCCTGAAACGTGAAAAAGCACACGAGGAATTTGATTTTCAGGAAAATAACATTTATAATAACGGAAAGCAGTAGTTAGTTCTTTTTCTATATCACCTACGTTTTTATATGTTTTTTCTGCATCTGAATACAAACGCATAATCGAAGTATCATTTAAAAACATAGACAATTGTGAACCATTGTTTAGACCTAAGATACGATATGTATACAGATCAAAAAACTGCCCGTATTTTGCTCTTAATGCAACTGTATCACTATTCAACAAATCAATATCAAAACGTTCTATTTTGATATTGACTGATTCTTTTGAAACATCCTTATAAAAACGAGTATAGTCTTTACATGAAGTAAAAACCGATACAATAAGAAAAATAAATATTAATATCTTAGAGCATTTCATTATTTAAGTTTTAGCATCCATGCATCCGGATATTGTGTTCTGGCTTCGGTTAGTGCTTGTCGCACTTCAGACTCAGCATTTGTAGAATAATAAAACACCCTAAACATTCCTTGTTGATTTTGGGCTACAAAAGAATTTTTACCAACATTTTTCAATGTGCTACACAAATTTTCTGCATTAATTTTACTTTGGAAGCTACCAACTACAACATGGTATATAGAAGTAACCTTACTTCCGTCAATCTTTGTATAAACATCTGTAGACTCCGATATCTTATCTTGCGATTCTTGTTGTTTTTCAAGAGCAGGATTTATAGGATGAATATCTACTTCTTTTGACTGCTTCATTTCAGTTTGCGCTGTTTTATCATTATCTGCCGGCTCATACATCGACTGATAATATTTTTGAGAAAAAGCTGTAGTAGCTAATAATAGTCCGAAAACTATAGATGCAAATTTCTTCATATTTCAAGTATTTTTAATAGAAACAAAAATACAAAAAAAATAGAGGCTTAGTACACTAAGTCTCTATTTTTTAGAATTTATTCAAACTACCAAACAACCGGTTTCTTTGTTGGTATTATAAATGACAACATAATTTCGTGTGTGCTTGAAGACAAATCCATAAGTTTTCCAACACTCAAGTCGTATGTATAACCAATACGTAACCAATGCCATTCATATCCTATCATAAATGACATAACATCGCTTGAATATGTACCGGCTATACCTGAACGATAACCTAATCCAAACCAACACATATTATTGTACATTGCGGTTATGCTGTAATCTAATAAATGCTCGTTTGACACTTCTGTTTTAAATCCGTTCAATGCACCAATATTGGTGTATGCGAAAGCAGGAATCAAATTAAATTTATGTGGTAAATAAATATTACCTCTAACATAAGCATTGATATGAGATGGTGCTGTCGTAGTTGAAACTTCTTTTGAAATATTTGGTAAGTGTGTTATAGATGCACCTATCAATAAATATTTGTATGACAACTCAAAACCGAAGTCTAAATCAAAATCGGTAGTAGCCAACACTTCTGTTGGACGATTTGGATCTGTAGGATCTTTCCATACATGTCTATTTGGATCAAAACGTTTATTTATAACACCTGCGGACAAACCCAATGACAAAAGCCAATTCTCAGCTAAGTCAATATTGTATGCATAAACTAGTTTTGCATTGATTGTTTGATTAGACAAACCAAGTTCGTCATAAACAAAACTTATACCGAAACCCGAATTGATTTTATCCAAATAATAATGTGCGTTTAACAAAGCTGAAGTTGGAGATTGATCCAAACCCAAACCTACCCACTGTAATCTTGTTGCAGTAAACAATTGGATTTTCTCATTATTACCAACAGCAGAAGGGTTTTGGTTAATACGAGAGAACATTTGTTCTGACATTTTAAAATCGCCCTGAGCAAACAAACTTGTGCCCACGAGCAAAAACAACACTAATAATTTAAAGTTCTTTTTCATGGCTTTTATTTATTTTCAGGTTTAAATGTATCAACTACTACACGACGGTTTTGATAAAACTCTTCTTCATTCTTAGGATTCTCAAAGATTGGTTTACGTTCACCATAACCTTTAATTATAAGTATCTTCTCATCAACACCGCGTTCTACTAATTTTGCTTTTACCTCGTTAGCACGTTTTTCTGACAATGCATCATTATATTCAAAACTACCACGTTGATCTGTATGTCCTTCTACAACATAAGTTGTTCCTTCTGGCATCAACTTCATAGCTTCAACCATTGCGTCAATTTCTTGTATAAATCTTTCAGTCAAATTTGATTTGTCAAAATCAAACAAGAAGAATGTCCAAGGGAAAGTTATAACGATAGGCTCCGGTTCAACAACAGGTTCCGGTTCGGGTTCGGGTTCAGGCTCAACAACAGGTTCCGGTTCCGGAAGTTTTACAAAAGCATAAATATCATCGCCATTACCTGTGTTTCTAGATGATATCAAGAATGGAGTACCATCTTTAACAATCAAATTATAGTCAGCAACTTCACTATTATATGGTTTTTCCATTTTTTCAGCAGCAGCCCACGAATCACCATTGGCTAGTGATTTAAAAACATTAAATTCTATTGTATCGCGGTTACTTGCAAAATACATAATTTCATCATTCTCTACGAATGCATAATCCTCATTTGCATCAGTATTTATTTCAGCACCTGCGTTAACAGGATATTTCCACATATTATCATCTTTAGGTTCGATATACCAAATATCTGAACCTCCTTTACCTCCATCTATATCAGCACTAGTAAAATAAATACGATTGCCGTCTTTAGCTATAGTTGGATTTGTCATGATAAGTTTCGGATTAATTGCATAACTCCAACCTGCATTTGTTATAAATCCATTGTTT
This sequence comes from Bacteroidetes bacterium ADurb.Bin302, assembly GCA_002069025.1. Next base: position 6,878 of record MWBK01000133.1, on the reverse strand, counting down.
CCGCGAGTTTTTTCCAATCCTTCAATAATTAAACGTTTTGGACTAGTATATTTACCATCAGAAATTGTAGATTCATATAACCATGCTACTTTTTCAGATTCTTGCAATGCAAAGTAAATTTTCTTTTTGTTTTTATCGTATGCAACGGTTCCATTTATTCCTAAATTTGTAAGTTCTTTAGACCCTACAAGCTTAGACAAACCGGTAGCAACAGTATCAATTTCTGCAGTGTATACCGAGTCTCCTTTTAAGAACATCATCGTATTGCCCTCAAACAAAGACATACTATGTTCGCGCTGAGCAGTATTTATTTCCAGCGACTGCAATTCATAGCCTTCTTGGAATTTCGTGTCGATAGCTCCGAATGCTAACAACGAACAAGCCAACAAAGCTAATGGCATCATGATTTTTTTCATTTTATTATGTATTAAAGTTATTACTTGTTTTTCTTAACCAATTCAATTGTGCCTTTTTTAACATCTCCATCAGGTAATGTTACAACATAATAGTATACACCCGGCATAGACATTTTTCCATTACATTTACCATCCCAGCCGTCAGAACCTTCCGCAACTTTATTTCCGTATCTGTCGTGTATCTGTATTGTAAAGCCACGAGCAAAATCCTTATTTGTACCATTATCATAAGGCATAAATGCTGTTGGCCATTCTACATTGATTGTCAACTCATCAGATACGCAATCATTTCCTTCAACTTTAAATATTGCTTTATTATATAAATCAACTACATTATAAGTAGCTCCCGTTTGGGCAGATTGAAGTTGATCATTTTTATACCATTCATATGTACTCACTGTCATTCCTTCTACTTCTGTCTCCAATGTAACACTATTTCCCAAAGAAATTGTTTCATTTACCAAATCATTAGCATACAATCTTATTGATTGTACAGGTATGATATCAGTACTATCTTTACTAACTTCGTTGCTAGCTTTAAAATATGAATCTTCTGTTATATTAACAGTAATATTTTTATCTGTTTCAGTCATATCGACCCAAGTTTGACCATCAACAGATCTTTGCCAAGTTACATTATCATCTGATTCAGCTGTTAACGATATAACATTACAAGAACGTGTATATGATATTGATACTACATCACAAAGTAAAGTTTCTTCATTCGTTTCAGCTACTATCTCACATATATCAGGACTTACAATTCCATTAAAATAATCGGTTGCACTTAATTCACTTTCAGCAATTAATACCTTATGGTAGCTTAAACCATTAACAGTAAAAACACATGAATATTTATCGAAACCTGAATTGGCTGCATCAATTGCATATTCAGAACCTTCATCTTTTGTTAACCACAAATAATATGCACCTGAAGTGAATATTTGCTCAATTTGTGTTCTATCAACTTCCAATGTGACTTCTTCACCGCATTCTACGGCAACGGTATTCTCCGGGTCTTCTACAACATCAACGGCGAATAAAGAGGCATCAGGTGAACATGTAGAAACAACAACATCATCAATTAAAGTGTCGTATCCACCACCTGTTCCTGAATTCTTAATCTGTATTGTAAACTGAGAATTTGTACCTGTATCAAATGATACTACACCATGTTTCCATCCCTCTGCTTTTGTTCCTGTTACGCGAATTTCAGCTCCGGGAATTTCAATTCCATTTTCGTCAAGTACGACAATAACTACATCCATATCGTGCGATTCGCCACGATTTCTCTCCCAATCTGCATTTGCAAACCATGCGGAAAAGTTAACGCGAGTATTATTACATGGGTTTGTAAATGTTTTTGCATAAACCAATAATTGAGAACCTCCATTAATCAACAACATACCTCCATATTCTCCACCAACAGCTCCACCTTGTGTATGATCATAAATATTTCTGAACCAATAATCGGCTTCTTCTTGAATCGGTCTGTTATCTTGACCTGCATAACGAGGATTAGCCACAACTACATAATCACCATCTCCTACATTCGTATTTTCGGTGCCCTTACAAGTATAATTTGAGACCTCATAAGGACGACACTCACGAGCTGTCTCACTTGCCAATTTTCCGAAATTGTCTTCAAAAAGAACGTGATATTGTCCTTGCGGAGAACATGCTAAGAAACGTGAAACCATCAATGTATTTGAGGTTACAAGTACGGGATCCAAGGCTGATTCACTAACTAATGCACGGAAAAATGTAGCACCTAATCCGGGACTATAATCAAATTCGGCTGCATTATATCCATCCATATTTGACCAATCAGTACCATTAGAAGATATTTGCCATTGTATATATTTTCCTTGATACATAGGCAGTAGATTTACCGAGATTCTTTCGTCTACGCCATATCTATTATCTTCACCAAGTGATACTGATGATGCAATAGCACCTCCAAGTTCGCCCATTACAACTACATCTGAAATTGCGAATACAAAATTATCTCCTCCATTATAGTTATCCTTGCCTATTATTAATTCGATTTCATCAGAAGCAATATTAGCTGCATTATCAATATATTTAGAGATCTCAACAGTTTGACCACCACTAATTTCTTGATAAACACCATAATTATTTAATTTTACTGCTATTTTAGATGTTCCTGAATTACCGGTCAATTCTCTAACAGTCATTCTAAAATATACCGGGGTTCCTGCCCTATGACCGGCTGATGTTAATGTAGCAATTTCTGTTTGACTTTGAGGCGTATGAACAATCAAACGATTAACGCCGTCAGTAATTGAAGGATATGATGCATTCAATAATTGTGGGTTACTCATAATCGCATACTTAGGTGCAGTTGTCGATCCACCATTTGACCAATTAGAGAAACCTTCTGAATAGATGCCGTTTAAATTTAAACTAGCCAAAGTTGGCATATACACATAAACTTCAGGAATCGTAAAATGAGTTTTGTCTGTAGTTTCATCATTATCAGCAATAGAAAAATTACTACCACAAATCAAATCGCCGTAATTGACGTCTGTTTTGGGAATGACATTGTTTTTAAGATTTTGAGCTTCAGCTACAGAAACCATAGCCACGGCACCTAAAAGCACACATAGCTTAAGAAAACGGTAAAAATGGAATAATCCTTTCATATTATATGTTTTAAGTTTTTAAAGATCTGCACCTTATAAGGCGCAAAGTTAAAAAACATAATTATTATTCAAGCACATTTTAACACATTTCTTTTACAATTAGTTGTATTTTTGCAGAATGGGAAGTGAATATTTAACGATTTCAGAGGTATCTGAAGGAATATACAAGGAAAAAGGTAGCAAATTTTTAGGATTTGCACATCACATAGAATCTGTAGATGAAGCAAAATCAATCATAAATAAATACAAAAAGGAGCACCATAAAGCCCGACATGTATGCTTTGCGTATAGGATTGGAAACAATGCAGAAATATACAGAGGATTTGATGACGGAGAACCTTCCGGGACTGCAGGCAAACCTATATTAAGACAATTAGAAGCAGCAAAGCTGACTAACACTATAATTGTTGTTGTTAGATATTTTGGTGGAACCTTATTAGGAACGGGAGGCTTAATAAACGCTTACAGAAACGCAACTTCAGATACCATAAGTAGATGTAAGACTACTTATATTACAAATCAGAATAAGTAACAGTAAGACGCATTGGCGATTTCGTATTTGAACCACTTCGAATGCGTACGCCACGAGGTTTAAATAAGTGTCTTATGGTAGCATTTGTACCTGCAATATCTGTTGCTCCTGAAATAGGAATCAAGACAAAATCCCCTACTTCAGCAAAAGATGAAGGACCTGATTCCAATATAGTTTGTAAATAGTCTCCGAAATTATCAAACTTATAGGTATCATCCTCATAATCGTAAATAGACAAAACTGTTGATATATTTGGAGCAGGGTACAAACTCTGCGTGAAGAATGCTTCAATGTCAGCTTCTCTAATTAAAATAAGAACTGCAGGTGGTTCCAATCGTCCTGTATAATCAGGTATTGACGCTGCTTCAACTACTAAAGTTGCATGATTAATATTTAGCATATTAGAAGGATGATCTTCAACAATACGTTTATATATCCTATCTAATGGAAGCTTGACTTTAATAAAAGCACCATTCGGAGTTGTCAAGAATTCTATACTATCCGGTTTTTCTGATAAATCAGGTAGCTTAACTTGATCCATGTGTATAACCTCTGAAGTTTCTTTATTTGCAGGGAAAATTATAGTCTTGTAAATTAACGAATCAGGTTTAGAAATATCAGGTATATATTTATAAGACAACTCTAAATTCACAGAGTCTATTTGCAAAACAGTTTGATTCCCATATGTATTCTTCACATAAACGCCTTTGAAGAACTCTAAAAAAGCATCTTGACTTTTAAGTATATCTTTATCAGTCATAAGCCTATCTTTCATATCATTAGGCATCTTAACTTTCACCGTATTGCAATAACCTGATTCACTGCGAGTAGCTTCAGATATTGTTCTATCGTAGGCTGTATAAGTAGTTTTACCTAATAATGTACTAAAAGAGCAAAATTCATCTACTTGTATATCAGAATAGTAGTTAGTTGAGAAATTAAGAGCTTGTTTATCTAATTGATAAACAGAGACCTCTTGTACTGCCGAAGAATCGCCAAAAAATGTTTTGTAGTACATAACAAGATATAATGAATCTGAAGATGAATTATCCTCGAATTCATAATCTCTAAGATATCTGAATTCAGATAAAAAATCGATTTTAAAGGATCCATACACCTCGTCTGTATAATTACCCAATACTAATTTATCACTTTCTGAATAAATACTACCTGCCGGAATTGTAGAAGTTTCGACATAAAACGAATCACTGATAACAGCAAGGGAATCCGTATTTGGACGAATCACAACACCTATATCACTTACATCTTGGCAAGCTGCCAAAATGATAGAAAAAAGTAAAATAAATACAAACTTAATAGGCTTCATAGATAATCAACGACCTAAAACTTGGTCGTAAAATTCATTGCACGAAAGTACGTATTTTTCAGGACTCTGATATGGAAGGAACATTTTTTGTGATTTTTTTGTATATTCAACAACATTTTGATTCACAACATTGCTTCCTTGAATAACTCCATCAGAATAATCAACAGCTAATTTTGTAAGATTTTCAAAACTGCCAGACTCCAAAACCGATTTCAAATCATCTTTTAAGATGCCTTCCATCTTCATTTTATCTGCCAAGCGACTACCAAATGGATTTTTATATTCATCATCGTATACTGAATAAACAATCTTAGAATTTGCGAAGAAGGGATCTTCATTATAAGCCTTTTTAACATATACAGGAACTATTGCTGACATCCATCCATGACAATGTATAATATCAGGAGACCAACGTAGTTTCTTAACAGTTTCTAAAACGCCACGAGCAAAGAATATTGCTCTATCATCATTATCTTCAAATTCATTGCCATTTTCGTCTTTTACAACGAATTTACGGCGGAAATAATCATCGTTATCTATAAAGTAAACTTGCATTCTTGCCGATTGAATTGATGCGACCTTGATTATTAATTGGTGATCAGTTTCATCAATAATAAGATTCATACCCGATAAACGTATTACTTCATGCAATTGGTTTCTTCGTTCGTTTATACAACCATATTTGGGCATAAATGTACGTATTTCGCGACCCTGCTCCTGGATGGCTTGCGGTAACTCTCTACTAATTGTTGATACTTCCGATGCCGGCAAGTACGGAAAAATCTCCTGCGTTACATATAAAACCTTTACAACATCCATTCAAATATAATTTATTAAATAAAAACAGAGGGTACGGCTATTGCCAATACCCTCTGCAAAGATATAAAAAATTTTTCGTTAATATGCAAAAGAAACATCAAAAAACATTTCCATAGAGGCTGACATTTAATTACATAAGAACTTTATAATGCACAATCAATAGTCCGGTTCTAATAAACAGTTAATTTATAAGTCTTACTATCTATCTTAACAAAATATACACCGGCATATGGAACCGTAACACTTGCAACATTTGTTCCTCGTATTTTTCCTATTTTGTCGTAAACTATTATTGAATTAGCATTTGGTGCAATTATGTAAATAGTACGTCCTTTAGCAAAAACATGCGGTTCTTCTTTTGTTGCATCTTCTATTGATACCGTTTTCTTAAAGGATGCAGTATAAGTTACGTTTTCTTTTACTATTATTACACGTTCTGCCTCGGTGTTACCATCATTCCATTCATCAAACGTATATCCGTAATCAGGAATTGCCTTTATTGTAATTTCCGAATCATAATCAAAATCACCGTCTCCTTCAACACTACCATTACCATTTGAAGCTAATGTAACAGTATGTTTATTAATATCAAATTCTGCTGTCATTGTTATATCAGAAACCAATACTATTTGACGTACTGCGTTTATATCTCCATCATTCCAAGATACAAAATGATAATTAGCAGAAGGTGTAGCTATTAGCTCTACACTTGAACCATAGTTATATGTACCATTAATTGCAGTATTAACTGTTCCACCAGAACCTGATGATATTGATACTGTGTAAGTATCTATTGCAAAGCTCGCTACTAGGTTAACAGCACTTGATACTGTGATCGTTCTTGTGCTTTCTATATTACCATCACTCCAAGATACGAAATGATAATTAGCGGCAGGTGTAGCAATTAGTTCAATTTCTGTATCATAGTCATATGTACCACTTACACTATTTACACTACCACCGGTACCTGATGTAACTGATACTGAATATGTATCTATTGCAAAGCTCGCTACTAGGTTAACAGCACTTGATACTGTGATCGTTCTTGTGCTTTCTGTATTACCATCACTCCAAGATACGAAATGATAATTAGCGGCAGGTGTAGCAATTAGTTCAAC
>MWBK01000132.1 GCA_002069025.1 Bacteroidetes bacterium ADurb.Bin302 | reverse complement strand
ATGGATTTTGCCATTATCAATGTTAATTACATCACCAGAACTTACTCTTTCGTAAAAGTTATGGTTAAAGCAAACTTCTTCATTATGAAAACCAACATGCAAAGTTTCGCCTTTACTAACTTTTTTAGTTTGAGTTGTTCTAATCCGAACCTCTGGACCTTTTATGTCCATGAGTATTGGAATGTCTGCTATTGATCGCACATTATCAATTACAAGTTTATATTGATCGATTTCGCCATAGGCGGTGTTTATCCGTACACCGTTCATACCAGCATCATATAATTGTTGCAGTAAATCTTTCTGTAGATTAGCAGTACCTATAGTGCAGAGCACTTTGGTTTTCTTCAAAATAATCCTCCTTCCACACTATCTAAAAATAACTCACACGTTTAAACCTAACCACACCAAAATTGCGTAGTACTTCTTAACTGCTTTTAAAAAAGCACAATTCAATCTATTAATATAGGTTACTATAATGATGATAATGCGTTATGTGTAATTACAAATATTTCTCAACTCAATTAATTAGTTAACAAGAATATTGTACTTCATAGAAGGAGAATCAATGTTACCTAACGGGTTTTTGATTCAGTTGGCTTTGGAAGAGGATTTACCGCGAATTTTAGAAATAGAGCTACTAGCAGGTGAACGTTTTAAACCGTATGGACTAAAAAATCTGGTAGAAGTTTTAACTCCGAAAGAACTTTTACTTACAGGTATCTGTAATCAGCGATGTTGGGTTGTTACTATAAAGAATGATTGTCCAGTCGGTTTTGCTCTTGTCTCAACAGTAGGCAAATTTGCGCATCTAGATGAACTTGATGTACTACCGGAATATGGATGTAAAGGACTTGGATCTGCACTATTAGATGTTGTTGATAATTGGGCATGTATAAATGGCCTTAAAACGATCATACTCACTACATTTAGACACATTCCATGGAATGCGCCATTTTATGCTAAACAGGGATTTAAGGTACTTAATCCTGAGAAATTTTCAGAGGAAGTTAAACAAATTTTAAAGGAAGAAACTGCTCGCGGAGTTCCCACTGAAAAACGTGTCGTGATGTATAAAAATCTTTGATTGACGATTATTATTCATGCTTACCAGTTATACTTAGATTTGATTTTAAGTGGTATAGATATTTTATAGGTATTGATAAAAGTATGAATGATTTACTTCAGAGATGATCGAAATTGGATAATTTGACTTTAAATGAAGTTCAGAAAGTAGTTGATAAATGGATTTCTCAGTTTGAAGAGGGGTATTGGCCTCCGTTGTCAATGCTAGCTGCTGTTGTTGAAGAAACCGGTGAATTAGCTAGAGAGATTAATGACCTTGAGGGATTTAAGAAAAAACGCATGCCAGATGATACTGATATTGGTATGGAACTTGCAGATTTGATCTTTAGCATAGTATGTATTGCAAACTATTATCATATAGATTTGAGCGAGGCATTCAAGGCAATTTTAGATAAATACACGAAAAGGGATATGCAAAGATGGACATTAAAAGGTAAAACCCAAGATGAGGATACAAATAATTCGATACAAAATGGGAACTAATAATTATTTGAGCTATGCTATCAAAAAGAACTGATAGGTAAGTAGTTTTTTATAAACTGTAAGTAAATTATCGTGGTTGCTCTTTTGGTTTACTTAGTTAAATTTTAAGGGTATTTTAAAAAAATTTTTAAAGCAAAAGGGCAACTATGTGTTGAGAGCGAAAATATTGAAACTTGGAGTTGCACTCTTATCAGTAATATTAGTTTGCATTATTGTAGGTTCGGTTTTTGTAATGTTTAATTTTGTTCCAAGCGGAAAAGCTGAAGCTTCACCATTCTATGTAGGTGTACAATTTGGATATGGTAATTCCACAGACTGTAAAGCGCTGGTAGATAAAGTTAAAAATTACACCAACCTTCTCGTAATTTCTTCTCCAAATATTACCAGAAATGAAGTGCTTCTTAATGAAACATGTGACTATGCATACAACGCTGGTCTGCATATCATAATCTATTTTCCAGCCTCAGATCCGATTTATTCCAATAGTGGTGGAAGCAGCTCATACCATGGCTATTTATGGGCTATGAAGGCAAAAGACACATACGGGGATTACTTTCTTGGCGCATATATCTATGATGAACCTGGAGGAGAAGTATTGGATGCAGCTAATGGAGCAGTAAGCATTAGTTATTCTAGGTATAGCAATACTCAGACCTCAACAGGCCAGATAGAATATAAAATTGCTTCAGAAAATTTTGTAAATAACGTCAACGGTAGAATGAGTGATTATTTGTATTGTGCAAAAAAATCAGGTACTGAAGTGATGACTGCAGATTATGGCCTTTACTGGTTTGACTATAAAGCAGGATTCGATACAGTTTTTGCTGAATTTGGCTGGGGCCACGATAGACAGATGGCAATTTCACTTTGCAGAGGTGCAGCTACAGCGCAATCTAAAGAATGGGGCGCCATAATCTGTTGGGAGGATCGCACTCCTGAAGGTGCAGCAATAATGGAAAATAGCACTGCACTCCACAATGACTTACAGCTAGCATACGATAATGGTGCAAAATATGCAATAGTATTCAATTATGCGGGGGATAACCAACCTAATCCACATGAATATGGAATATTAACTGACGAACATTTTGATGCTCTAAAAAGCTTCTGGGAATACGTACAACAAAACCCTGACAAGCACAATTGTTTGAAAGCAACTACAGCACTAGTCTTACCCCAAGGATATGGATTTGGATTTCGTAATATAGACGATAAAATATGGGGAATATATAAAGCAGATAATTGGACCCAGAAGATTTGGGAAGATACAAATAAGCTTTTGAACGAGTATGGAAGCAATTTAGATATTGTATACAGTGACCCTGAATTCCAAAAAACAATTGAAAGCAAGTATTCTAATATAATACCATGGACAAGTGGCGCTACAAGTGAAGAGTATCCTGTTTTAAACCTCAATAACACCTTAGGTTACCACAGCATCCAGCAAGCAATAATCAACGGAGCCACATTAAATGGAGATACCATTTATGTAAAATCTGGAACCTATAAAGAGAATATAATCATAGACAAAGCTGTTAATCTTATAGGTGAAGAAAAAGAGACAACCATACTAGACGGCAATAATATTGGATCAGTCTTAAGAATTTTAGCTTCTGGAGCAAACATAACTAACTTTACTATAAAAAATGGAAACGCTCTGGAGGGAGGACAAAACATTACTGATACTACTGCACTCTTGAGCATAATTCTCCAATATTATGATTTATATTACTCACAAACTACTTTAGACATATCAACTCTTAATACAACATTACTTGAGAACATTGCTAACCAAATAGACGAAATTTATAAATCAAATCCAGATTTATTTACAAGCGCAGGCATCATACTTTCAGGTGCAGACAATTGCACAATAGTCAATAACATTGTTACTGACAACAATAAAGGAATAATTATTTCTTCAAGTACGAATAATACATTAAAACCGTAACTCTCCATTTTACGCCATAGGATTGTCTTTCTGAGCTATTTTAGCGGTTGTTTTTGTCTAAGAACACAAATCTTAAAAGATAGTTACGCTATAAGTTACGCTATATGAAGCAGCCGCCTAAACCCATACTCGACACCTTCCAGAAACTAAAAACCCAACAAAGCCACATAGAACTAAGAGAAATAAAAGAACACTACTACGTCTACCATACCCAATGCCGATGGGATAAAGAACGCAAAAAACCAATAAAAACCACCGAACTTTTAGGTTCCATATCACCAAACGGAACCTACAAACTCAAACGCCAAAAAACAAAAATCTCAACTACA
>MWBK01000131.1 GCA_002069025.1 Bacteroidetes bacterium ADurb.Bin302 | reverse complement strand
TGTTTGCGGCAGTGTTATTCCTAATTCGTTGAATAAGGTACTTGGACGTGGAATGTTGAGCCATTCTTTAATTCCATGTGTAATTAAAAAACTAAGTAGTTGTGATGATAGTATAAAAACACCCTTACGTACGCTAAATAGCAACACAGCTATTCCGATGTATGTGGGTAATCCGCTACCTAAATAAGTTACGTATTGAAAAAACACATCACCAAACGAACCATGCCATGTGTTTAGTAAGTAGTGAGTTTCAGTTTTTGAATGCATCAATGCAAAACATAACATTATAATCCACAGGATTATAAATGGATACAAGAATAATGCGTTATTATGCAGAAACTGTTTGAATCGTTCCATATCATTTTTAAATCGGCAAATTTACAAAAAAAGCTTGATATAGAGCAAAAATGTGTGATATGAAAGGCTAATGAAAATTCAAATAAGAAGTGCGAAACGCAAAAAGCATAACAAATTGAATTTAAGATAAGGTAAAGGGCTATGTTCAATTGGATTTTTAAAATATCATATTATTTAAACAAGATGCTTAGATCTAAAGTAAAAAACTCTTCTAACGAAAAGCCTCCTGAACCTACAACAAAGGCTTTGTGCGGATGATATAAATTGATAAATTTTGATAGGCCCTTATTAGAGGTCCTTCTGCCACTTTTAACTTCAATAGCAATTATTTTGTTACGTTGAACGAGTATATAATCAACTTCATCTGAGCTGTCCCTCCAATAGTATAATTTATAGTCTTTAATTTTAGATTGGCTGACTAAATACGCTCCAATAGCAGATTCAACACATCTTCCCCATGTTTTTGGATTAATAATTGCTTCAGAAAATGCATCATTTTCGTAAACATTTCTTAATGCACTGTTATGTACCTGAAATTTTGGAACAGAATTGTATCGTCTAGCAAAATCGTCGGCATATTTTTGTAATCCGCATAGCAATCCACATTCGTCAAGTAAATGAAGATATCCTGCTAATGTTGTCACGTTTCCCGCATCTTGTAATTGTGCTGCTATTTTTGTTAATGACAACAATTCTCCGCTATAACTGCTCCCAATTTCAAATAGCTGGCGTAATAGTTGTGGCTTCATTATTTTACCCTCCATTAAAACATCTTTTGAAATAGATGTCTCAATTAGTGAATCTTTTACATAATTTCTCCATCTGTTCTCGTCGTTAATGTATTGAGCGGCACCCGGATAACCACCAAAATATATGTATTGTTGCAAAGACCAACCAAAACAGTCTTTCATTTCTGAATATGACCAATGAGATAAGCGAATAAGCTCAAATCTTCCTGCAAGTGATTCTGTTAAACCTTTTTCAATAAGCATTCTTGATGAACCGAGCAATATCACTATAAGGTTGAGTTTTTCTCTATTATCTCGATCCCATTCAGCCTTTACCGTTTCGCTCCAATTATTTATTTTTTGAACTTCGTCAATTACCAATAGTCTTTTGCTTTCTGCGTTTGCCGATATTTTTAGTCGTTGTGTTTCCCATATTTGTGAAAGCCAATCTGCAGATACACCTACAATATCATCTGCAGAATAACTATCGAAAGGAATTGGACATTCTTCAAGTACTTGAGCTATCAAGGTGGATTTCCCAATTTGACGTGGCCCAACAATAACCTGCATTTTACTGCGAGTTTCGTTTATTCTCTTAATTATTTCTTTAAATTGTGATCGCCTATATTCCATATTGTCAAAATTTAAACTGATATTTAAAAAATGTTCAATACTTTGAACGAAAATGTTCAATCCATTGCTTAAAAATGTTCAATCAGCTGCAAATATACATTTTTTTTGCAAATGCTGTACTTATTTACAAAAAAAAGAATGTCGATTGACATTCCTTTTTTTGTTTACTGCTATAAAAAGTTTTAGTAATTTTCTTTTTTAATTTCAAAATAAGCTTGTGGATGCTCGCAAGCGGGGCATAATTCAGGAGCCTTTTTACCTTTGTGGAGATATCCGCAATTGCGACATTGCCAAATAACTTCTTCATCCTTTTCAAAAACCTTGTTCTCTTGAATGTTTTTAATAAAATTTTTATAGCGTTCTTCATGCATCTGTTCTACAGTTGCAATTTTTCTAAACGTTTCGGCAATTTTAGGAAAACCTTCTTGTTCGGCTATATCAGCAAAATGAGGATAATCTTTACTCCATTCTTCTCTTTCGCCGTTGGCAGCTGCCATAAGATTGTCTATTGTTTTCCCGATAACTCCTGCAGGGTAGGATGCTGTTATTTCTACCATACCTCCTTCTAAGTATTTAAAGAACTTTTTTGCATGCTCTTTTTCTTGTTCAGCAGTTTCTAGAAAATTAGCGGATATTTGTTCAAAACCTTCTTTTTTAGCTACGCTGGCAAAAAAAGTATAACGATTACGAGCCTGACTTTCTCCTGCAAAAGCAATGGCAAGATTTTTCTCTGTCTGTGTACCTTTTAATTGATTCATAATAATTTTGTGTTTGTTAATAAAAGCGATGGCTAAAGTAGTATTTTCTTTGTATAAAAACAAAAGTTTTATTAACTTTGTCGCATCTTTTTAAGATATTTACCATTCTATTATTTAATAATTTAAAAATCAGAAAAAGTATGTGGTTATTTGATTCTTCTGTGGGAAGGAAATTCGTGATGAGTATCACGGGTGCTTCATTAGTGTTGTTCCTACTTTTCCATGCAACAATGAATGTTGTAGTGGTGTTTTCGCCTGAAGGTTACAATGCAATCTGCGCTTTTTTAGGAGCTAATTGGTATGCACTAATAGGTACTCTTGGATTAGCATTCTTGTTATTAGTACATTTTGTATATGCGTTTATTTTGTCTATACAAAATTACCGTGCTCGCGGAACACAACGCTATGCAGTAGTTGAACGTCAAGAAGGTGTAGATTGGGCGTCAAAAAATATGTTAGTATTAGGTTTTATTGTAATAGGATTTTTGCTTTTGCATTTGTATAACTTTTGGTTTAAAATGCAATTTGTAGAAATAACAGGAATCGAAACAGGACCATTTAGTCCTACAGATGGAGCTGCTTATGTAAAAGAATTGTTTTCAAACCCTGTATACTGTGTTTTGTATTTAATATGGTTGACAGCTATTTGGTTCCATTTAACTCATGGCATTTGGAGCGCATTGCAATCATTAGGATTAAGCAGCAATATTTGGTTACCTCGCATCAAATGCATTGGTAATGCAGTTGCAACCCTTATTGTATTAATGTTTGCATTTGTGGTTGTGTTTTTTTTGCGTGAGTAGTTTAATCGCATAATTACTGATAATTAAATTAACTATATATGGCTAAGAAAGATAATATGCAAAATTTAACCGAAGTGGTTGATGCTGTAAAAGAAGCTGCTGTTAAAGTTAAAGAGGCTGTAAAATCTGCTGTCAATTCAGAAAATGAAGTTGAGACAAAGATTCCTGAAGGTCCTTTGGCTGAAAAATGGAGTAATTATAAAGCACATCAAAAATTAGTAAATCCTTCGAATAAACGTCGTTTGGATATAATAGTTGTAGGTACGGGTTTAGCCGGAGCTTCTGCTGCTGCATCTTTAGCAGAAATGGGCTTCAATGTTTTAAACTTCTGTATTCAAGATTCTCCAAGACGCGCCCATTCAATTGCCGCTCAAGGTGGTATTAATGCCGCAAAGAATTATCAAAACGATGGTGACTCTGTTTATCGTTTGTTTTATGATACAATAAAAGGTGGTGACTATCGTGCTCGTGAAGCTAACGTTTATCGTTTGGCTGAGGTTTCGAATAATATCATTGACCAATGTGTTGCTCAAGGTGTTCCTTTTGCTCGCGAATACGGCGGTTTGCTTGATAACCGTTCTTTTGGCGGTGCTCAAGTATCGCGTACTTTTTATGCTAAAGGACAAACGGGACAACAACTGTTGTTAGGTGCTTATTCTGCATTAAGTCGTCAAATAGGCAAGGGTACAGTTAAAATGTATTCTCGTTACGAGATGCTTGACGTTGTTGTAATAGACGGACGTGCTCGCGGTATCATCGCAAGAAACTTGGTTTCAGGTCGTATCGAAAGATTTTTTGCTCATGCAGTAGTTGTTGGATCAGGAGGTTACGGAAATGCATTCTTCTTGTCAACAAATGCAATGGCATCAAACGGATCAGCTGCAATGCAGATGTATCGTAAAGGTGCATATTTTGCAAATCCTTGCTACGCACAAATTCACCCCACATGTATTCCTGTTCATGGTGCATTCCAATCTAAATTAACTTTGATGTCTGAATCGTTGCGTAACGACGGACGTATATGGGTTCCAAAGAAATTGGAAGATGCTAAAGCATTGCAAGCAGGTAAGATGAAAGGTCGTGATATTCCTGAGGAAGATCGTGATTATTACTTGGAACGTAGATATCCTGCATTTGGTAATTTGGTTCCTCGTGATGTTGCATCACGTGCAGCTAAAGAACGTTGTGATGCCGGCTTCGGTGTTAATTCAACAGGCTTGGCTGTATTTCTTGATTTTTCAGATGCAATTAAACGTTTAGGTAAAGACGTTGTAGCTGCTAAATATGGCAACTTATTCCAAATGTATGATAAAATTGTCGACGAAAATCCATACGAAAATCCTATGATGATATTCCCGGCGATTCACTATACAATGGGTGGTATATGGGTTGACTACGAATTACAAACTTCTGTTAAAGGCTTGTTCTGTATAGGTGAAGCAAACTTCTCTGATCATGGTGCAAACCGTTTAGGTGCATCTGCTTTGATGCAAGGTTTGGCTGATGGTTACTTTGTTCTTCCTTACACAATTCAAAATTATTTGGCTGATCAAATTACGGTACCTCGTATGAGTACCAATCTTCCTGAATTTGTTGAGGCAGAAAAAGCTGTTGACGATAAGATTAAAAAATTGATGTCAATACAAGGTAAACGTTCTGTTGATAGTATTCACCGCGAATTAGGTCTTATCATGTGGGACTTTGTTGGTATGGGACGTACAAAAGAAGGTTTACAACAAGCTATTGATAAAATTCAGGCATTACGTAAAGAATTCTGGAGTAATGTATTTATCCCAGGTAAGGCTGAAGATTTAAATAGTGAGTTAGAAAAAGCTATTAGATTGGCTGACTTTATAGAAATAGGTGATTTGATGGCTCGTGATGCTTTAATGCGTGAAGAATCATGTGGTGGACATTTCCGCGAAGAATATCAAACTCCTGAAGGCGAAGCTCTTCGTCAAGATGACAAATTCTCATTTGCTTCTTGCTGGAAGTATGCAGGTGAAGGTAAAGAGCCTGTAATGCTGAAAGAAAAATTGGAATATGAATTTGTAAAAAGACAAACAAGAAATTATAAATCATAATAACATGGACAAATCTATAAATATAACGCTTAAAGTATGGCGTCAAGCAGGTCCTAAAGCAAAAGGCGGTTTTGAGACCTATAAATTAAAGGATGTTTCGGTAGACAGTTCATTTCTAGAAATGTTGGATGTTCTTAACGAACAATTAATAAGCGAGCGTAAAGAACCGGTTGTATTTGATCACGATTGCCGCGAAGGTATCTGCGGTATGTGCTCTTTGTACATTAACGGACATCCTCATGGTCCAGACAGTGCTGTTACAACATGCCAATTGCATATGCGTAAGTTTAAAGACGGTGATACTATTACTGTTGAGCCATGGCGTTCAAATGCATTTCCTGTAATTAAAGACTTAATGGTAGATCGTCGTGCTTATGATAAAATAATTCAAGCAGGAGGTTTTATATCTGTTAATACAGGTGGTGTACCTGATGCAAATTCAATTCCAATTTCTAAAGTTAATGCTGACGAGGCAATGGATTCAGCTTCTTGTATAGGTTGTGGAGCATGTGCTGCAGCATGTAAGAATGGTTCTGCAATGTTGTTTGTAGCAGCTAAGGTTAGTCAATTGGCTTTATTGCCACAAGGACGCGTAGAGGCTTCTAGACGTGCAAAAGCAATGGTTGCAAAAATGGATGAGCTTGGTTTTGGTAATTGTACCAATACAGGTGCATGTGCTGCTGAATGCCCCAAAAGCATATCATTAACAAATATTGCTCGTCTAAACCGCGAGTTTATTTGCGCTAAATTTAAGGACTAATTAATCTCTTTCTACTTATAAAAAATGCGTTACTAAGTAGTAACGCATTTTTTTGTTGCATAAAAAGCAAGTCAACAATTAAAAAGCAAGTTCTTACTTTTTTAATTGTTTTTGTATTCTTCAATGTCTTTTCTCCACTGTTCGGAAATTGTTTTTGTACAGTTGTTTTTAAAATCAAAGCCAGCCATAACTGTACGGCATACGCATTTTTATACGTTGTTTTTCAGATCAATTATGCGCTGGCAGAGCGTAAAACTTTTATTTTCTATTTTCTCAACTGTTGTTTGTAGTGCTATTTCATCGTTAAAAAATACAGGTTGCATGGAATCTACATCTACATCTACATGTGCAACCACTACGTCTATTTCGATAGGATTCATGTTGCGTCCTCTTATAGCGTTGAAATAGTTTGTTTTGCCTAGAAATTGGTGTGATTTGGCGGCTTAATAAAATCTGTATTTATTTTGTTTATATTGAAAGTGCAAATATAGTGTTTATTGTGTGTTATAATTGAATTTGCAATAATGTAGACAACTATTAAATTCGGTTTTCAAAAAAACATATAAAAATTCGTATTAATTAATTTAAGTTGTATATATTTGTGCAGGTTGAATAAATTAATAATTTGGAATTTTTAACTATGAATCAATTAATCAAAGAATTTAAAGATTTTGCAGTAAAGGGTAATATGATTGACATGGCTGTCGGTATTATCATTGGCGGTGCATTCGGTAAGATTATTACATCTTTGGTAAATGACGTAATTATGCCTCCAATTGGTTTGTTAGTTGGTGGTGTTAATTTTACAGATTTAAAATGGGACATGAAAGATGCAGTTGTAGATACAGTAGGTGTTGTAACACCGGCAGTAACTCTTAACTATGGTAACTTTTTACAAGTACTATTCGACTTTTTAATAGTAGCATTTACAAT
Organism: Bacteroidetes bacterium ADurb.Bin302; assembly: GCA_002069025.1. Next base: position 44,632 of record MWBK01000131.1, on the reverse strand, counting down.
ATTTATGTTTGTTCGCTTAATTAGTAAAGCAAAACAAAGAATGGAAGCTCCTGCAAAACCTGCAGCTCCCGAAGCTACGGCTCCTCCTACAAAAGAAGAAACATTACTTACCGAAATACGTGACTTGCTAAAACAAAGCAAGAAATAGATTTAAACCTTTTGCAAATAGCCTGCTTGAATAAACTTTAATTGTTTTTCGAGCATAGCTATTTTTGGCATTTCTACTCCCGCATTATGAGCAGCAGCAATTGGATTGCTGTAGATTGCTTCTATTTCCATTTGATGATGACGTAAGAAATCTAAACGCATACTTGGGTCGTATGGTCTCATTTGATCGGTCGACTTAAGCATCTCATCTATAAAGTTATCCGGGATATCAGCTCCACAAGCCAAGCCTCCGGCTCTAACTTCTTCCATTAATTCCTTAACAAGTTGTCTACTTGCTTTGTTTTTCATAAGTAATTCGGTGGTAGTGTTAAGTACTACTGTAAGTCCATTATATGGTATATTCCATACAAGTTTGCGCCATCGAGCGGTCACATATTCCTCCCACAGATAATTATCAATACCTGCTTCGGTCAAGTCATTGCACAATGTTTTTAAATATGAACATTTTCCTTGATATGGAGATACTGTGAGTTTACCGTAGTCAAGATGCATAATTTCACCGATTTTTATTTTATTGCAGCATACAAATGCCATACCGGCTGCTATATCGATATCGGGATATGATGAGGCTAATTTTTTTTCAATATTTAAGCCATTTTGTACTAGAACAATACATGTGCTTGGTTTTACTAAAGGATATAGCAATTCAGGTAGAAGATGATTCTGAGTAGTTTTCATGCAAACTAATATGATGTCGCATTGGGGCATCTGTTTTGCATCATTATATGCATTTATGGGATTTATACAAAAATCTCCATTTACCGAATGTACTTTTAAACCATTTTGTTTTACAAACTCGTAATCACTCCGTAATAAAAAATGGACATCTTTACCTATTCGAGCCAGCTCTCCTCCATAAAATCCTCCAATGGCACCTGTCCCTACAATTGCATATTTCATATCTCTGTAATTTAGTGCAAAGTTAAATATATGTTGTTAAAGATGTAATAATAAAACCATGAAAAAATAAATATTTAAGGCGATGCTCAATTCTATAAGTTCTATAGTTGATGTGGTGTTTCAATATTTCATATCTTTGCTGAATATTTTTGTAGAAAAATAAGAAAAGAGATAATGATGAAGAAATATGTTTATGTGTTTTGCGGAACAATTTCATTATGCTTAGGCATAATCGGCATCATTTTACCTGTTTTACCCACAACACCTTTTCTTCTATTAACTGCATGGCTATATTTTCGTAGCTCACCTAAATTATATCAAAAACTTATGGACAACAAATATTTTGGTCCATATATTAAAAGGTTTCGTGAGGATAAGGCAATTCCACTTCATGCCAAAATCGTTTCAATATCGCTATTGTGGATCACTATCAGCTATTCGGCTATTTGTATAGTAGACGAATTATGGTTGAAAATTTTACTTTTTGCAATTGCAATAGCTGTGAGCATTCATATCCTGTCATTTAAAACAAAGTAGTATTGCTTTCGTATTTTTTTTGCATTCTTGCGTATTGGTGTAGTAATTTTTATAGAGTATAGTCGAAGCATTGCTTATGCACATCACATAACTTTGTAGCAATTAAAATTAGATAACAATGAAAAAATTGCTGTGTCCAATTCTATTATTCTTCTTGTCAGTAACAGACCTTTGTTCGCAATCGCCAATACAGGTAGGAAAAGGTAGTTATGCCGCTTATACTCCATTATATAAATGTAAAACTGATGAACATTCAGGTGATCAGAGCCGAAAGATGGAACAACGTACCCTATATATAACAGACGAAAATGAAAATAAACCAATTCCAAGTAATGATTGGTGGACAGACTTACTTGTTTCCCAGTATTCAGGAAATATGTGGGTATATCCTCAAGTTGTAAATTCTGAAGATTATGGTATTTATGTGGCATATCCTAGAGAATGGAATGCTGAAGGAACAGAATTAGCTCTTAAAACGCAATTGGAAGTAAGAGCAAAAGGCTTTCAGCCGGAGTCATCATTGGCAAATAATTGGCATGATTGGGGATTTGATTTCGTAATGCGTGATGGTGATGCCGAAATGAAAGCTACCATTGCACATGGTATGCCATTTACATGGGTCGAATCAAGCAATTTAAAATTACAATTACGTCCTGCAAATTTCAATAATATAAAATATTATGACTCAAATTCTAATGTACTAAGCTTACCATATACAGCTACATCAATAGTAATACAGTTAGATGATGACACTTATGGAGTATATGCACCGGAAGGAACCATTTTTGAAACCAAGGGTGATTATGTTGAAGTAAATTTTTCGGGTGATGCACAATATATATCAATAGCAGTATTACCTGATAAATCTGATTTGTCTGCTTACAGCAAATATGCTTATGTGATTCCTCGTAAAACAGAAGTTAGTTGGAGCTACAACGAAACTACCGGTAAAATTAGATCTACATGGACAATTACCACAGAAAACTTAATGAACAAAGAAGATAATGATGTATTGCAAGGATTTATACCACATCATTATAAAGGTTCCCAATTAGATTTTGAATTTACCGATTACAGCTATGCATGCCCGCGCGGTAAAATGAAAATGGCTGCCGGAAATATCTTTAATATAGAGTATGATTTTAATGGTATATTACCATATTTTGCTGCACCAAAGTATGATGCAAGCGTAGCAAATCCATTTAACCGCGATAGAATGGTTCAAATGATTTCGGAATATGCCGATAAAGGAAGTTTTGGAGGTGATACATATTGGGGAGGTAAAGGCTTGACACAAATGGCATTATATATGACATTTGCTCATGAAATGGGAGAAACCGAATTGTTTGAAAAATGCAAGAGTAAACTTAAAGCAGCATTAGTAAATTGGTATACATTTACCCCGGGTGAAGATAATTATTTCTTTGCCAGATATAAAAGATGGGGATCATTGATAGGTTATAATACAAGTTATGATTCAGATACATTTAATGATCATCATTTCCATTACGGCTATTACATTTACGCCAGTGCAGTGTTAGCATTGTTTGATAAAGATTTTGCTGATAACTATGGTGAAATGGCAAGCTTACTTGCTAAGGACTATGCTAATTGGGATAAAACTGACGATAATTTTCCATTTTTAAGAACCTTCGATCCATGGGCAGGACATTCATATGCCGGAGGTTTAGGTGGATGGAACGGGAATGGTCAAGAATCAAGCTCTGAGGCGATGCAATCGTGGGGAGGCTTGTATATGTTAGGTGTAGCAACAGGAAATAAAGCCATGCGTGATGCCGGAATCTTTGGTTGGGAAACAGAATCAAGAGCTACTGCCGAATATTGGTTTGATAGAGATAGAGAAAATATTAATTATACAAATTATCATCATCCGTATTGTTGTAACTTGACTTCTCAAGGAGTTGGTTGGTGGACTTGGTTCTCGGGTGATCCTGTTTGGATGCATTCCATTCAATGGATGCCGATATCACCATGCTTAAAGTATTTGTATAAAGATTTGGAGTTTGCAGAATGGGATTACAAAACAATGTGGGAAGGAAAAGAAATTGGCGGATATGAAGTAGCAGAGCAAGGGAATTATTTAAGTAGAGAATCGGGTTTGGGAAATGTTGTACTTACATATTTACAAATATCAGATGCTGATACAACTGCTAAAATCTTTGATGATATGTGGGATGGGAATATGCCGGTGGCTCGAAATGTAGATACTGGTGGTATTACATATTATATAACACATTCTCATCGTAATTATGGCGATATTTGTTGGGATATACATGCTGATGTACCTACAGCAACTGCATATCTGAAAAATGGGAAATATACTTACATGGTATATAATCCGGAAAAAACAGAAAAAGTAGTGAATTTTTATAATGCTGCTTTGATCGTTAAATCTTTTACGGCACCGGCTCAACGTTTAACAGTATATCAAGATGATGCACAAGCAACAAAAATTGAGATAGAGCAGCCAAAATCCAATGTAGTTGAATTAGGCAAGACTTTGCAACTTAATGCAGTAGTTTTAGACCAGTATGGAGCTAAAATGGAGAATACTATAAGTTGGGAAGTAAGCAATGGTGCAACTATCAGTCAGGAAGGCTTTTTAACTGCAGGCAATACAAAAACTGATGTTGTTGTAACAGCATCATCAGAAGGTTTGACTTCAGCGACATTAATTTTAAATATTAATGACAAAATAGTGTTGGAATTTGCACAAATTCAACCTCAAATTGAGTATTTGGAAGTTGGAAATAGCATCTCTTACTATTTAGATATGAAAGATCAATATGGGAATAAATACGAAAGTGTCGTAGAATGGGAAATTAGTAAAGATGAAGTGTTGCTAAAAACAGATTCTATACTTGATATTCAATCAATTGGTTTATATAAGATAAAAGCTACTGTAGATGAAAAATCATATGAAACCGAAATCCATTTAACTCCTAAGTTCCCAAATATAGCATTAGGTAAAAAAGCAAAAGCATCATCATACGAAAATGCGGGAACTTTAGTCGAATACGTGAATGATGGAAAAGCTAACACAAGGTGGGGCAGTGTGCATAGTGATCCACAATGGGTGTATATTGATTTAAAGCAAAGTTGTTATATCAGTTATGTTACATTGTTGTGGGAAACTGCATATTCATCACAATTTGAGATTCAAGTTTCGGAAAATGCACTTGATTGGACTACTATAACGACTCAAAGTGGAACAGGAGGTACTCAGACTGTAAAAATTGATATAAATGCACGTTATATTAGAATGTACGGAACACAACGTGCTACTAATTATGGACATTCAATGTATGAATTTGAAGTCTATGGTATTGAGCCTCAGGGAGATACCCCGGCATTGTTCGGACTCGATATAACACCTCGTAATATGCAATTAAAAGAAGGTGAGTCTGTTCAATTATCGGTTAAAGGATATGATCAGTTTGGAAATGAAATGTCTATTAATCCTACATATTTAGTTACATCCGGAGAAGGAAATGTAACTGCAAACGGATTATTGACTCCCAGTAAATATGGAAGTATTACAATTAGTGCAACATCAGAAGCAAAATCAAGTTCTGTTACATATTTGGTTGAGGAACAAATCAAATTGAAACAAATAGAAATTTCTCCTAAAACATCATTGTTGCCGGTAGGTAAAACTCAGGAATTTACTTGTGTTGCGACAGATCAATTCGGCGCAGAATTTGAATCATCATCAATAGGATATTATTTAAAAGGAGATGGTGCTCGTCTTATTGATAATTTATTCTATGCTGATAATGTAGGCGATTATGAAGTGTCGGCAGGTGTAGGCGAAATTCGTGATACAGCTACTGTGAGTGTATCTTCATTAAGCGATATGAATTTGGCATTTAATAAACCTGTAATTTCAACAGGCTATGAAAATGCAGGAACGTTACCTGAATATGTAAATGATGGTGATATCACAACAAGATGGGGCAGTCAACATAAAGACGGACAATGGATTCAATTTGATTTGAAAGATTCTTATAAATTAACTAGCGCGGAAATTTATTGGGAAACTTCATCGGCTGCCGAATATCAATTATTGGTTTCGAAAGACGGGGACGATTGGGTTGTTGCAGCTGATAAAAAGAATCAACCTGCAGGAAGTAGAACAGACATTATAGATTTGACTCAATACCAAGGCAGATATTTGAAAATTAATTGTATCAAGAGATCAAATACTTACGGCTTTTCAATATTTGAATTTAGAGTATATGGCTCTGAAATTATATTGAGTGCTGAAAATGAAGAGTATCAGACGAATGTAGAAATCTATGCAAAAAACGGGGAAATAAATATAATTACTGCAGATAAGATTAATAATATTGGAATTTACGATTTGACCGGACGCTGTTTATCTTTCATAAATGAAATTGTAGGTAATAAACAAGTAGTACTGGATAGAGGACATGGTATATATATTGTGAGATACCAGCAAAACAATGTTTATTATCAAACTAAAATTGGCTTTTGATAATTACAAAAATAGATGTATCTTTGCCCCGTATTGGTTTTTGCTCTTTTAAATAAAAGAGTAAACGAAGAGGGAATTGGGTGAGAATCCCAAACAGTCCCGCTGCTGTAATACCTTTGTGGTCGGCAATCTTAGCCACTGTCTTTATTAGGATGGGAAGGCGCCGATTTTTGGGTTAAGTCAGAAGACCTGCCGATACGATAACAATCAGAAAGGAGCTATTATGCTCTTTGTATCCTCGAGGAAAGGATCGACAGGTATTATGCGGAATTTTCGTCTTTTATTTTTATTCGTTTTATATTGTGTTGTAACGTTTAGTGCGTCGGCTCAATTAGATACTACTAAAGTTTATGCTTTAGCCGAAGTGCAGTTTAGTCCTAAACGTCAACTTAAGGAGATGGTACCATTCCAAACTATGGATGCGGGTGTCATCGAAAGGCTTAGTTGCCAATCGGTAGCAGATGCGGTACGTTATTTTTCAGGAGTTCAAATTAAAGACTATGGTGGTGTTGGTGGTATTAAAACTATCAATATACGTAGTATGGGTACAAATCAAATGGGTGTGTTTTATGATGGAATCCAACTTGGAAATGCTCAAAATGGGCAAATCGATTTAGGCAGATTTTCTACAGAAAACATGGAATCAATTGATTTGTACAATGGACAAAGAGGGTCTGTGTTACAATCTGCAAAAGATTACGGCTCGGCAGGAACAATATACTTGAATACAAGGAAGCCTGTATTTAATGATTCTATAAATTATCATCTTCGTGCAACAATGAAAGCCGGGTCTTTCGGTTTGGCAAATCCATCCATATTGTGGGAACAAAAATTATCAGATAAAGTTACATTGTCTGCAAGTGCAGAGTATACATATGCAAACGGAAAATATAAATTCCGATATAAAAAAGTAAAAAATGATGGTACTACAGCTTACGATACAACTGCAATTCGCGAAAATGCTGATATTAACGCACTTAGAACAGAATTGTCTTTATTTGGAAAACTCAAAGAAGGAGAGTGGAAAGCACAATTATACAACTATTATTCAGAACGCGGAATCCCGGGTTATATAGCCAGAAATTTATATTTTCATAAACAAAGACAGTGGGATGATAACTTTTTTGTGCAGACACATTATAAGCAAACATTTTGGAAGAAATATTCGATTCTTGTAAATGCAAAGTATGCCTATGATTATACCAGATATCTAAATCCGGATACAACATTGCAATATATTGATGATACTTACAAGCAGCAAGAAGCATATTTGTCGATGGCAAATTCTGTGAATATATTTCCATTTTGGGATGTTTCATTGTCAGCTGATTATCAATTTAATAGTTTAGATGCGACATTACGCGATTTTGCATATCCAACACGTCATACAGGTTTGGTTGCACTTGCCACTGCATTTAAGTTTCCGAATATTAAATTACAAGCCAGCGTATTGGGAACTTTTGTTCACGAAAATGTAAAGAGATCTATAGCGGCATCAGACATAGCAGTATTTACTCCAACAGCAATAGTTTCTGTGCGTCCATGGCGAACGATACCATTTGACATAAGAGCATTTTATAAACGTATATTTAGGATGCCTACATTTAATGATTTATATTACACTTTTGTAGGTAATTCTATGTTAGAGCCTGAATATGTAACACAATATGATTTAGGCCTTTCGTACCATTATCATGACGGGAAACATATTTTTTCCGATTTCGGAATACAGCTAGATGTATATGATAACCAAGTAGAAAATAAAATAGTTGCGATTCCGTCTTCAAATCCATTTAGGTGGCAGATGAAAAACTATGGACAAGTTCGTATTAACGGGATTGATGTTTCTATGGATTTTGGTTTACAATGGTGCTGTTATTGGAATTTGGATTTGCGTTTGGCCTATTCATATCAAGAATCAAAAGATTTGAGTTATGTTGCAGACAGTCCTTATTATGGAGGACAAATGCCATATACTCCGTGGAATAGTGGTTCTGCAGTGCTTAATCTTGCGTATAAAACAATAGGGCTTAATTATAGCTTTATATATACCGGCGAAAGATATAGCTCAAGTGCAAATATACCCGCAAATTATATCCAACCATGGTATACACATGATATAGCCTTGTCGTATGCTTTCAAAATTAAATCAGTAAAATGCACAGCATCAGCCGAAGTTAATAATTTATTTAATCAACAATACGAAGTTATATCCGGTTATCCTATGCCGGGAACTAACTTCAAAATTATTTTAAAAGTAGCGTTATGAAAACAATCAATTTTTATGTATTTGTGTTTATTTGTCTTTTGTTTGTTTCGTGTAGAAATATTGAGCCCACTCCTCCTATGGTAAAACAACCCATAAATGGATTTTATTTGCTTAATGAAGGTACATGGGGTAGTAATAATGCTTCTTTAGATATGTACGATTATGAAACAAACGAATACACGCAAAATGTTTTTCCATCCATAAATCCGGAAGTGATATTAGGTTTGGGTGATGTAGGGAATGATTTGCAGATATATGGTTCTAAAATGTATGCAGTAATAAATGCATCAAACATAGTCGAGGTAATGGATGCAGCAACTGCAAAGCATATAGCTCAAATAGAAATACCAAATTGCAGAAAAATAACATTCTATCAAGGTAAGGCTTATGTTAGTTCATACGCAGGAGTCGTTTTGGAAGATAATACACAACTCGGTTATGTTGCAGAAATAGATACAAGTACTTTTCTAGTTAACCGAACTATAAGCGTTGGCTATCAACCTGAAGGGATGGCTGCTGTAGATGGTAAATTGTATGTTGCAAATTCAGGAGGATATTTATATCCTGTGTATGATAATAAATTATCAATAATTGATATCGAAACATTTACAGAAATATCTTGTGTAGAAGTGGCTGTGAATATGCAAACAATGCAGGCTGATTCGCACGGCAATATACTCATAGTCTCTTGGGGCAATTATAATGATGTACAATCTGATTTAATATTATTTGATACTAAATCTGCAAGTGTAAAGAAACGCTTTAATATTAGAGCAGGAAGCATGTGCATTGTGGGAGATTCTGCATATGTAGGTAATTACGATTATCTTACGAATCAATCATCATATACCTTAGTTAATTTAGCCTCAGAAGAACTTGTTCCCGGTAGTTTTATATCAGAGGGTTACGAAAGCATAGTTTTGCGTTCTATTGCTGTAAATCCCGATAATCATGATATCTTTTTGATGGATGCAGCAGATTATGTCTCGCCTGGAAGTGTATATTGTTTTTCATCGGAAGGAGAATTTAAGTGGAGAAAAATAGCAGGCAATACCCCCGGATATATTGCCTTTAAAAAGAAAACACAATTGTAGTGTCCTGTAAATTAATTTTTGCAATTTGCTTACAAGTATGTAACTTTATAGCTTTAATGATATATGGCAAAGCAAAAATTTTATACTGTTTGGAAGGGCAGAAATACAGGTGTATTTTCAGATTGGGATACTTGCAAAGAGCAGATAAGCGGTTTTGATGGTGCTCAATACAAGTCATTTGAATCTCTTGATGCTGCTCAGCAGGCCTTTAAAGGAAATTATTGGACATATACTTCAAAATCGAAAACTTCAAAATCGGAAAATACTAAAACTAATTTTGAAAAGGAGAGCATTGCTGTAGATGCCGCATGTAGTGGAAATCCCGGAGATATGGAGTATAGGGGAGTGTACGTTAAAACGGGTGAGGAAATTTTCCATCAAGGCGTTTATAAAGAAGCTACTAACAATATAGGAGAGTTTTTAGCGATAGTTCATGGCTTGGCATTACTTAAAAAGCGTAATAGTTCATTACCATTATATTCCGATAGTATAACCGCATTGGCGTGGATCAAAGCAAAAAAATGCAAGACTAAACTAGAACGAACAGCTGTTAATATTAGTTTGTTCGAACGCATTGAGGCTGCAGAAAAATGGCTGCAAGAAAATTCTTATACAACTAAAGTAATGAAGTGGCAAACTGAAGTTTGGGGCGAAATTCCTGCAGATTTTGGTCGAAAATGATTAATCTAATTTCAAAAAATCGATATTGATATTTTCGCTTTTTATATAGACAATCCCGTAATTATTATTTTTGAGCGCGTCGGTAGTCCAGTAATTGACGTTTAATACCTTTTTATTGTTTGTATCATGAGAGTGACCTGTAATAACTGCGTTTACATTATTGTCTGAGAATAACTTAAATAGTACATGCAATTCTTCTTGTTGATAGATACCGTTATTAACTTGTTGAGGGAAAAAATTGACATGTGTAACTATTATGCAGTATCGATATTGATTACGAGTATTAAGTTGTTCTTTTAGCCAGTCTAATTGTGTCTTTCCAAGAGTAGCACTACTACTTTCAAGTGTTATGTATAAATCTTGAGTGGTAGGCGTTTGAACCTTGAAACTATATGTAGAACTTCCAAAATTATCGAGATATAGTTTCCAATCAAAATAGATATCGTGATTGCCTGCTACAAAATAGCATGGCTTAGCATTAAAATTGTCAAATTGATCTTTGGCAAATGAAGCAAATTCAGACTTACTATTGTATATATCTCCATTAATGACAACAAAACTTGCATCAGAATTGGATGCCATAGAGAAGAATTCAGGCATCATAACTTCATCTGTATGTAGATGCAAGTCACTTGCAATGATAAATGAATAATTATCGCTTGTTGTTGTGATGTTTAAAACCGGATTCTGTTCGTTTTTTTTAATAGAATCGGCAGTTCGTTTATCTACATCATACGTGGTACGAATAAAATCTAATGGATCAAATTCGCACGAGCATAGCACAATAGCTATTATAATTGATATGTATAACTTTATATTTCCCATATAATACCTGCACGAATCTTGCAATCAAAATGATTGAATTGAATATTTCCTATTCCGGCAGCTCTACACTGGCCTTGTATAAAATAGCTCAAATTACGAGGATATGCGTATGATAATTTAATATCTAACATAATATCCGTACTTCTCCCAAAATATAAGTTGTCAAAATTCTTTAGACTGATTCGTATGTTATAATAATTATCTCGACTCCAAATATAACCTGCAAAATTGTATAATACATTACAGTACTCACCATATCCAGAATTAGCAGCGTAATTATATCTAATCATATATCCTAATTCTACATCAAAGTGCTTTGGAATATAGCTGACAATAATAGCCCAATCGTGTTCTCTAAGACCGGAATATGTGTGTGGATTAAATAAGTATTTACAGCCAAGACGCATAGGAAACTTTGGTATGTTGAATTGATATGATGCATCAGCTAGCAGTGCGTGAAAGTATGCCGTATGGTTAGGAGCAGTTGTAAGTCCGACACCTAAAGAAAAATTCCAGTTATTGTATTTGTAAGCACCAATAGCATCAATCTCAACATAAGTATTCTCAATGTAGTTATTACCAACAGTACAATATGCAGACAAACTGCCTTGCGCGTTTATGCTATGGCTGTATGTCAATAATGTAATAATTAGTATAACTAGTTTTTGCATATATCTTCTATATGGTTGATTATTAATTGATAATCATCAGGAGTAAACCATTTTATAGATTTGTCACGCTTAAACCATGTAAGTTGTTTTTTAGCATAGTGACGTGAATTTCGCTTAATTAGTTCAATAACTTTCTCTTTCGATTCTATTTCGCCATCCCAGTATGCAAACCACTCTTTATATCCAACTGTATTAAGAGCATTAAGTTGTTTTTGTTTATACACATCAGCAGCTTCTGCTTCCAGCCCTTCTGCTATCATAGCATCTACTCTATGGTTTATCCGATTGTATAAATCTTCAGTGGGTCGAGTAATGCCTATTTTAATTATGTTGAAATCACGTTTTTTCTTTGGTGTGGTAAGAATTTCAGAATAGGGACGTCCGGTAAGAAAACATACCTCTACTGCATGAATTACTCTGCGATAATTTTTTAAATCGACTCGTTGGTAATGTTCAGGATCAAGCAATTTTAGCATGGCTTGCAAACTCTCAATGCCTTCGTTTTCGTATATTCTGTTTAGATTTTTTCTTACTTCAGGATCTGCATTAGGGATATCGTCCATGCCATTGCAAACAGCATCAATATACATCATTGAGCCACCAACCATCAGTGCAAAATCAGACTTTTTAAATAATTCAGGAAGCAAATTAATTACATCAATTTCAAATTGCCCTGCGCTGTATAATTCATCAAGTTCCTTTGTATCTATGAAAAAATGCTGCGCCAACTTTTGTTCTTCAAAACTTGGTGCAGCCGTTCCTATTTTAAGTCCCTTATATATCTGTCGTGAGTCAGCCGAAATTACCGGTATGGAAAAGTGTTGGGCAATCTTTATTCCCAATGCTGTTTTCCCTACACCTGTGGGGCCAAGCAACACGAGCAATGTTTTCATTTTAGTGCATCAAAGTCTTCGTCAAAATTCATGTCACTAAAACTATCTGCATCTAACTCTTCTATATCAAAATTTTCGTCTCCATAAAAGTTCTCATCAATAGAACTCGGATCTGTTGTCGATGAACTAGGCATTTTTACGTCATCAAAATTTACAAGAGCAGATTGTTCAGGAGGATTACCGGTTGATGCGGTGCAAGCAGCAATTTCCAAATCTTTCCCGGGGATAATTTCTTTAAGTTGTATAAAGAAGGCTCTGTCTGATAGATAATCAAAGACGTATAGCAATTTTTGTCCTTCTTCTGAAACAAATTCGCTGATTACTGTTTCATCCATTACGTAATTATCTACGTCGGCACTTGTGTCCATTTCAAGCAATGTAACTTCTTGCTGTTTTTCCCAATCATCATTACATATAAAGAATGATGTAATAACATCTTTTGCATATCCTACAGAATCTAAGATTGCATTATGTAACTCAGAAAATTTAGCTTCGGAATCAATGCTTATCTCGCGCATGAATCCATCAACTTCGTCAGAAATGAGTATAAATTTGTAAATCATACAGAATTATGCATTAAGTTTACGTTCAATTTCTTCTATGCTATAGCGGAAACTCTTGTCAGTGTCAATAAGATCTTTAACTGTTTTGCATGCATGTAAAACAGTTGCGTGATTTCTTTTCCCGATAACATTACCTATTGATGTAAGCGAGTCTTTTGTCATTTGTTTTGCAAAATACATAGCTATTTGACGCGCTTGAACAACCTCTCTTTTGCGTGATTCAGATATCAAACTATTAACGGAAATTTGGAAGTAGTTACATACGACATCGCGTATGGATTGAACTGTAATCTGTTTGTCTGATATAGATACCAATGTTCCAACAACCTTCTTAGCCAAATCTATATTGATGGTTTTTTGGTTCATGGTAGATTGAGCTATAAGAGATATGATTGTCCCTTCCAAATTTCTGATATTGTCAGTTACATTTTCTGCAATGTAAGTAATAACATTTTCAGGAATTTTTAATCCATCGGCTTCAACTTTTGCTTTTAGTATTGCTTTACGTGTTTCAAAGTCAGGACCTTCAACCTCTGCTGTAAGACCCCATTTAAAACGAGTAAGGAGACGTTCTTCCAATCCTTCCAACTCAGCCGGTTTCTTATCACAAGTCAGGATTAATTGCTTACCTGATTGATGTAAATGATTAAATATATGGAAGAAAGTATTTTGAGTGCTCGTCTTTTTGCCTTCTCCAAATTCCTGAATATCATCAATTATAAGCATATCAACCATTTGGTAAAAATTTAAGAAATCGTTTACTTGATTGTTGCGTGATGCTTCAGTATATTGCAATTGAAATAGGTTTGCAGATACATACAATACTTTCTTCTGAGGGTGCAATTCCTTTGTTTTAAGACCAATTGCATTAGCGAGGTGAGTTTTACCAACACCTGATTTCCCGTAAATCAGAAGAGGATTAAATACAGCCTTACCCGGTTGACTTGCAATGTTAATGCCGGCAGTACGAGGCAATTTATTGCAATCTCCCTCAATAAAATTACCAAAGTTGTAATTGTAATTAAGTTGAGAGTCGAACTCAGAAATACCTACACGTTTGCGTTCTGCATTTTGGTTACTGCATGGAATATCTGTAGAACCTCCACGTTTATTATCCTTATCCAAAATAACTCTATAGAACAATTTTGTATTAGGCCCAAAAACTCTGAATATTGTTGAGCGCATTAGGTCTGCATATTTCTCTTCCAAGTATTCGCGAAAGAAATGGCTTGGTACTTGTATTGTAAACGAATCGTTCACTAATTGTAGCGGAACAATAGGTTCAAACCAAGTTTTATAACCGACCTCTCCAACGTTGTCTTTAATTACTTCAAGACATTGGTCCCATAATTGTGAAAAATCAGCGCTCATTTTTGTGTAATTATTTTAATAATTCATAATTCATTGTTTGGCAAATATCGTTTTTTATTTCTTGAAAAAAAAATGTGTTTTTGTTTGTTTTTTTCAAAACAACTGCAATGTTTTGTGTCTTAGGTAATTATACTAACGTATTGATATACAGACTATTATAAACTAAGATTTGATAAAACTATTGACAACCAATGAATTAGCGTAATACTTATTTATTATAAAAAATCGGGGTAAAAATAGGGAAATCGTTATGTTTCAACGGTTTCCCTATTATTGTTAAAATATTGTTAAAATAGTAATTTTATTTTCGTCTTACTTTTTGGCTTTGTCTTTACTTCCAAAAACAGAAAAATGTACATAACGTTTAGGATTTGCCTTTAAATCTATAAGTAATTGATTAGCACTATTTGCTGTTGAATCTATATGTAAATACAATTGTTTGTCGTTCAATAGCAATCCTAGAGTATTGTCTTTGCTCTTAAATTTATCTGAAGCGAACTGCAAATTAGCTAATGTAGCATTAACCTTTTCAATAGTTGCTTTTAAGTCCATTTCTGCTATATCAGTACTAATCTTAGATAATTTAGAAGTTGTTGTTTTGACATCAGTCATTATTGTTGGTACATCATTATTCATGATGTTATTGAGTTTAACCGATGCAAGTTTTAATTCTTTTGTAGCTTGCTCTGCATTTGCCAAAGTTTTGCGTATATTTTCATCTTCAGCAACTTTGCGTATAGCTAATATTGTAGAGTCTAGTTGTGGAACCAATCTTTCTATTGGCGGCATAAGCGATTGTACAATTTCCGCAATCATACCTCCAACAACTTCGCCTTGCAAAGTGTCGCCTGTTTGACATAGTTCAGTGCCATTGCCTAACTTTAATTGTATAGCTTTGTCTCCCATTAATCCGGTTTCATAAACTTGTGCAATTGTTCCCTTGGGAACTACAAGATGTTTGTCAACTGTTATTTCCAATGTTATTGGAGCTTCCTTTGTATAGTCAAAATATATATCACTAACATGACCTATTTTATATCCGTTGATGAGTACATGTGTGGTTTTTACTATTCCGTCAACTCTATCATATTGTACATAGAAATAGGTATTCGGTTTAAATACATTAATTCCTTTTAGATAGTTGATACCGAAATATAGCATTCCTATTGCAACAACAACAGCAATACCTATTTTTGTTTCACGTGTTAAAAACTTCTTTTTTTTCTCGCCCATAGTGATTTATTTGGATTGTGTTTGATATTCTGTTATCGCATCTTTAGTAGGTATCTTAACCCCCTTTTTATATGCAATAATAAATGCGTCAGGAAATTCTTTGCTTACATTTTTACGTAGTTCAATTATTGCGTCTAAGTTAGTCGATTTCCCTACTATATATTTATATAGATTGCCTTCTTTTTTTGTTTCGGTTATTTTGATGCCTTTAAAAATAGCGTCATTCAATTTGTATTTATTTTTAGAAGAAAAAATCTGAACCATAAAAACAATATCCTCATATTTGTTATTGTCAACTTTTGATATTGGTGCTGTTTCTGCAGTTTTTTCTTCTTCTATTTGTTTCACAACAATGGTATCTTTAATAACAGGTTCCGGAGTTTCAGGAACAGCGGGAGTATTTATACCGGTTCCGTTTTTCTTTTCCAAGTCGTGTTTATATGCTATAATTGCCTTATATAATGCTGTAGCCAATGCAATTTGATTTTTATTTTCATTTAGAGATTTTTCTTCTTCTCTGTTTGAAATAAATCCTAATTCGACCAAAATTGATGGCATTGTGGTGGCTCTTAAAACCAAGAAACCGGCTTGACGAACGCCTCTGTCTAATCTTTGACTTGCATTAACCAGTCTTGTTTGAACCATGTCAGCACAAGTGATACTTCTATCCATATACTGATCTTTCATAAATTCAAACATAATGTACGAATCGGTTGAATTAGGGTCAAAACCTTGATAATTCTTTTCGTAATCGTCTTCTAATAAGATAACTGAGTTCTCTAACATTGCAACTTCCATGTTCTCTTTATTACGAGATACACCTAAAGTAAATGTTTCAACTCCATTAGCGCTTCTGTTTTTTGCTGCATTGGTATGAATAGAAACAAACAAATCGGCTTTTGCACGATTTGCAATTCTAGCTCTTTCATTTAAATCAACAAAAACATGTCTCCAAGTAGGAGAGCATGTCGTAAATTAATATTTTTTTCTTTTGAAAATGATCCTATGGCACCTGCATCATGTCCACCATGTCCGGCATCAATTACTATTGTAAATGGCGCTGCATTGATATAACCAAACAAGCAGAGTGCAAGTGAAATTGTAATTATGTGTTTTAATGACATTGTTTTGATATGTTTCATGCGCAAAAGTAGTGATTTTTTTACTAATGAGGCTTGATGTATGAGCAAATATGTAGCAAAAAATATTAAAAAATCAGATACGTCTTTATGTTACCCTTAAAATGTGTAACTTTGCGGTTTGTTTATATACACTATTCTATAAGACTCTTTGAGGCAAGGTTTTCAAATACTTTTGAGCGTGTTGTTTGCATTTTCATATGCATTGTCAGCATATTCTCAGCAAGACAGTTCGATGTTAGTGCCTGTTGTACCATTGGATACACTTACTATTTCGTTGCCTTTAGATTCTGTCGCTTCTAAAAATAAAAATTCAAGTGAGGCGATAAAGAAAAGAAAACCCAAAAAAACCACTCAATCTATTACATCTGATATTGCTTATAATGCAAAAGATTCAATTGTTCTAATAGGTAACCATACTGCATTACTATATGGTGAAGCCCAAGTAATTTATAATGATATAGAATTAAAAGCTGATTATATAAGACTTCGTTTAGACAGTAATTTGGTTTATGCTACGGGAGTTCCTGATTCTACGGGTGAAAATATGAAAGGTAAGCCTGTTTTTAAAGATGGTAAAGAGTCTTACGAAGCAAAGGCAATGAAGTATAATTTTAATTCAAAAAAAGGTTTTATATGGGGAACTGTAACAGAACAAGGTGAAGGCTATGTTACAAGTGCCAAAACAAAGAAAATTTCTGAAGACGAATATTGCTTACAGCATGGTAAGTACACAACTTGCGATCAACATGATCATCCGCATTTTTACCTTGCATTAACCAAGGCAAAAATGAAACAGGGCAAGTATATAGTATCCGGACCTGCTTATTTGGTTGTTGAGGATATACCATTTCCATTGGCTGTTCCATTTGGTTATTTCCCGGTTAACCAAAAATATTCGTCAGGTATTATATTCCCAACGTTTGGAGAAGAACAAACACGTGGTTTTTATGCAAAAGGGATGGGATATTATTTCGCTATAAATGACTACATTGATTTAGCCTTAACTGCAGATGTGTATACTAAAGGTTCCTGGTCTTTGGCATTAGCTTCAAGTTATAAATGGAGGTACAAGTTTGGAGGATCTCTTAATTTGAGTTTTATTCGCAATACTTATGGTGATCCGAATACACCTGATTATAGATCATCTAATGATTTTAGAGTTATGTGGTCACACACACAAGATCAGAAGATGAGTCCGTACACTTCGTTTTCGGCAAGTGTAAACTTTTCAACATCAAGTTACGAACAGAACAATGTAGATAGTTACTACAATCCGGCTTTATTGTCTCAAAATACAAAAAGTTCAACAATAACCTTAACACAGACATTCCCGGAGAGCCCATTTACATTGTCTTTAAGTATGTATGTTAATCAACGTACATCAGATTCAACGATAAACTTGAATTTGCCGTCAATTACATTAAACATGAGTCGTGTTTGTCCATTTAAACGAAAATCGTCTGTTGGTAAAGAAAAATGGTATGAGAAGATTGCTATTACATATAATTTGGCTCTTTCAAACAGTATAACTGCAAAAGAAAGCAAATTTATGCAGACTAATTTCTTGCGAGATTGGAAAAATGGTATTAAAAACGAAATACCTATATCAGCATCATTTACTCTGTTTAAATATTTAAATTTGAATGTAGGTTTAAATAATTCATTGAGATGGTATTTTAGTAAAGTCAATCAACATTGGGAGGGAGACTATTCCGGTGCTGCGGTATCAGATACTACTTATGGCTTTTACAATTTATATAAATGCAGTGCATCAGTTGGTTTACAAACACAATTATTCGGATTTTACAAAATAAAAAGTAAACCCGGTAAAAATGCGCCTATATTTAGGCACAAAATAGTTCCATCTGTAAGTTTTTCCATTGCACCTGATTTTGGTGCACCGGGTTGGGATTATTGGGGAACCTACGATCGTCCTGCATCTGATGGTTCAATTAAAACCGTTTACTATGATAAGTTTGCAGGGGGAATATATGGAGGTTCACCTTCTAGAGGGGCATCCGGTAGCGTGTCATTCACAGTATCGAATAATTTGGAAATGAAATATTGGAGTGCAAAAGACACTACAGGGAAAGCTAAGAAAATAACTCTTATTGATAACTTTAGTTTCGGAACTTCATATAACATAATGGCCGATTCGCTTAATTGGTCAAATATAAACTTAAATCTTCGTTTCAAAATATATAATCAATTTACAATGAATATTGATTTTGTTTTGGATCCTTACACCTATCAGCTTAACGCGTTTGGTTCTCCAACTAAAGTAAATGTTTCGCAAGTTGAAAAGAATGGTGTTTTAGGACGTTTACAAAGTACAGGTACATCTTTTGGATACACCTTCTCAAACGAAACTTTCAAGAAAAAGAAGAAAATAACGACTCCACTTCCCTCTAATAATGAGGGTGAATTACCCGGTGAGTCTTCCGAATTAGCGCAAAATATTGCTTCCTTAGATCCTATGACTGAAATGACTGAAAAGGAAAAAAGAAAGGAAAGGTATAAAAAAGAAGATGCAGATTATCAGGAATTTAAGGTGCCATGGAGTTTAAGTCTTAATTATAGTATCCGATATGCATACTCAACATTTAATTATGATATAATGGAGTATGATCGCAAACTAACGCATAACCTGAGTATTTCGGCAAATATAAATTTCACAAAGACATGGAGGTTTAGTGTATCATCCTATTATGATATTACCAATAATGAATGGACTTATGTAAATTGTACACTTTCAAAAGACTTGCACTGTTGGCAAATGTCTGCAAGTTTTGTTCCTATTGGCAGATATACAACTTACAACTTTATGATAGGCGTTAAGTCTACATTATTGCAAGATTTGAAGTACGAGAAACGAAAGGATACATCAGACAATATAAACTGGTTTTAGTAATCATTTAATTATAAAAATATGGACAAAAAGAATTATTATTTAGCACTTACATACGATTTATTTGTAGGTGAAGAACAAGAGTTAATGGAGCAAGCTACAATAGAAAAGCCTCTTTGCTTTTATAGTGGTTTGGGCATGATGTTGGATAAGTTTGAAGAAGCAACAGTAGGACTCGAAATGAACAATACATTTGATTTTGTAATATCTAAGGCTGATGCTTATGGAGAATACGATAATGAAAGTGTAATCGATCTGCCTAAAAATATTTTTGAAGTTGACGGCAAAATTGATAATAAGGTCTTGTTTGAAGGAAATGTTGTACCTTTGCAAGATCAAGAAGGAAATAGAATTAACGCTTCGATTGTTGCTGTTGGAGAAGATACTGTAACTGTAGATTTAAATCACCCATTGGCCGGTGAAGATTTGCATTTCGTTGGAAAAGTATTAGTTAAAAGAGAAGCTGATGAAGATGAAATTAGAAACCTTATGAGTCAACATTCTTGTGGTTCTTGCCATGGCGACTGTGAAGGTGAAGACTGCGAGAGTGGTTGTTGCGGATGTAAGTGATATAGTGACTAATAAATAATTTTGGCGATATGAATACATTTGGAAATATATTCAGACTGACTGAATTTGGTGAATCTCACGGACGTGCCATAGGCGGAGTTATTGACGGATGCCCTGCAGGTATCTTGATAGACGAGACATTTGTACAAAGTGAATTAGACAGACGCAAGCCTGGTCAATCAGCTTTGACAAGTCCACGTAAAGAATCGGATATCGTAGAATTTTTATCCGGTGTTTTCGAAGGTAAAACTACAGGAACTCCGATAGGTTTTATTATCCGTAATTCTGACCAACATTCGTCGGATTATGAAAATGTAAAAAATGTATTCAGACCTTCGCATGCCGATTATACTTACACAGCAAAATATGGACTGCGTGATTATCGCGGTGGTGGGCGTAGCTCAGCACGAGAAACTGCATGTCGTGTCGTTGCCGGAGCAGTAGCTAAACTTGCTTTAAATCAAAAGTTTGAAGATTCTATTAGTATAGACGCAAAAATTATTCAGATAGGAAAAGTTATAGGAACTGAGGCTGAAATGAATGCAGAGATTCTAAAGGCTAAACAAGATTGTGATACAGTTGGCGGAATAATATCTTGTACCATCAAGAATGTGCCATTCGGTTTAGGAGAACCTGTTTTCGGTAAATTGCAGGCATTGCTTGCATCTGCAATGATGTCAATTAATGCGGCTAAGGGATTTGAATATGGAACAGGTTTTGAAGGAGCTTCAATGCGTGGCTCTGAACAAAATGACGAATTTATTTGTCAAAACGGGCAAGTTAAAACTAAAACCAATCGTTCCGGTGGTATTCAAGGAGGAATCTCTAATGGCCAGGATATTTACTTTAGAGTTGCCTTTAAACCCGTTGCAACTCTTATGAAAGCGCAAAATACAATTGATGCAGATTGTAATTCTGTTGTTTTAACTATGAAGGGAAGACATGATGCTTGTGTATTGCCTCGTGCTATACCTGTTGTTGAATCGATGGCTGCAATTGTATTGTTCGATGCTTATTTAATGTCGCGTAGCTCGCGTATTTAGTTGTCGCAAAGTTCTAATCGATAAACTTTTTTAGTATTGGCATTGATTTTATATCTGTTGTCGATGCGTTTTCCAATAATCCATACAATATCATTGCCAGAAACAAGTAAGTAAATGTCTTGTTTCTGTGCAATGTTTATTTTTGTATCCACAAAAAAATCACTGAGTTTTTTAGGACTTTCCATTCCGAGTGGATAAAAGAAATCGCCATTGCGCCATTTTCTTATTGTTAGCGGAAACTTTAATTTGTCTGCATCAAGCAGAGCTACTTTTGTGTCTTTACAAATACTTGTATCAAAAACGAAACTCATTTTTAGATGTATGGGTTGTATGCAAGAGCTATCATTTTTACTTATCTCATAAGTTTTATAGTCATCTGATTTCTTTTCAGACAATATCAATCTACATCTATCAACTATTAGTTCGTGCGTGTCTGAACAAAAGCGCTTGCCTGTTTGAGTGTATTTGTGTTCAGCTATTTCTTCGATAACACTATTTGAAAATCCATATTGTTTTAACCATTCAAACAGCAATGTTTTTGAATATGGGAATGCAAAAAGTTCATCTTCGCAAATCCATGTATATGTACCATCTGTTTTACATAAATTCGATAAGTCATTATTTATAGTGTGCGAATACAAAAAAGCAGCTTCTTTCCAATTCTCAATATTGTTTTCCATCGTCTGCCTAAATACCGGATTTATATCTTCCAGCATTGGCAGTAAAATATTTCTTATCTTATTTCTGGTATATTCAGTTTCTAGATTAGTTGAATCTGTAACATAACTAAGATCGTTTTGCTTTGCATAATCTTCTATTTCTTTACGGCTGACACATAACAATGGTCTTATTATTTTGCCATTAATAGGCTTAATGCCTGTGATACCGTTAATCCCGGTTCCTCTTATTATATTTAACAGGCAGGTTTCTATAGAATCATCTTTATGATGAGCAACGCAAATAAAATCGGCATCATATTTAATTCTGATGTTTTCGAACCAATCATAGCGAAGCTTGCGAGCGGCCATTTCAATAGAAACTTTTTGTTTGGCAGCATATTCATTTGTATTAAAATGAATAATTTCAAGTGGTATATTTAAAACATTGCATAATTGCCTTACAAATAATTCATCTCTGTCTGATTCAGCATCTCGTAATTCAAAATTGCAATGTGCAGCAATACAATTGTATCCCATTTTGTGAAGAATATGGTTCAATACAACGGAATCAGCCCCTCCACTCAAGGCTATAATTAACTTTGAGTTAGGTTTGATTAATCTAAATTTTTTAATGTATTCCGCAATTTTTTGCTGCATATAAATTAAAATATTACAAAGATACTTTTTTCTATTGATTTGAGTTTGCAGATTTAATGTATAAATAGTATTTTTGCACAAATGAATGATTTTGTGCAAAAATACTATAGTAAAATTCAGTAATGAAAAAAACGCGTCAACTTTTTATTGAAACAGCAAGGCAGGTGTTTGTAAAGATGGGTGTGGCACACGCAACCATGAACGATATTGCAGAAGCTTCAAACAAGGGGCGTCGTACACTATATACGTATTTTAAAAATAAAGAAGATGTCTATTATGCTGTAGTGGAGCAAGAATTAGCGCATCTTGTAGAGCGTTTGGAAAAAATAATAGATAAAAAAATACCTGCAAATGAAAAATTGGTAGAGTATATATATATACATTTAGATAGCATCCGCGATATTGTACAAAGTAATGGTACACTTAGGGCCGACTTCTTTAATGATATAAAAACAGTGGAGCGTATAAGACGTCAGACCAGCATTAAAGAACTAAAAATGTTAAAAGTTATTTTGCGCGAAGGTGTTAATTCGGGATTATTTGGAATTAAGGATATAGATACTGCTGCAACAATTATCCTATACTCTTTAAAAGGCTTGGAGGTTCCATATATCAAAGAAAATGTTTCAGAACGTATGGCGGAACGAAAAGAAGCTATAGCTGCATTTATCTTTAAAGGCTTACGTCCTTAAATAATCAATTCTTATTGTTTGTATTTAATTGTCCTATATTTCGGTATAGGGATAGGACGTATTTTATCGGTAGATTCAAATGCCTTCTTCTTACCACTCTCGCTCGATGACTTTATTTTTGCATAGTTGATGTAAACCGTACTTTTTGCAGGCATTGTAAAACCGAAGCAGTTGCCATGTATAGGTATATCAATGAGGTCATTGTGATAATAAAAATTCCCGTTTTGATAATAGTATAATGTGTCAGCCTTTTTTCTGAGTGCAATAATATTGTCTTCAGTTTCGGATAGACCTTCATTATATAAACTTACAAATGATTGACGGCATGAACTTTCTCCTATCAATATGTTTTTGGTTTTATTAAAAGAAGAGTAATGTATCGACCATGAAGATTCGGTTGTATCGCCAATACTTATACCAAAATAGCTGTTATTATTTTCTGATTGCAAACGTGCTGAAACTTCGTAGTAAAAATCATTACGGATGTCTAATCCATTAAATTTAATCGGTAAAAATAAATCAGTTTCTGTTTTATTTTCAAAAACGTATTGATTACTTTCGATGCGGCCGGAATATTCTTCGTTCGGAATAGTTATAAACCAATAACTTGGAGTTTGTGCATCTGCATATATAATATCGTTTTCTTGGATTTCTGAAAAATTAGGAACATAATTACTCCAAGAAGGTTCTTCGTTTGTTTGCGTAAATAATTCTTTTATGTAATAATCTTTACGGAATCCTCGGTAATTTATGTTCGGCTCTCTTCCGTTAGGAAGTTCATCTCCACACATAATGCTTTTCCAATCTCCATTATTTAAGGAGTTGTTAATGTGCGTTCGCTTAGGAAATCCGTGTCCCATTTCATGAAAAATAAGATCTTCTTTGATGTTAGTCTCGTTTGGACCCGAAATGCTGTTCCAATATGTCCTATCAATTTCTATTGTAATAGGTTGACGGTTAACGTAACATAAGCCTGCTGTATTATCGCTTAAATTGGCAAAACGCATAATCAGTCCTAAACTATCGTAGTTTTGACCATATGTTTTTGCATCTTGAAAAAATTTTTGAACATAAGGCTCAAATTCGGAATCTACTTTGTATGCTTTGGGATCCGTTGAACTGCATGATACAACGAAAAGAAGGAAAAAGCAGCCTATAATATAATGGTTGAAATGTTTCATTTGCGAGTGATGTTTGCTCCTAATGCATTTAATCTTTCATCAATATGTTCATAGCCTCTATCTATTTGCTCAATATTATTAATAGTGCTGGTACCCTCAGCTCCTAGTGCAGCAATTAATAATGCAATTCCGGCACGTATATCAGGCGAACTCATATTCGCAGCTCGTAGTCTGAACTTATCACCTAAGCCAATAATAGTGGCTCTATGTGGGTCGCAAAGAATAATTTTTGCTCCCATATCAATTAGTTTGTCAACGAAAAATAATCTACTTTCAAACATCTTTTGATGTATCAATACGCTGCCTTTGGCTTTAGTGGCTACAACAAGTAAAACGCTTAGTAAATCAGGGGTTAAGCCTGGCCATGGAGCATCAGCTATTGTCATAATAGAACCATCTATATATGAATCTATACTAAAATGTTCTTGTGCCGGAATGTGAATATCATCTCTTGTACATTCTAATTGGATGCCCAATTTGCGAAAACTATCAGGTATAAGACCTAAGTTTTGTATAGATACATTTTTAATTGTAATGTCAGATCCGGTCATAGCTGCCATTCCGATAAAACTGCCAACTTCTATCATATCAGGCAGAATCGTATGTTCGCAACCTTTTAGTGAGTTCACTCCGGTAATAGTAAGCAGATTAGATCCTATTCCTTCTATTTTAGCTCCCATACTGTTAAGCATCTTGCATAATTGCTGTATGTATGGTTCGCATGCGGCATTATATATTGTTGTAACACCATCTGCCAAAACTGCACTCATAAGTATATTTGCAGTACCTGTAACAGAAGCCTCATCAAGCAACATATAGCAAGCTTGTAGCTTTTTACTTTCTATTCTGTATAATTGTTTTACTTCGTCGTAAGTAAAGTTGGCTCCCAGTTTGCGCATCCCTTCAAAATGGGTATCTAAACGCCGGCGTCCTATTTTATCTCCACCCGGTTTAGGTGCTACTGCATATCCTAAACGTGCTAATAGTGGACCGACCAACATTATAGAGCCTCTTAATGAGCTACTTTTTTTGTAGTAATCTTCTGTCTCAAAATATTCGTGTC
This sequence comes from Bacteroidetes bacterium ADurb.Bin302, assembly GCA_002069025.1. The sequence goes on along the minus strand of MWBK01000131.1, from coordinate 18,993 downwards.
GAATGTTTTTTGCACAGAAAGTGTATGTTTTTTCTTTTTTGTGTGTTATTTCGACACCTATCTGATGAATCAACTCAATAAGATTATTGACATCCGCAATATCAGGCACATTGTTTATCGTAACGGTACTTTCGGTAAGTAAGCACGCACAAATAACCTGAAGGGCTTCGTTTTTCGCGCCCTGAGGATAAATTTCTCCACTTAGTCTGTGTCCGCCTTCAATAACAAATGATGCCATATTATTTTCTTCCTTGTTGTTTTTGACGATTCTTACCGTTTACAAAAATCTTCTTATTGTTGTTGGCAAGTATGTCTTTAGTTTCTTTTAACTTGATCGTTTCTTCGTTTAAATCGATCTTACCATTTGAGATTTCGCGCAAATCATTAAATATTTTTTGGTCATCAACATTGTCTTTGTTCCATGTTAGGAAACATTTTTTCATGTGATTTGCCAACAATGTTACCAATTTATCTTTATTATCGCCATTATAATCTTCTACAGCCTTAATAAATTGTATCATTTGTTGTCCGTAATAACGATATTTTACTGAAGTTTCAGGATATGGAAGTGGTTCCGGTTTTGTTAAAACTAATTCTTTTGGTACCTCATATGGATAGTCAATGTCAAGTTTATAATTTGACATCATAGCCAAGTGGTCCCATAATTTATGCTTAAAGTCGTTTACATCACGCAAATGGGGAAATAAATTTCCCATTATGTTGATTATGGTATGTACACAACGTGTGCGTTCGTCCCTGTCTTCAATCGTCATGGCATATTCAACCATTTGTTGGATGTTTCGACCGTATTCTGTCAAAATTAATTTGTTCTTTTGAGTATAATATTCCATGATGTAAAATTAGAATACCTTATTTTTGGGTTTGGTAGATATAAATTCTTTAAGGTAAAATGGTTCAAAATATGCGATATCTTTGAAATCGCTTGATTTATATGCTGCTTCCGATAGCGATGCCATATTCTCTGATAATGGAATAATGTCATTCACAAAGATAGCGTTTTTATGCAAAATACTAGTTTGGCATTTTTCTGATCCGTCTCCAAAGAAGTAAACTTTTCCACTATTTAGATATTCTGCATAAGAATTTTCATCTATAATGTCGGCAGATGTTTCTCTATGTTCGCTTAAATCAGGATTATATAAAGCAGCATATACTTCCATTCGACGAGCATCAATCATAGGACATAATAGTCCGTCAACAAATCCTTGTTTTTCAATAAATCCTTTTGCAATCAATTTGAGTGTAGGTATGGCAATTAGCGGTATATCTAAACCATAACATAAACCTTTTGCAAAAGAGCTGCCAATTCTTAGGCCTGTATATGAACCCGGACCACAACTGATAGCTATTGCATCAATTTTACGATTTCGTTGTTTCGCTTCATTCATCAATTCGCCAACAAAACCTGCTATTAACTTGCCATGGTTTTTACCCTCGATATCAAGCTTTTGTGCTACGCAGAAACCATCTTCTGAGAGTGCAGCGGAGCAAATGCGTGTAGCCGTATCTATATTTAATATACTTGCCATAACAAGATGCAAAAGTAGTGATTTATGCTGAGATTTGACTAATTTAATTCAAAAAACCTTACCTTTGCAAGGTTTATATCTATAAAAATTAAAACGATTATACATGATTCAATCTATGACTGGTTTTGGAAAGTCTGTATGTGAATTCCAAAATAAAAAAATTGTTGCTGAAATCAAGTCTTTAAATAGTAAACAAATGGATATTTCAACTAGAGTATCTGGTTTGTATCGCGAAAAAGATATTGAAATGAGAAGTCGTATAGCACAAGTTTTGGAACGAGGGAAAGTTGACTTTGCATTGTATACAGATAATACCAGCGCTGAGGCGAATTGTCATATAAATACTTCTGTTTTTGAAGATTATCGAAAACAAATAGTCGCACTTGCTGCTGCAACAGGTTTGGAAGAACCTAAAGATTGGTTTCAATTATTACTAAAGATTCCTGATGTAATGAAAACAGAAGTTCAGGATTTGGATGAGGATGAATGGAATGTAGCTCAAACAGCGATTGATAATGCTATATCTCAACTAATTACATTTAGAAAACAAGAAGGTGAAGGACTTGAAAAATTCTTCTTATCTAAAATTACAAACATAGAAAATCTTTTGGCAGAAGTCCCTAACTATGAGCGTGCTCGTATTGACAAAATAAAATCTCGTTTCGAAGATAATTTAAAATCGCTTGAAGATAAGATTACATACGATCAAAATAGAGTAGAGCAGGAACTTATTTTTTACATAGAAAAGCTTGACATTAGCGAAGAAAAACAACGCTTGGCAAATCATCTTAAATATTTTCGCGATACATTGGCCAATGGAGAATCTCAAGGTAAAAAATTAGGGTTCATTGCGCAAGAAATGGGACGTGAAATCAATACTCTTGGTTCAAAAGCAAATCATAGTGAACTACAAATTGTAGTAGTTAAAATGAAGGATGAACTGGAACAAATTAAAGAACAAGTATTAAATGTTTTATAGCTGATGGATTCAAAACTGATAATATTTTCAGCACCTTCAGGATCGGGCAAAAGTACGATTATTAAATATTTGCTTGATCAGAATCTTGGTATGGAATTTTCAATATCAGCTACAAGTCGTCAGCCCCGCGGAACTGAAAAGAATGGGATAGAGTACTATTTTTTGAGTCCGAATGAGTTTAAGGCAAAAATTGCAGCAGGCGAATTTCTTGAATATCAAGAAGTTTACAAAAATAGATTTTACGGAACTCTTAAATCGGAAGTTGAGAGAATTGCTGCAAAAGGCAATGCTACAATTTTTGATGTTGATGTTTTGGGTGGACTGAATATAAAGAAAATGTATGGTGAAAAGGCCTTGACTATTTTTGTTCAACCCCCAAGTATATTAGAATTGCGCCACAGACTAGAACTTAGAGGAACAGACTCTCCTGAGGTAATAGCTCAGAGAATAGAAAAGGCAGAGTTTGAAATGACTTTTGCCAATCAATTTGATAAAATAATAGTAAATGATAACTTGCAAGTTGCTCAACGAAATGCCGCCGAATTTATACGAGAATTTCTTCTTAGATAGTGATGTGGCTGAACTTAAAAGAGTTGGTTTGTATTTCGGTTCATTTAATCCTATTCACAATGGCCATTTATCGTTGGCACGGTTTATACTAGCGAATACTAACTTACAAAAGTTGTGGTTTGTTGTTTCTCCTCAAAATCCGTTTAAGCCTCAATCAATATTAGCTGATGACATGATGCGTTTGGAAATGGTAAGAATTGCTATAGAGGATGAGGCTGATATGGACGTTTTGGATGTTGAATTTTCCTTGTCGAAGCCATCATACACGATTGATACATTACAATATTTATCGAAAAAAAATCCGCATATTGAGTTTAGTTTGCTTATAGGTGCTGATAACGTTGAGGATTTTTGTAAATGGAAAGATTATCAAAAAATTCTAAACGAATATGATGTGTTAGTGTATCCTAGGAATGGTTATGATTTGTCAGAAACCAATAATAAGTATCCTGAAATGCATTGTTTAGAAGCACCTATTTTCGATTTTTCGTCATCTGATGTGCGTAATTTACTGCGAGAAGGCAAGGATGTATCAGATTTAATTAAACCGGAAGTTTTGAAATACATCAAATCCCATCACATATACAATAGCTAAATACACCTTACTTTTCCTATGTTAATATCGACTATGGTTTTTCAAACCCTCTATTTACAAATGGCAGACAGATGTATAATGCTGAATGCCAATATTCCCAGTCGTGTCCGCCATCGCGAACTCTAAATTGACATGGTATTGAGGCTTTTTTCATGGCTTGAACAAAGCGAACATTGCAATCAAAAAGAAAATCGTCATCGCCGCAATCAATAAACCACTTAATTGATTTTAATTGTTTTATTTTAGATGAATCTGCAGATGTAACGAAATTTACGCAGTCGTTTTTTTCTATTGAGTCGTCTAAATCTTTACGGAGTATCTCAAGTTCTGAATTTTCCTGAATATTTTTTTTACGTTCTTCTAACGACAGTGATGCACTCATGGCATAAACGCTTTGAAATAGTTCTGGATGGCGTTGAGCATAGGATACAGACCCGCCTCCTCCCATTGACAAGCCTGCTATAGCTCTATGTTTTTTGTCTGTTTTTATGCGATATGTCGATTCTATATAAGGCAAAAACTCGGTAAAAAAGAACTTTTCGTATTGCCAATTAGGCATGTTGAAATATCCGTTTATTTCGCCTGCAAACAAATTGCCTCCGGCATTAGGAGTTACGATTATCATTTCGTCTATTTCGTCTGAAGCAATAAGTCTGTTGTAAACCTCTAATAAATTACCTTTCTGAGCCCAACATTGGTTTTTGTCCCACATTCCATGCAAAAGATACAAAATTGGATATTTTCGGTCCGTTTGTTCATCATATCCCGCCGGCAGTAAGATAGAATAAGTACGATATGTATTTAAAGTTTTGCTTTGTATAGAATCTATAACAATACGGCTTTGCGATGATTTTGCCATTCCAATTGATGCCGCACATAATCCTATTAAGCACAAAACGATAGACTTTCTCATATTTTTAATGTTTTAATTATTTAGATTATTTCTATACACAAAACTTAAGATTATTCGTGATGATATGATTCGCCTTTGATTATGGTAAAGGCTCTATATAGTTGCTCTACAAAAATAAGTCTAACCATTTGATGCGAAAATGTCATTTTTGATAGAGATATTTTTTTTGTGATTTTTTTGTAAACAGCCTCCGAAAATCCGTATGGACCGCCAATAACAAAAACTAATTTACGTGTGCCTTTATTCATATACTTACTTATAAGTCCGGAAAATTCGACCGATGTAGGCTGATCTCCATGTTCATCAAGTAAGAATATTTCGTCAGCATTTTCAGTGGCTTTTAAGATAGCTTCGCCTTCTTTTTCTTTTTGAGTTCCCTCAGGCATATTTTTTGTGTTTTTTAGCTCGGCTATAGTTTGCCATTCAAAATCAGTGTAATGTTTTAACCTTTGTATGTAATTATCAATCAGTTTGTTGATATATTCATCATTGGTTTTGCCAACAACAAGTAGTATTATTTTCATATTATTTTTTACCTTTGTGTTGTACTCTGGGCTATAGTTTTTGTTATCACGTACAAATGTCGGAATAAAACCTGATAAAATCAAACAACATGAAAAATACATCTTTGTTTGCCATATTTTGGATGATGCTTGTTTCATTGCCTATATATTCGCAAGTTGATGATAGTCAGAGATTAATATCTTGTATATCGAAAGGTGATATGTCGGCTTTGTCTAAGTATTTTGATCCGGAAGTCGAAATCTCAATACTTGGCAAAGGAGATATTTTGTCAGCGAAGCAAGCTGAATCGGCACTATCTGATTTCTTTTCAGGTAAATTGGTTTCATCATGCAAAATTTCGCATCAAGGCAATAATGGAAAGGTTAGTTTTTGCATTATTACATTGACAATGAGTAATAGAGAACAATATAGAGTATATGTACTGAATAAAAAAGTAGGGGAACAACCGAAAATACAACAATTTAGAATAGATTATGTTGATTGACAATAATTTAACAGAAGAGATTAAATACTGGTTCAACGAAGATATAGGTGATGGAGATCACACGTCATTATCTTGTATACCACAAACAGAAATGGGTAAGTCTCGCTTGATTATTAAAGACACAGGTATTTTAGCCGGCGTTGAAGTTGCGGAAAAAATATTTCACTCATTTGATCCTGATTTAAAAATGACGGTATTTTTAAAAGATGGTGCATCTGTTAAACCCGGAGATGTTGCATTTGAAGTTGAAGGTAAGGTTTTGTCGTTGCTACAAACCGAAAGATTAATGTTGAATATTATGCAACGTATGAGTGGAGTGGCAACTATCACAGCTAAATATGTCAAAAGGCTGGAAGGATTAAAAACAAAAGTTCTAGATACACGTAAAACGACTCCCGGATTGAGATTGCTTGAAAAACAAGCTGTTAAAATTGGAGGAGGAGAAAATCACCGCATTGGTTTATACGATATGATTTTATTAAAGGATAATCATGTTGATTTTGCAGGTGGTATAGAAAATGCCATTACTTCGGCTAAAAAATATTGCGCAGAAAAGGGCAAGAATCTTAAGATTGAAATAGAGGTTCGTAATTTTGACGAATTGAATAGAGTCTTGAATTTAGGAGGTGTAGACCGAATAATGTTAGATAACTTTACCCCTGAAAATACTAGGAAAGCTGTTGAACTTATAGCAGGCAAATACGAAACAGAGTCTTCAGGAGGTATTACTTATGATACTTTGCGTACTTACGCTGAGTGCGGGGTTGATTATATTTCAGTAGGAGCTTTGACACACTCTGTTAAGAGTTTGGATATGAGTTTTAAAGCCGTTTAAATGTCAAATAACGATAGTCTCTCTTTAGGAACTGAGCGAATATGGATTTTGCTTAGGCGATATGCTGTGCCATCAATTGTTGCGATGACCGCATCCTCTTTATACAATATGGTGGATAGTATATTTATTGGCCAAGGTGTTGGAACTATGGCAATTGCCGGTTTGGCAATAACTTTCCCTTTTATGAATTTGGCTGCGGCATTTGGAGCAATGGTCGGAGTTGGAGCATCAACAGTAATATCTGTAAAATTAGGTCAGAAAGATATTGAAGGAGCAGAACATGCAATGGGCAATGTTGTCTTGCTTAATATAATGATAGGAATTGTATTTATGATGGTTTCTCTCTTATTCCTAGATAATATACTTATATTCTTTGGAGCAAGCGAAGCAACATTGCCATATGCTCGTGATTATATGGAAATAATTTTATATGGCAATATTGTAACTCACGTCTATTTAGGCTTGAATGCTGTAATGCGTTCTTCCGGATATCCGCGTGGCTCTATGTATACAACTTTGTTTGCAGTTATTATTAATGGGTTCTTTAATTATCTGTTTATTTTTGTTTTCAATATGGGTATCAAAGGATCTGCCTTGGCTACTGTTATAGCTCAGATTTTAGCTTTAATAGCTGTGTTGTGGCATTTTAGCAGACCCTCTACTTTTTTGCGTTTCAAATTAAGCATGTTTAAATTTAGATTGACTGTTGCGCGTAATATTTTGGCAATTGGTTTAGCTCCATTTTTTATTAATGTATGTGCTTGCCTAGTTGTCATGCTTATTAATAATGGTTTGAAAACCTACGGAGGTGACTTATATATAGGTGCTTATGGTATCAATAACAGAATAGTATTCTTTTTTATTATGATAGTGATGGGCTTGAATCAAGGTATGCAGCCTATAGTAGGCTATAACTATGGAGCAAGAAAATTGGATAGGGTTATGTCCGGATTTAAGATGACGGCAATAAGTGCAGTTGCAGTTACAACTATAGGCTTTTTAATTTGTCAGTGCTTTCCAACATTTGTAGTTTCATTATTTACTAGAGACCCACAATTAATTGAGATAAGTAAGCATGCCTTACATATTATTACATTTATATTTCCTGTAGTAGGATATCAGATGGTTGCTACTAATTTTTTCCAATCAGTAGGGCTTGCTAAAAAGGCAATTTTTTTGTCTTTAAATAGACAGATGCTTTTTTTGATACCATTTCTGCTTGTTTTGCCAAGATTTTTCGGAATTGAAGGTGTTTGGTGGAGTATGCCGATGGCGGATTTTGTATCTACAATTGTTGTTTCAATATTATTAATGAATCAAATTAAGCAGTTTAAAGCTGAATATCAAAATAACTAAATTATCATCTATGGCTGAAAATAAAATAATTATTTCAATAGGCAGGCAATTTGGTAGCGGGGGACGTGTTATTGGCAGAATGCTAGCCGAGTATTTTAATATTCCTTATTACGATAAGGAACTTATTAAATGTGCGTCTGAAGACAGCGGTATTAAAGATGAGTTCTTTAAAAGTGCTGATGAACGTCAATCAGGAGGCTTGTTGTCGGCTTTGAATTTGGATTGGTCTTTAGGATCAATGTTTGTGCCGTCAGGACAATATAATTTATTATCAGGAGAATCTTTGTTTAAGTTTCAATCTGAGACTATAAAACGAGTTGCTCAAAACTCTTGCGTAATAGTTGGTAGATGTGCTAACTATGTATTAAGGGATGACCCGGCATTGTTTTCTGTGTTCATAACTGCCGATATTGAAACACGTGTAAAACGAGTATTGAATCTTAAGGAGTATGATATAAAAGGAGAAAATATTGAGAGTTTGGTAAAAAAAGCAGATAAATCTCGTGCATCATATTATAATTATTATTCGAACACAGAATGGGGTGTAGCATCAACCTACGATTTGTGTATTAATTCTTCTGTTTGCGGTATTGAAAAAACTGCTGAGATAATTGCCGACGTAATAAAAATTACTCATTTTCGCAATAAAGCATAAAAAAGTCTCGAATTACTTCGAGACTTTTTTATTAAATATAATTTTGTTATTACTTGCTTTCTTCAACAACTCCTGCTAATTCAGGGTCAATCAAGATACGTCCGCAGTGTTCGCAAACAATGATTTTCTTGCGTAGGCGAATGTCTAATTGACGTTGTGCCGGAATTTTATTAAAGCAACCACCACAAGCATCACGTTGAACATATACGACTGCTAATCCATTATGTGCATTTTTACGAATACGTTTAAATGCCTGTAATAAACGGGATTCTATTATTGTCTCAATTTTCTTAGCATCTTCGCGTAAGCGTTCTTCTTCTTGTTTTGTTTCAACAATGATTTCGTCTAATTCTTCTTTCTTTTCGTTGAGGACAATTGTTTTGTCTTCCAATAAATATTTAGATTTTTCGAATTCTTCGTGTTTGCGTTCAATAGCAACACTATAATCGCGAATATTCTTTTGTGCTAATTCAATTTCCAATGACTGGAATTCCATTTCTTTGGTCAAATGGTCATATTCACGGTTATTGCGAACATTATCCATTTGCTCTTTATATCTTGCAATCAATGCATTTGAATCGATAATATTCTGATTGCGTTTTGCAATTTCTGCATTGATATTGGTTATTTCTGTCTCAATGTTTTTTAGACGAGTTTGTAAACCAATGATTTCATCTTCTAAATCTTGTACTTCGCCAGGTAGTTCACCACGTAAAATTTTGATTTTATCTATGTCTGACACGATTGTTTGTAAATCATACAATGCTTTCAGTTTCTGTTCTACTGAAATTTCTTTTGCGTCCTGAGTTTTTTCTGCCATAATGCTGGATTTTATAGACAATATATTGGATTATGCTCCTTTTCTGAATTTAGGATTGCAAAGGTAGGCATTTTTTTTGAAAGTATTTCAAAAAAAATCTCTTTTGTGTATTGTTCTGATTCAAAATGTCCGATATCAGCTAAAATAAATCTTTCATCAGCTTTAAAAAAATCATGATATTTTAAATCTGCTGTAACAAATATATCTGCGCAGAGTTCTTTTGCTCTCGAAATCAAGAAAGATCCACTACCTCCGCAAACAGCTACGGTTTTAATAGCCATATCGGTAATTTGTGAATGTCTAAGGCATATGGGATTGAATGTATATTGCAATTGTTTTAAGAAATCCGTACAACTAATAGGCTTATTCAATGTTCCTATCATGCCAAAACCGCTATTTGTACAATCAGATTCCAATATTTTGCAGTTATTTAGCTTCAGTTTTTTACACATTCCAGCACTTACGCCGTTAAATACTTTATCGATGTTTGTGTGGGCTGAATACAATGCAATATTGTGTTCGATTGCTGTTCTTACACAACGGCTAATCGGTTCATCTGTAATTTTTTTTAATCCGTCAAATATTAAAGGATGATGTGAAAGTATAAAATTGCAATCTTTCTCAATTGCTTCATGTATTACACTTTCGGTTATGTCTACGCAAAGCATTACTCCACTTACGATTGCATCACCATTAGTTAGTTGCCATCCACAATTATCCCACTCTTCTTGTAACGAAAGAGGTGCATATTCTTCTATATATTTTGCGATGTCAGAACTTGTTAGGGTTTGCATAAAATCATTGTTGATGATGCCGGTACTGTCAAATATTCTTTATTAAATTTAAATATACCATTTTGGTTGATGATCTCTCCGTTACTTATTACCCACCAATTTTCTTTTGGTATGTCTAAACTGATTTCGTGTCTATTGCCATTGTGTACAACTAATATTCTATTCCAACTATCACCATTAGCGTTGTTGTCGATAGTGTATGCAACTACGCACGCCAAACCCGGATCAAGAAAATGTAGGTTGTCTTGAATCATTTTTGTAGTGGACATTCTGAAGGCAGGGTGATTCTTGCGAAGCAAAATCAAACTCTTATAATATTGATAAATAGATTCGTTAGTCTTTTTGAAATCCCAATCAATTTGATTTATACTGTCAGGTGATTGATACGAATTATGTATTCCTTTTTTATTTCTCATAAGTTCTTCACCGGCATAAATGAAAGGTATTCCTTGTGCTGTAAATACAATAGATTGAGCAAACTTATTGAACTTCTTAAGTTCTTGCGGAGTAGCTCCTTCCGGTGCTGAGTATGATAATTTGTCGTTTAGGCACAAATCATCATGGCAAGATACATAATTAATTACTTGCGAAGGCTGATTTGCAAAAGGCGCGTTTGAGTAATTAATCAGTCCGTAATGAATTTGATCGTGTTGAGTTGCTCCGATTACGCCAAATTTAATTGTTTCATCGTAACCTTGTTTACCACAAGCAAATCCCGGTTCTCTTGCATTTGCCCAACTACCCTTAAGGGCATCACGTAAATCGTCACTAAAAACAGCAATTCCGTCCATCTGATTGGCATTCTGTTTTACTGCACGTTGTTCGTATGGGAGAGGTGAATCACCTGCAGTCCAACCTTCTCCGTATATCAAAATAGTAGAATCAATTTCGTTTAACGCAGCCCGTGTTAAATTCATTGTTTCAATATCATGTATACCCATTAAATCAAATCTAAATCCGTCAACATGATATTCGGTTGCCCAATATTTTACAGATTCTATAATGTATTTACGAACCATAGCACGTTCTGAAGCAGTTTCGTTACCACAGCCTGATGCATTTGAAAAACTTCCGTCTGCATTATGGCGATAGTAATAACCCGGCGTAATCATGTTGAAGTTTGATATTTCGCACTTGAAGGTATGGTTGTAAACAACGTCCATTATAACGCGGATGCCATTTTTGTGTAATGATTGCACCATTTGTTTGAATTCTTTGATGCGGCAAATAGGATCGTATGGGTTTGTTGAATAGCTGCCCTCAGGGACATTAAAATTTGAAGGATCGTAACCCCAATTGTATTTATTTTCTTTTAGCTTTGTTTCGTTTATTGATGCATAGTCAAAAGAAGGCAATAAATGTATATGTGTTATGCCCAATTCTTTTAAATGGTCAATACCGGTTTTTTGACCGAACGAATTAACGGTTCCTTCTTCTGTAAATGCCAAAAACTTACCTTTGTTCTTCATTCCTGAATTTGCAGCCATTGAAAAATCTCGAACATGTACCTCGTAGAGCATAATGTCGTTGAATGTTTTTTGAGCAGGACGTTTATCGTTTTCCCATCCTTCAGGATTGGTTTCTTGCATATCGACAATAGCACCTCTGAATCCATTTACACCAACAGCTTTTGCGTATGATCCGGGGCTTTCTCTTAACCATTCATTTTCAAATTGAACTTGAAATGTATAAAAGAGTCCTTTTAGATCTCCATCTGCACTTACTTCCCATATACCATCTTCCTTTTTAATCATCAACATAGTTTCTATTGGGTCGTCTTCAATGCCTGTTTTATATAGTCTTACTTTAGCACTATCAATATCAGGCGACCAAATTTTGAAAGTGGTTTTTGATGGGGTATAAGTAACTTCCAAATCATTGTCATTGTATATAGGATAGTTATCGAAGGAATTATAGTGTGCTGGAAAATCGAATGATGTCATAAATATGGCAATAAAAAATATTAATACGACTTGAATGGTATTTTTCATAATGATATATTTCAGGTGAGTTTTTTAGGGTACCGTTTGTACGGTTTGGAGTTGTGGTAAGGTTTATTCTATAGGCTTACAAGTTTTATAGTTAAGTTTTTTTGAATCCAATTCTACAAAAATAATGTTTATTTTTTTATTTCTTGCAGATAATAAAAAGAATTGTATATTTGTACATAAAATTAATAAACTAGAGGATGGAACCATATCACTATTGGCTCATTGCCGCTATTCTACTTACGATTTTAGAAATATTCACTGCAACATTTTCTGTGTTTTGTTTTGCAATAGGTTGTGTTTTTGCCGTAATCGCCGCTTTGTGCGGATTAGACTTGAATTGGCAAGTCCTCTCATTAATAATTGGCACAGTTCTTGGCTTTGTTTTAGTAAGACCATTTGCCCTTAAATTTTTAAATAGGAAAAAGGACATAGCCACTAATGCAGATGCTTTGATGGGACGAATCGCAATAGTTTCTGAAACTATTGAAACTTCTAAAGGTACCGGTAGAGTTGTAGTTGATGGAGACGACTGGAAGGCTATAACCTTGGATGATGAGCTTATTGAAAAAGGTGAAAAGGTAAAAATTGTTGGAAGGAATAGTATTATATTAACCGTAAAAAAATAAAATTATGAACGCAGGAACAATCGTGCTACTTATTTTAGTACTTCTCGTGGTGATTTATGTTATGAGAGGATTCAAGATAGTATCTCAATCGGAAACAATGATAATTGAAAGATTGGGAAAATATCAACGTACAATAACTGCCGGTATTAATATCATTTTACCAATTGTAGAAAGAGCGAAAGATACAATTACTCGTATGCCTAATGGATCTTTACGAATGAATTCGCGTATAGATCTACGTGAGCAAGTGTATGATTTTGACAAACAAAGCGTTATTACTAAAGATAATGTAATGACAGAAATAAATGCATTGCTTTATTTCCAGATTGTTGATCCTATGAAATCTGTATATGAAATACAGAATTTGCCTTTGGCTATCGAAAAATTGACTCAAACTACATTGCGTAATGTAGTCGGAGAAATGGAATTAGATGAGACATTAACATCGCGTGATACAATTAACACAAAATTGCGTAATGTTCTTGATGAGGCTACCAATAAATGGGGCGTAAAGGTTAATCGTGTTGAATTGCAGGATATTACACCACCTGAGAGCATCCGTTTTGCTATGGAAAAACAAATGCAAGCTGAGCGTGATAAACGTGCAGAAATATTAAAGTCAGAAGGTGAAAAACAATCGGCAATATTGAAATCAGAAGGTGAGAAATCTGCAGAAATTAATGCTGCTGAAGCTGAAAAACAAGCTAAGATATTGAAAGCCCAAGGTCATGCCGAAGCTCAAATTCTTCAGGCAGAAGCAGAGGCAAAAGCAATTCGCAAAATATCTGAGGCTGTAGCTGCTCAACAAGGTGCTAATCCGGTTAATTACTTGTTGGCAATTAAGTACATTGACGGTTTAAAAGAAATGGTTAGCGGGAAAGACAATAAGACAATATATTTGCCGTATGAGGCTACAGGTGTATTAAGTTCGCTTGGTGGTATAAAGGATATGTTTAAAAACCAATAAAGTAAATTATATATATAATAACTAAACAGCCGGGGTTTGTACTTCGGCTGTTTAGTTATTATGTAAATCAATAGTTTTTTTGTATTCTAATGGAGTTTGCTTATTTGCTAAGCATTGATTCTATGGCTTGCCACAGTGAGTCTTGCGGAACAGGTGCTATTATGCAGATTGCTTGTTTGCTGATAGGGTGGATAAATTCTATTTTACGTGCATGCAGGCTAATTCCTCCGTCTTTATTTGATCTGTCGAAACCATATTTTAAATCGCCTTTGATAGGGCAGCCTATGTGAGCTAATTGACACCGTATTTGATGATGTCTGCCGGTTTCCAAATCAACTTCCAGTAGGGTATAATTGTCTGATTTCGCAATTGTCTTGTACGAAAGGATTGCTTTCTTTGCATCCCCTTTGGGTTCTTCGTATGCGTAAGATTTATTTTGTTTCTCGTTACGAACCAAGTAATGTTCCAAGCGTTTTTCAGGTTCTTTAGGAGGGTTTTTTACGATAGCCCAATAGTTCTTTTTGATTTCTCTATTTCGGAGCATCTCGTTAAAACGTTCAAGTGCTTTTCCTGTTTTAGCAAAAACAACAACACCGCTTACAGGTCTGTCTAATCTGTGTGTTACACCGCAAAAAACATTTCCGGGTTTTGCGTACTTTTCTTTCAAGTATTTTTTTACAGTTTCAACAAGTGGCTCGTCTCCGGTTTTGTCCCCTTGAACGATTTCGTTGCATGTTTTATTTACAGCGATAAGATGATTGTCCTCGTACAGAATAGTCATAGAATATTATTTCCTTTGTCTTACTGCTTCGTATATAAGTATACCTGCTGCCACCGATACATTTAATGATGCTATTTCGCCAAGTATTGGAATACGTGCGGATTCATCGCAAAGCGCTAGAATACTTTGCGATATTCCTATGTCTTCTGCACCCATTACAATGGCTGTAGGCTCTGTGTATGATAGTAGAGTATAGTCTTTTGCTGCTTTTTCGGATGCTGCAATAAGTTTGATTCCGGAATCTTTCATAAATTGCAGTACGTATGCTAAATTATGTTCACGACATACGGGAATGCTCATTAATGCTCCTGCCGATGTTTTTATTGCATCTGCATTTACCGGGGCACTTCCTGATTGTGGAAGCACTATTGCGTCAACTCCGGCGCACTCGCAAGTACGTGCTATTGCTCCAAAGTTACGTACGTCTGTAACTCCGTCTAATACAACAATCAACGGACTTTTCCCTGCCTCGTATAAGGAGGGAATTATGTCCGTGATTCTTTGATAAGTTATTGGTGAAATAAATGCGATAGCTCCCTGATGATTCTTCTTTGTAATGCGGTCTATCCTTTCGACAGGTACGCGTACAACCGGAATATTACGTCCTTTAACAGCTGCAAATAACTCCTTTGCCAAGTCACTTTGCATGTCTTTCTTTAAAAGTATTTTATCAATTTCTTTTCCGGCTTCAATAGCCTCTATGATGGCGCGTAGTCCGAATATCAGGTCGTTCATTTTATTTTTTTAGGTATTCCATTATTTTTTGCTCCAATTCTGCAGATAATTCAGGATTGTCGCTTATTAGTTTCTTTGTTGCATCGCGACCTTGTGCTAATTTGGTTTCTCCATAGCTAAACCAAGAACCGCTCTTCTTTATGATTCCTGCTTCTACACCCAAGTCTACGATTTCACCGCTGCGTGAGATGCCTTCGCCAAACATGATATCAAATTCTGCTTTGCGGAAAGGAGGAGCAACTTTGTTCTTTACAACTTTTACGCGGGTTTGATTTCCTATAACTTCATCTCCTTCTTTGATTTGTCCTATTTTGCGGATATCCAAACGGATTGATGCGTAAAATTTAAGGGCGTTACCACCGGTTGTCGTTTCCGGATTTCCGAACATAACTCCTATTTTTTCGCGTAATTGGTTAATAAAAATACAGCAAGTATTTGTTTTATTGATGTTTGCTGTAAGTTTACGTAATGCTTGTGACATTAATCGTGCTTGTAATCCCATTTTTGAATCACCCATGTCACCTTCAATTTCTGCTTTAGGTGTTAGAGCTGCAACTGAGTCGATTACTATAATGTCTATTGCTGATGAACGTATTAGTTGGTCTGCAATTTCGAGTGCTTGTTCACCATTGTCAGGTTGTGATATGAAAAGATTTTCTACATCAACGCCTAATTTTGCTGCATAGAAACGATCAAAAGCGTGTTCTGCATCAATAATAGCGGCTATACCACCTACTTTTTGGGCTTGTGCAATAGCATGTATTGCTAATGTTGTCTTTCCTGATGATTCAGGTCCATATATTTCGATAACGCGGCCACGTGGCAATCCTCCAACTCCTAATGCAGCATTAAGTCCTATAGATCCTGTTGGTATAACCGGAACGTCTACTACGTGGTCATCGCCAAGTTTCATGATAGTACCTTTACCATGATCCTTTTCAATTTTGTCAATTGCTAATTGTAAAGCTTTTAATTTCTCCAAGTTTGGCTTTTGCGCTTCTTTTTTTTCTTCTGTTGCCATAAATTGTTGTTTTTTAAAGGAGAGTATCTCCGTTAGATTAATATTAAGATTATCTGCAAAGATACACAATTTTATTGCCCAACTATGTATGACTGTTCGATTGTTGATAAAAATTTATCAACAAATTTTTTGTCAAATATTTTCTATCAACAGCCAGATACCCATAATAGTAAATAATGCCCCTAAAATAGCTGTGAGCCATTTTTGTATTTTTTGAATCTTATTGAGGTATTTTGTTGATTTGTCGGTTCCATATGATATTATACCCGCAAAAAACAAGACAGGCAATGCGGTTATTACGGCGTAAATAAATGGTAATGTGTATCCTATTGTTGATTCGAACGATAGAGGAATAAGCATTCCGAAGTAAAAAATGGCTGTTTCAGGGCAAAAAGCCAAAGCAAATAAAACTCCAAGTAAAAATGCTCCATAAATTCCTTTAGCTTTAGGCTTTGTGTGATGGTGGCAGTTGTCGCCATCTGTAAGACTATGATCGTGACCTAGGCCATGTATTAAAATCACAGAACCTACAACAATAAGCACCGGGCTCAATAACAATTCTCCATATTGACCAAAGAACTCTTGTATAGGGAGAATTGCTGCTCCTTGGTGTAATATGTAAATCAGCGCGATTCCAAGTATGGTATATACAAATATTCGACCAAGTGCATATATCAAACTGTATTTAAAAGCATGTTTTGGTGTCTCTTTGGAAATATATCCTATTGCCATCAGATTCATTGCCAGCTGACATGGATTAATAGCTGTTAGTAGTCCCAAAAGTATGGCACTAAGCCATGGAAAAGTATCAGAACTTAAAATCGATTGTATGGTTTCCATAAATGCATCCGGTTGATTTTACTGCAAAGATACTAAGAAGTTGGTGATTAAGGCTTATGCGCATTGCGCTTTGATTGTGGTGGTAAAAATTATTAAATAAGTTAGAAATATTTATTTAACTAATTTTAACTATTGGGGGGGGTAAAATTGATTTTTTTTACCACCTTTGTGGTGAAAATATAGGTACTCATAAATTTATTAATTATTGTTTTAATTTATATATATGAAAAAAATTTATTCGTTTTTGTTTGTAGCATTAATTTCGCTTTGCTTAGCATCGTGTAATAAAGTAGAACCAAGTTCTTTGGTTGGCGCAGTTTATGAAACTCCGGAAGACTATGACATGAAACTAACGTTTAATACAACTACAACATGTATTCTTAGTGTTGGTTATGGCGATGGGAGATATGACGAAAATTATGCTACTTATTCAGTGCAAGGTGATAAAATTACACTGGTTCCTTCTGGTGTAGTAAGCGAACAAATGGAGTTCCTTATTAAAGAGAATGGTAATCTATTAATGTTAACTATGGGAGAAGGAGAAGGTAGTATTGGAGATATACCTTTCTACAAAAAATAATCTCAATTAAATAGTTTTGATTAAAAAGGGGCTGAGTTTCAGTCCCTTTTTTTTGTTGTAAATATTGAAACTCAAAAGTAGACATAAGAAAAATAGCATTTTTGGTAATGCAAAAATTGCGTAATTAAATCAGGAGATTATTGTAAAATGCCATTGTAAGATTGCGGGATGGGAAATACTTAATATATTTGCATTAAGTTCAGAGTTGTATTGAAAAGTAGTCAACTATTTTTTTGAAAGAAAACATAAGCAACACCTTATATTGAGTTAATAAAAGATAGCTTGAGATAACTGATATTTTTCATAAAACAGACTATTATGAAAGAGATAGACAAAAAACTAATAGATGCGGTCAAACAATATCGTTCTTCGGGTATAGAGCAACAGGTAGATTATGAGAGATTCTACTTGTATTCGCTTATTACCCATTCTACGGCTATTGAGGGATCTACTATTACAGAACTTGAAAATCAATTGCTATTTGACGAGGGCATTGCTGCTAAAGGAAGAAGCATTGACGAGCAGATGATGAATCTTGACCTTAAAAACGCTTATCTTTTTGGCTTTGAGTGGGCAAAGACTTTCGCACCCTATACGGTAGATTTCTTGTGTCAATTGTCTGCTAAGGTGATGAGAAGAACAGGAGCAGGGTATTCTACAATGGGAGGAAATTTTGATTCGTCAAAAGGAGAATTGCGTCTTTGCAATGTGAGTGCCGGAATAGGTGGTAAAAGTTATCTATCATTTCAAAAAGTGCCTGGGGCAACTATCGATTTCTGTAATTGGCTTAATAATGAAATCTCATCTGTAAATAAAACGGATATAGTTGCTTGTTATCGATTGAGTTTTGAAGCGCACTATCGTCTTGTTAGCATTCATCCTTGGGTTGATGGCAATGGTCGTACTACAAGATTACTTATGAATATTGTGCAACAGCAATTAGGTTTAGTCCCGTCTATTGTTGCAAAAGAGACAAAAGAAGCCTATATTCAAGCTTTGATTGACAGCAGAGAGAGTAAAGATAGTACTATTATTCAAGACTTAATGATTGCTCAGCATATTGCTAATATTAACAGGAGAATCATACAATATATAGGTAATGCTATAGATGATACTATAGATGATACTGTAAATGATACTGTAAATGATACTGTAAATAGCTCGGATATGGATTCTCAACTTTTGACACTGATAAAAGAGCATCCTGAATATACTTATGAAGAATATGCACAGAAGTTGAACGTAGGGCGTGCCACCATTGCCAGACACATAAAAAAACTTAGCGGCACTATGATTGAGCGCATCGGATCTGATAAAAACGGATATTGGGTATTAATAAAGTGATAAGCTAATTCGAGTATTTCACCTACATAAAA
>MWBK01000130.1 GCA_002069025.1 Bacteroidetes bacterium ADurb.Bin302 | reverse complement strand
AGTTTAATAAAACAAAAATCCCTTCAGAATAATCTAAAGGGATTTGATGCGGAAGCGGGGGATTCGAACCCCCGGTACAGTTACCCGTACGTCAGTTTAGCAAACTGGTGGTTTCAGCCACTCACCCACACTTCCATGCAGGTTCTATCGCCGTTGCGGGTGCAAATGTAGTCAAATGATTTGATATTTTAAAATATAATGAACAAAAAAAATATTTATCTGATAATTGTATTGCTGGTTTGTGTGTCAATACTTGAAATTAGTGCAGGCGCATATTATTTTTTGCAATATCCTAATATTCAAACAAGTCAAAAAAAATATATTGATTTTTATGTGCCCAAAAATTCAACATGGCAGTCTGTGAAGGATTCATTGAAATCTAACAACTTAATAAAATCAGAAAAATCCTTCGATTTTGCATTAAAATTAATAGGCAAAAACAAACAAGTTATATGTGGTAAGTATGTGCTCGAACCTAATATCTCTAATAGAGCATTTATCAACAGAATTGCTTATGGGATGTCACATCATGTTACTATGGAACTTAAAATGACTCGCTATACCGAGTGGGTTGCACGCAATTTGAGTAGACAAATGGAGGTCGATTCTGCATCTTTGGCAAATTACCTGTTGTCAGACAGTTTACTTTTGCGCTATAATTTAAATAAAGATAATTCATTGGCTCTATTTATAAGATTCTCTAAAGAAATGTCATGGTGTGCATCACCTGCCGAAATCGTTGCAGAAATTACTAAAGAATATGATAAATTTTGGAATCCCGAGCGTAGGGCATTAGCATCAAAAACAGGTTTAACAATACCTCAAATACATATATTAGCATCAATAATAGAAGAAGAAACTAATGAACACGAAGATAAACGTATGGTTGCAGGCGTGTACATTAACAGAATTCGTAAAGGAATGCCATTGCAGTCATGTCCAACAGTACGCTTTGCTTGGGCTGATTTTACTATAGACAGAGTTTTAAAAACACATTTAGAAATAGAATCTCCTTACAATACATATAAAAATGCAAGTTTGCCTCCCGGCCCTATTCGTATTCCTTCCGAAAAAAGTATAGATGCAGTTTTAAATTATGTGCATCACAGATACATATATTTTTGTGCAAAATCCGATTTTTCAGGTACACACGAATATGCGGTAACATTCCAAGAGCATAGCCGTAATGCACGTAAATATCAAAAGGAATTAAATAAACGTGGAATTAAATAAATTAATCGAAGGTAAATTCACAGCCTTTACGAGGGTCGCATTTTAAACCTTTCTTAGAAGATTTGTATCCATAACCGGTACCACTTCGTTTTTGGTCAGGTATTTTGTAAGTAAATGTCAACATCAGAGTAGGGTATCCGTCTGTAAAAGATTTTTGGACCGGATAATTGTCTATATCATCGGCTATTGTAAAATGCCATGTAAAATCAATTCCCCAAGCCCAATTATCGCGTATTGGAAATTGTAAACCGGTACCTATTGGAAATGATGCAGTAAACGCAGGTGCATAATTTACTTGCTCGCGTAAATAGCACAATGCACCAATACCACCAAAAATATATGCTCTTTCCGGAATAAACGAAACGGAATTATTTTCTCTTCTACTACCTGTATAAACATAATAATTAAAGACAACTTGTGCACTAAGTTCTACAATGTGTGCATAATAATTAGGATGTCCAACCGGAGATTGCCCTGTAAACCAATTGTATTCTAAAGCTCCACGAAGTCCTAGTTTAGGTAAAAAATAATATGTATAAGAAAAAGAACATGAAGGTTCGAAATCCGTATGGATATCCATTAAAGGCTTATTGGCACCTCCCGACAAACTGACATATTGTTTGCTATTAGAACCGATTCTACTTTTCTTTAATTGTCCAAAAGAAACAGAGCAACTTAAAATGACACATATAAATATAAAAGTAATTCGCTTCATTATTAATTATTCATGATGCAATTTTATTATTGCATTTTTAGTTATATAGATATGCACTGTCTATATAATAATTGTTATTTTTTAAAATCTTGCAAAGTAAAGCATTTTTTTTCATTTTCAATGCGTTACTGCCAAAGCCTCTTTTTATTTCTATCATTCTATTCATAATTTACGCCATTATTGGCAATTTTTAGTCGTGCTTCAATTGCATTCAAAATCAATAGGAGACCAAGAAAGAAATTAAATTTTATTAATCCTAAATCGGCTTTCTTTAAAAATATTCGTAATTTCGCACTTCCTACTTGAATCTATATATCACAAAACAGATAAATTCAAAAAAAAACCAAAATTCTTTTGTAAAACATATGCACTTGATAATAAAAGTATTATATTTGCACTCCGTTTTTGAATTTAAAATATTATAAACACAAAATATTAACAGATATGACAAAAGCTGAAATTGTAAATGAAATTTCAAACACCACCGGAATAGATAAAGTTGCTGTTATGCAGGTGGTTGAGTCTTTTATGGAAGAAGTAAAGAAGTCTTTGGCTTCGAAACAAAATGTTTATTTGAGAGGTTTTGGAAGCTTCGTTGTAAAACAACGTGCAGAAAAAGTAGCTCGTAATATTTCAAAGAATGTTACAATTACAATCCCTGCTCATGTTATTCCATCATTCAAACCTGCAAAGACATTTATTGAGTCTGTTAAAAAATAAGTACTTAAGATTTTTTTAAAATAATATAACTATGCCGAGCGGAAAGAAAAGAAAAAGACATAAGATGTCTACACACAAACGTAAAAAAAGACTGAGAAAAAATCGTCATAAGAAGAAAAAGTAAGTCTTTAATTCTTTGATTTATAAATCAAGAATCGGGAAACAATAAAGAACAAACTTCATTATATAGAGTTTGTTCTTTTCTGTATTACTAGATTCATATAAAACACTTCGTACGAAGTTTCTGAAAGCCGAAAATTAATTACATGGATAGCAAGCTGATATTGGATGTTCAACCTGAGCAAATTTCCATTGCTTTATTGGAAGATAGTCGCCTTGTTGAGTTAAACAAGGAGAGTCGGTCTGCTACATTTTCTGTTGGTAATGTATATTTGGCCAAAGTAAAAAAACTGATGCCGGGTTTAAATGCCGCATTTGTTGATGTTGGCTATGAAAAAGAAGGTTTTCTGCATTATTTAGATTTAGGTACATATTTTACTACCATTACAGAATTTACTAATGGTATGACTTCTAATAAAAAGAAGTTACCTTCGATGAACAAGGTTCAGTTCAGACCCGAATTAGCAAGAACAGGCTTGATAACCGATATCCTGACTCAAGGTAAGGAAATCTTAGTTCAAGTTACAAAAGAACCGATATCAACTAAAGGACCTCGCTTAACTTCCGAAATTTCAATAGCGGGAAGGTCTTTAGTATTGCTTCCTTTTTCTAATAAAATTTCCATTTCTCAGAAAATAACCTCTAACGAAGAACGTAACAGATTAAAAAAAATACTTCAAGCCGTTAAACCCAAAAATTACGGTCTGATAATACGTACTGTAGCTGAGGGTAGGGAGCAAAGTGAACTGGAAAACGAACTGCTTGTCTTAATTAAGCGTTGGGAAGATACGCTGATTAAAATTCAAAAAACCAAATCAACTCCATCACTTGTAGTTGAAGAAATAGGCCGTGCAGAGTCAATTTTGCGCGATCATTTTAATCCTGATTTTGAGAGCATTTATATAAACGACCGAACTATATATGAAGAAATAAAAGCATATATTAGTCTTATTGAGCCTCAAAAAGCCAATATCGTCAAATTTTATGATGATGAACTGCCTATATTTGATGTATTCAACATTACAAAGCAAATAAAATCCTCTTTCGGACGTATTGTACCATTCAGAAAAGGAGCATATTTAGTTGTTGAACACACAGAGGCATTGCATGTAATTGATGTAAATAGCGGTACACGAGCTAAAGCAGGTAATCTCCAGGAGGAGAATGCTTTTGAGGTTAATATGTTAGCTGTAGATGAGGTAGCACGGCAACTACGTTTGCGCGATATGGGCGGTATTGTGGTAATCGACTTGATTGACATGAATTCCGCAGAACACAAACAGAAGATTTACGACAAAATGAGAGAAAATATGCAAAGCGATCCGGCTAAGCATAACGTTCTTCCCTTGACTAAGTTTGGTTTGATGCAAATTACGCGTCAAAGAGTACGTCCTAATATGTTAATAAATACTCAAGAAACATGTCCAACTTGTTATGGAAACGGAACTATACGTCCATCCTTGCTTTTTGCAGATGCCTTGGTAGGAAAAATAGATATTTTATATCATAATTTAAAACTTAAGAAATTTACCTTGTTTGTGCATCCCTATGTATACGCATACATCAAGCATGGTTTCCCAAGTATGGCATTAAAATGGAAATTCAAGTACGGCTTTGGGATTAAAGTCAGACCTAATCAAGATTTTTCATTTTTACAATATAAATTTATTGATAAAGATAAAAACGAACTTGATTTAACCGACTTAATGGAAATGGCATAATTAAATTCATGAAACAGAGCGAACGCTATTCATATATCATAGATTGGTTTGATAAGAATATGCCTACAGCCGAATCTGAGTTGCATTATTCAAATGCTTTTGAATTGTTGGTGGCCATAGTTCTGTCTGCACAGTGTACCGATAAACGTGTTAATCAAACAACTCCGGCTTTATTTTCATCTTATCCTACGCCTCAAGTTATGGCCGATGCTTCAATTGAAGACATACAAGCTCATATCAAAAGTATATCATATCCTAATAATAAAGCAAAACATTTGCAAGGTTTGTCGCAAGTACTGGTAAAAGATTTTAATGGAGTAGTACCTGATACAATAGATGAACTTCAAAAATTACCCGGTGTAGGGCGTAAAACAGCTAATGTTATGCTTGCAGTATATTTTGGGAAAGCAGCAATGCCTGTAGATACTCATGTGTTCAGGCTTGCACACCGTATAGGGCTTGTACCGGCATCAGCCAAAACACCATTTGAAGTTGAACAACAATTATCGGCACATATTCCCGAATCATTGTTAAGTAAAGCTCATCATTGGTTATTATTGCATGGTCGATATGTATGTACGGCTCGAAATCCAAAGTGCGCAAGTTGTGGAATAAAAACATGGTGTAAATACATTACTAAATAAGACGAATATTTTTCAATAAATTATTAACTTTGCATTCCTTATTAATAGTAAGATATAAAGAGTTCATTATATGATTAAAATTACATTTCCGGATAATTCTGTTCGCGAGTACGAAAGCGGCGTAACGGGATTCCAAATTGCAGAAAGTATTAGCCCGCGCTTGGCACAGGAAGTTTTAGCTGTGTCTGTTAACGGACAAGTAACCGAAATCAATCGCCCAATAATAACAGATGCTGCTATTAAATTATTTAAATGGGATGATCCTGAAGGAAAACATTCATTCTGGCATACATCTGCTCACTTAATGGCTGAAGCATTACAAGAATTGTATCCCGGAATTCAATTCGGAATAGGACCTGCTATAGAAAGTGGTTTCTACTATGATGTTGACCCGGGTGAAGCAGTAATTAAAGAAATTGATTTTCCTGTAATAGAGGCAAAAGTAATGGAAATAGTAGCGCGTAAAGAAAACGTAATTCGCGAAGAAATTTCTAAAGCAGATGCTTTAAAATTGTTTACCGATAAAAAAGAAACATACAAAGTCGAATTAATCAACGATTTGGAAGATGGTACAATTACATTGTATCATCAAGGTAATTTCGTTGATTTGTGTAAAGGACCACACTTAACAAATGTAGGCGAAATCAAAGCATTTAAGATTACTGCAGTAGCCGGTGCATATTGGCGCGGAGATATTAAACGCAAACAACTTACACGTTTATATGCAATCTCATTCCCTAAAAAGAAAATGCTTGATGAGTACGTTGAATTGATGGAAGAAGCAAAGAAACGTGATCACCGTAAAATAGGAAGAGAACTGGAATTATTTACATTCAGCGATACAGTAGGAAAAGGTCTTCCTTTGTGGTTACCCAAAGGAACAGCATTGCGTTTACGTCTTGAAGATTTCTTGAAACAAATTCAAAAACGCTTCGGTTACCAACAAATAATGACTCCTCATATCGGTCAAAAACAATTATATGTTACTTCTGGGCACTATGCTAAATATGGTCAAGATTCATTCCAACCGATACACACTCCCGAAGAAGGTGAAGAGTATTTGTTGAAACCCATGAACTGCCCTCACCACTGCGAAATATATAAATTCAAACCACGTTCTTATAAAGATCTTCCTTTGCGTTTTGCAGAGTTCGGAACAGTATATCGTTACGAGCAAAGTGGTGAATTACATGGTTTAACCAGAGTACGTAGTTTTACTCAAGATGATGCTCACATATTTTGCCGTCCTGATCAAATTCAAGAAGAATTCTTGAAAGTAATGGATATTATTTCGATAATATTTAATGCTCTTGATTTCAAAAATTTCGAAGCACAGATTTCTCTAAGAGATCCGAATAACAAAGAGAAATACATAGGTAGTGACGATGTATGGGAAAAAGCAGAATCAGCCATTATTGAAGCATGTAAATCAAAAGGATTAAAAGCAAATGTCGAATTAGGCGAGGCAGCTTTCTATGGTCCTAAATTGGACTTTATGGTAAAAGATGCGATAGGTCGTAAATGGCAATTAGGCACTATACAGGTAGATTATAACTTGCCTGAACGTTTCCAATTAGAATATGTCGGCGAAGATAATCAAAAGCATCGTCCTGTAATGATTCACAGAGCACCATTCGGTTCAATGGAACGTTTTGTTGCTGTATTAATTGAACATACAGGCGGTAAATTCCCATTGTGGTTAACTCCTGATCAAGTTTCAATACTTCCTATTAGCGAACGTTTTAACGATTATGCTAAAAAAATTGCAGCAGATTTAGAAGCACAAGATTTACGTGTTACCATAGATGACAGAAATGAGAAAATTGGCCGCAAGATTCGTGATAATGAATTAAAACGTATTCCTTACATGATTATTGTAGGTGAGAAAGAAGAAGCAAACGGTGAAGTATCTGTACGTAAACAAGGTGAAGGTGATAAAGGCAGTATGACTGCTGATGCATTTGCAAAAATGATTAATGATGAAGTTCGTGAGATGACTATTAGTTTTATAAAATAACGAATTAATAACAAAAAGCCTTATGAAAAAGATTATGTTAGTTTTGGCTTGCGTGATGATGACAATAGGCATCCAAGCCAAAGATGTTGTAACAAAAGTTACTGTTGAAGAATTGCCCGAAAAAGCACAAAAGTTTATTAAAGAACATTTTCAGGCTGTTCAAGTTAAATCGGTAATGCAAGAAACAGATGAAGACGGTGTCATTGAATACACAGTTCGTCTGAAAGATAAAACAGAAATCGAGTTTGATATGGTTGGAGCTTGGAATTCTGTACTTGTTAAGAAATCCGCAATGCCTCGCTTTATTGTTCCTGTAAAGGTTCAAAATGCTATTGACAAAGAATTTGCAAATAAAATAATCAAAAAAGTTGAGAATGATGGATATAGCTTTGATTTTGATTTTTCAGACGGAACCGAGGCTGAAATTAATGCACAAGGAGATGTAACGGAGTTAGAAATTAAATAAATTTCCTTTTGTGTTGTGTATTTATTAAAATTGGCGTATATTTGCACTCTTGTTTTTGAAAGGATAATTTAATAATTAAATTAGAACGTTTAGGAGGACGTAGCTTATAGCAACAAATTTTGTACCGAGAAACAATGCCAGACGTGTTATAAAAGAAAACCCGCATAGAATTAATGATTTTATCAGAGGGGTGGATGAGGTTCGTTTGGTTGGTGAAAATGTAGAGCCCGGTATCTACAAATTTAAAGAAGCATTACGAATTGCAGATGAGCAAGAGCTTGATTTAGTAGAAATATCCCCATCAGCAGTTCCTCCTGTTTGTAAGATTATTGATTATTCAAAATTTCTTTATCAACTAAAGAAAAAAGAAAAAGAACAAAAAGCAAAAGCAGCCAAGATAGTCGTAAAAGAGATTCGTTTTGGTCCTCAGACTGATGATCACGATTACGATTTTAAATTAAAACACGCAATCAATTTCCTTGAAGAAGGATCAAAATTAAAGGCGTATGTATTTTTTAAAGGTCGTTCAATCTTATTTAAAGAACAAGGCGAAGTATTGTTACTACGTTTTGCCAATGATTTGGAAGAATACGGAAAAGTAGAACAGTTGCCATTATTAGAAGGAAAGAGAATGATTATAATGATTTCTCCTAAAAAGAAGAAGTAATTTTTATTTATTTAATATATAACCAAATGCCAAAAATTAAAACTAATTCCGGTGCCAAAAAAAGGTTTACCCTTACCGGATCAGGAAAGATCAAGAGAAAGCATGCTTTTAAACGCCATATCTTGACAAAGAAAACGACCAAAGCAAAACGTAATCTTACGTGTGCAGCGTTGGTAGATCATGCAGATTTATCTAACGTAAAATCGTTATTGGGTCTTAAATAAAAATAGTTATTAACCGAATGTTTAGCAAAAAAGATCACAAAATGTGACGCTAACAATCAAAAAACACAAAGAACATGCCAAGATCAGTCAACCATGTTGCTTCAAGAGCAAGAAGAAAAAAGGTTTTAAAATTAACCCGCGGTTATTATGGTGCCCGCAAAAATGTTTGGACAGTAGCAAAAAATACTTGGGAAAAAGGTTTGCAATATGCTTATGCAGATCGTAAAGCTAAGAAACGTAATTTCAGGGCTTTATGGATTCAACGTATTAACGCTGCAGCACGTATTGAAGGAATGTCTTATTCTAAGTTGATGGGTGCTTTACACAAAGCAGGTATAGACATTAATCGTAAAGCATTGGCAGATTTAGCAATGAACGAGCCACAAGCATTTAAAGCGATTGTAAAAAAAGCACAAGCTTAAGTATTAAGCGACATTATAAAAAAATAGGACACTAAACAGTGTCCTATTTTTTTTATGCCATATATTATATGGAATGCTATTTACATCCCATATAATTTTATTTGTTGAGCCTTAACGTTAGCATCATCTAAATAATCATCGTAATCCATTACTTTATCAATAATGCCATTAGGAGTTAATTCTATAATACGGTTACAAACCGTACTTATAAATTCGTGGTCATGCGATGATAACAATACGTTGCCCTTAAATGTCTTAAGCGAATTGTTGAATGCTTGAATTGACTCAAGATCTAAGTGGTTGGCAGGAGAGTCAAGTACCATAACATTGGCATTCTTTAGCATAATTCGCGAAATCATGCAACGCATTTTTTCACCACCGGATAATACACTTGCTTTTTTGAATATCTCTTCTCCGGCAAATAACATTCTACCTAAATATCCCCGAATAAATGATTCTGTAGTATCATTAGAAAATTGTCCTAACCATTCTACCAAATTTAAATCGGTATTAAAAAACTTAGAATTGTCAAGCGGTAAATATGCGTGTGTTATAGTAACACCCCAGTTAAAACTTCCGGAATCGGCTTTAATATTTCCATTAATAATTTCAAATAAAGCGGTCATTGCACGAGGATCGCGTGATACAAATGCAATTTTATCGTCTTTTTCAATATTGAAATTTACATCTTTGAATAATACTGTACCATCAACAGTTTTAGATAAGCCCTTAACTTCCAGAACCATATTCCCCGGCTCTCTTTCGGGAGTGAAAATAATCCCCGGATATTTACGAGTAGAAGGCTTGATTTCTTCAATATATAAACTCTTCCAATTCTTTCTTCTTCTCTTCGGCTTTCTTGTTTTGCGTTTGTTGTTGACGCAATGCTAACTGGCTAGATTCATACCAGAAAGAATAATTACCGGTAAACATCTGTATTTTGCCGTAGTCAATATCTATGATATGTGTACTAACAGCATCAAGGAAGTGTCTGTCGTGTGATACTATAAGAACTGTATTTTCGTAATTTGCTAAGTAATCCTCCAGCCATCTGATAGTTTCTATATCCAAGTCGTTAGTAGGCTCATCTAATAATAGATTATCAGGTTTTCCAAATAATGCACGTGCTAATAAAATACGAACTTTTTCTTTACCGCTCATATCTTTCATTAGAGTGTAGTGATTAGTTTCTTTTATACCTAAGCTACTCAATAATGATGCTGCATCGCTTTCAGCATTCCATCCGTCCATTTCGGCAAATGCTTCTTCTAATTCGGATGCTTTTATGCCGTCAGCCTCGCTAAAATCTTCTTTTGCGTAAATGATATCTTTTTCTTCTTTGACTTTCCACAGACGATCGTGGCCCATCATAACGGTATCAATAACCGTAAATTCATCAAACTCAAAGTGGTCTTGTTTTAATACAGAAAGTCTTTCGTTATGTCCAAAAGAAATAGTTCCTCTTGTAGGATCCAGGTCGGCACTTAGCATACGGAGGAAGGTTGATTTTCCGGCTCCGTTAGCTCCAATCACACCATAGCAATTTCCTGCAGTAAATTTGAGATTAACATCTTGAAATAAGATGCGTTTACCGAATTGAATCGCTAAATTGGAAACAGTAATCATATCGCTTGTATATAAATTTTAATAAGAGCGCAAAGGTACTCATTTTAAACGAATCGGGCAAATAAGTAAGTTGTCTGCTTGTAATAAAAGTATACAATTGAATTAATTGTAAGCTAATCTGAAAATAAGGTGTTTTTATTTGAAAAATCGGCTAAAAAAACTTATTTTTGTACTTCTAATGTATTAAATGATGAACGTATTTACAGAAGAAGATAAGCAATATATCAAAAGCCTCGGCCATACACTTGAATCAGTTGAAGAACAGTTATCAATATTTAAGAAAGGTGTACCGGTGCCAAATTTTTTACGTACTGCAACTATCGATGATGGTATTCAAATATATACAAATGCAGAGATAGACGCTTATGCTGCGTCATGGGATTCGTATCTTGAAAAAGGTAAACCGATTGCTCATTTTATTCCTGCCTCAGGTTTTGCAGGACGTTTCTTTCGTGATTTGATAAATTTTCTTAATGCTCCATACGATGAGCCTCAAACCAATTTTGAAAAGAATTTCTTTAAACATTTGCCTAGTTTTGCATTTTTTGGAGAATTAAATAAATTTTGTTTAGCTACAGAAAAAGAAGGCTTGCAAGAATTACTCAAAGATGGTAAATATAAGCTGATTGTAGAATATATTTTGACAGAAAAAGGACTCAATTTTTGCAGTTTACCAAGTGCATTATTTAAGTTTCACACAGATAAATCGCATCGTTTTGTTGTAATTCAAAAATACTTACCAAAGAAGATTGTAAAGTACTATGGCTCTTTCGAAGATACTCGTACACCTATTCAAGAAAGTTTGATTGAAAGTGCAATGGTATCAGGTGTAAAAGGAGGGACTGTAAATGTATGCTTTACGGTAAGAAAAGAGCATAAAGAAGTTATTCAGGATTATGTACGTGAGTTTAAGTATCCCATTGAAAAGAAATTAGGCTTATCATTTTTTGTTACATTACCCTGTCAAAAAACAAATACTGATACGATTGTCGTTACGCCTGATAATTTACCATTTAGAGATGCAAATGGCAATATTATGTTTCAACAAGCAGGTCATGGCGCATTGCTCCAAAATTTAAATAGTTTACCGGCAGATGTGGTATTTATTAAGAATATCGATAACGAGGCTCCTGATTCGCTCAAAAAGCTGACATCTCATTATAAGAAAGCCTTAGGTGGTATTTTATTGGCGAATCAAAAAATTATTAGTCGTTTCTTACGTTTGTTTGATAAGGATGAAATGCCTGATGATAAATTGATTGAAGCTATTAATTATGTCGAAAATACTTTAAACGTAAAACGAGACAATATTTTACGTTTAACACGTCAAGAACAAGTTGATTATTTAAAAAGCAAATTAAATCGTCCGCTACGTGTGTGCGGTATGGTTAAAAACGAAGAAGAACAAGGTGGTATGCCGTGCTGGGTTAAAAACGACGATGGTACTATTTCTTTGCAAATCATAGAATATTATCAGATATATGATAATCCTACTTTGATGAACTTGTTTAATTCGTCAACTCACTTTAATCCCGTTGACATAGTTTGTTCGATGGTTGATTATAAGGGCAAAAAAATTGATTTAACACAGTATGCTGATAAAAAGTCAGCTATGGTATATAATAAGAATATTGAAGGGCAAGCGGTTAAAGTAATGGAACTTCCCGGATTATGGAATGGCGGTATGGCCGATTGGAATACGATCTTTGTAGAAGTACCTATAAAGACATTTAATCCTGTAAAAACAGTAAATGATTTGTTACGTCACGAACATCAAAACACAAATAAATAGACCACACTAATTACTCTCCAAAAAACCCAAACATTATGGAAAATTTAAAGATCATACAACATGATCCATGGTTGGAACCCTTTAAGTCAGCTATTGAAGGTCGTTATCAATATGCATTGAGTAAAGGTAACGAACTAACACAAGACCATAGATTAAGTCTGTCAGATTTTGCTTCCGGATATCTATATTTTGGAATGCATAAAACATCAGACGGATGGGTCGTTAGAGAATGGGCTCCAAATGCAACTGACATATTCTTGATTGGAGATTTTAACCAATGGCAACGTAATGAAGCATATAAGCTTAAACGTCTTTCAAATGGTGTTTTTGAGGGTATTTTCCCTGAAAAAAGTATTCAACACGGCCAGTTATATAAGTTTTACATTTGTTGGAATGGAGGAGCAGGTGAGCGAATACCTGCTTGGTGTAGACGTGTAGTACAAGATGATGAAACCAAAATTTTCAGTGCCCAAGTATGGAATCCTGAGAAACAGTACACTTTTAAGAATAAAAAGTTTAAGCCCAATACCGATCCTTTAATGATATATGAATGTCATATCGGTATGGCTACAAATGAACAAAAAGTAGGAACATATTCCGAATTTCGTGAAAATGTATTGCCACGTGTAAAAAAGGCAGGATACAATTGTATTCAAATCATGGCTATTCAAGAACATCCCTATTATGGCTCATTCGGATACCATGTATCAAGTTTTTTCGCTGCATCATCACGTTTTGGAACACCTGAAGAGTTAAAAGAACTCATAGATACTGCACATAGCATGGGCATCTCTGTAATTATGGATATTGTTCATTCCCATGCAGTTAAAAATGAAGTTGAAGGTTTAGGCAGATTTGATGGTACAGGCTATCAGTACTTCCATGATGGTTCTCGTCGTGAGCATCCTGCTTGGGATTCTTTATGCTTCAATTATGGTAAAAATGAAGTTTTGCATTTCCTTTTGTCAAATTGTAAATTCTGGCTTGAAGAATACAATTTTGATGGATTCCGTTTCGATGGCGTTACATCAATGTTATATTTGAGTCACGGACTTGGAGAAGCTTTTAGCGGTTATGCAGATTATTATAATTTAAATCAAGATGGTGATGCCATTTGTTACCTTACATTAGCAAATCAATTGATTCACGAGGTAAAGCCTACAGCGATTACAATTGCGGAAGAAATGAGCGGAATGCCCGGATTGGCAAGCAAATTCGTTGATGGTGGTATGGGATTTGATTATCGTATGGCAATGGGTATTCCTGATTTATGGATAAAATATATCAAAGAATACACGGATGAGAATTGGAAACCGGGACATTTATTCTGGGAACTTACTAATCGTAGAAGTGACGAAAAAACTATTAGTTATGCAGAAAGTCACGATCAAGCATTAGTAGGCGATAAGACTATAATATTCCGTTTGATTGATGCCGACATGTATTGGCATATGCAAAAGGGTGATACAACATACATGGTAGATAGAGGTATCGCGTTGCATAAAATGATTAGATTAATTACTGCATCTACAATAAACGGAGGTTACCTTAATTTTATGGGTAATGAATTCGGTCATCCGGAATGGATAGATTTCCCAAGAGAAGGGAATGGATGGTCGTATAAATATGCAAGACGTCAATGGGAGTTGGTAGATAATCCTAATTATTTATATAAAGCATTAGCTGATTTTGATAAGGCTATGGTTGATTTAATTGTTGAAAGAGATAAATTCCAAGAAATTTCATTATATAAATATTGGGAAAATTCAGGTGATCAGGTATTGGCTTTTGGTCGAGACGATTTATTGTTTGTATATAATTTTCATCCATGCAATTCTTATACCGATTATGGTATGTTAGTTGCTCCAGGTGAATATGAGATGGTACTTAATACTGATTCTAAATCATTTGGTGGATTCGGTTTAAGCGACGAATCTATACATCACTTTACAATGCCTGCTGATGGCTTTATAGATAAAGAATGGATTAAGCTATACGTGCCATCACGTTCTGCTTTCGTTCTACGTCGTATTAATAACAAATAGGATAGTGTTTTCACTAAATAAAAAACAATTAGCAATACTTATCGATCCCGATTCTTATGGGAGCGATAAGTTTGCGCATTTGTTATCTCTCTTGTCTAAATACACTCCCGATTACATTTTTGTTGGTGGCAGCATTACATCCGCATCTACAGAAAAGGCCATAGAATCAATAAAAAAAGCAGTAAATATACCTGTAATAATATTTCCCGGTAATGCTTCTCAGTTTAGTCCTAAAGCAGATGCATTATTGTATTTATCCCTTATTTCAGGTCGAAATCCCGATTACTTAATATCTCAACATGTAAATTCAGCTCCATATATTAAGCGTTCCGGAATAAGTGTTATACCGGTCGGATATATATTGATTGAGAGTGGCACTATGACAAGTGTTGAGTACATCAGCAATACTAAACCAATTCCTCGTAATAAGACTAGTATTGCAGTAGCAACAGCTATAGCCGGCGAATTTTTAGGTCAAAAAGCTATTTATTTAGAAGCGGGTAGTGGTGCTCAATTAAGAGTACCAGATAAAATGATAAACTCTGTAAAGCAGTCAATAAACATTCCATTAATTGTTGGTGGAGGAATAAGGTCTGCAGAAGAAATGAAGAAAGTTTTTCAAGCAGGAGCAGATTTAGTCGTAATTGGTAATGCTCTCGAAGATAATACCGATTTACTATCCGAATTAATTCAAACTTTGGTCTTGTTGTAACTTCTTATAGATGCCATTAAGAGCAATAAGCTCGTCGTGTGTACCTCTTTCGGTAATCATACCATTATCAATAACGCATATCTCATCAGCATTCTTTATAGTTGATAAGCGATGTGCAATTACAATTGTTGTACGATTCTTCATCAGGTTCTCTAAAGCCTCTTGTACAAGTTTTTCCGATTCAGTATCTAAGGCCGATGTGGCTTCGTCTAAAATTAAAATAGGAGGGTTTTTTAAAATAGCTCTTGCTATACTAATGCGTTGACGTTGTCCGCCGGATAATTTACTTCCTCTATCCCCAATATTAGTATTATATCCTTGTTCTGTGGCAGTAATAAAATCATGTGCATTTGCTATTTTGGCAGCTTTAATTACCTCTTCTTCGGTAGCATTTTCAACGCCAAAGGTAATGTTATTGTAAAACGAATCATTAAATAATATGGCTTCCTGATTTACATTACCCATAAGTGCACGTAAATTGTGTAGAGTCATTTGTTTGATATTAATGCCATCAATCAAAATCTCTCCATCCGTTACATCCCAAAAACGTGGTAATAAATCAACCAAAGTAGATTTGCCCGAACCTGATTGACCTACTAAGGCTATGGTTTTACCTTTTTCAATAGTAAGATTAACATTGCGAAGTACCAATTCCGTTTGGTATGAAAAACTGACATTCTTATATTCTATTTGATGTTTAAATTCGTCAAGTTTAATCGAATTTTTAGGCCATGTTAATGGGTTTTTTGCAGCTAATATTTTATCAATACGTTGCAGTGATGCTGAACCTTTACGAACGCTATATGCAGCTTTAGATAGTTCTTTAATAGGGTTAATTATACTATAAAACAACAAGATATAATATATGAATACGGGAGCTGTTAATGGTGAGTTACTCGTATTTAAAATCAAGTTACCTCCATAACATAGAACAATAGATATTACAGTCGTTCCCAAAAATTCGCTCATTGGATGAGCCAACTGTTGGCGACGTAAAACTTTTAATACAGATTCTCTATTCTTGTTAGTTAGTTTTCTGTATCTGTCTTCTATTTTCGATTCTGCATTAAATGCCTTTACAATACGTAAACCACCTAATGTTTCTTCAACTTGTGCATTTAAGGCTCCTCCTTGTTCTGCACATTCCAAAGAACTTTTCTTTAGGTTTTTACCAACTTGCCCAATCAAAACACCACTAATAGGCAGCATTATAATTACAAAAGCAGATAATTCCCAACTTATTACAAACATCACAATCAAATAAATAATGATAATAAGCGGGTTTTTTATTAACATGTCAAGCGAACTCATGATTGACGTTTCAACATCGTTCACATCGACGCTCATACGTGCCATGATATCACCCTTACGCTCTTCGCTAAAAAATCCGATTGGTAAACTTACGATCTTACTAAATAAGGTGTTACGTAGGTCTCGCAAAACTCCTGATTGTATTTTTGACATTGACATGGCACTTGCATAAAAAGTAATAACTTTTAAGAATGTCATGATTACAAGAGCTATTGATAATACAATCAGTGTTGCTGTCGGACCATAAACTCCAATAAACTGAGTTATGTAATAGTATAGATTATTCTTTAAAACATCAAACAATTGCATTGTCTGCACATTGTCCATACTTTGAATTGTATATACAGCCTCACGAGTCTGAAAAAGAATTTCCAGAATAGGAACGATTAGTGCAAAAGAAAACAAGCTAAGTATAGTTGACAACATACTATACGACACAACACCTACCGCATTAATTTTGTAAGGCGGCACAAAGCGTTTTAGTAATATCCAAATTTGTTTCACTTTCTTGTGTTGTTAGTGCTTGCTGTAAATACTTAATTACATTCCGGTGTAGTTGAACGGACTTATTTGTCTCAATTCAGCTTTTACACTTTCAGATACATTTAATGTTTCAATAAAGGCATGTATTGATTCTTCAGTAACTGTACTATTGGTACGAGTTAATTCTTTCAGTGTTTCGTAGGGTTTTGGATATCCTTCTCTACGTAAAATTGTTTGAATAGCCTCTGCAACAACATTCCAGCAATGTTCCAAATCACGTTCTAAAGCAGGTTCATTCAAAATTAATTTACCTAAACCTTTCATTGTGCTTTGTATCGAAATCAATGTGTGAGCAAAAGGTACTCCCATGTTTCTAATAACAGTAGAGTCAGTTAAGTCGCGTTGTAAACGTGATACAGGTAATTTGTGAGCCAAATGCTCCAAAATTGCGGTTGATAAGCCTAAGTTACCTTCCGAATTTTCAAAATCAATAGGATTTACTTTGTGTGGCATTGCAGATGAACCAACTTCACCGGCTTTTATTGTCTGCTTAAAGTATTCCATTGAGATATATGTCCAGAAATCGCGATCTAAATCAATGATAATAGTGTTGATTCGTTTTAAACCATCGCAAAGAGCAGCTAAATTATCATAGTTAGATATTTGAGTCGTCCATCTTTCTCTTTGTAATCCTAGTTTTTCACTTACAAACTTATCCCCAAATTGTTTCCAATCGTAGCTTGGATATGCAACAAGATGTGCATTGTAATTTCCGGTTGCGCCGCCAAATTTTGCAGATATAGGAACTGATTTAAGCAAACTTAACTGTTGTTCAAGTCTAATTGCGAACACCTTAATCTCCTTACCCAAACGGGTAGGAGATGCAGGTTGTCCGTGTGTCTTTGCCAACATGGGAATATCTTTCCATGTGTCAGCTAAGCAATTTAATTTGTCAATTAATTCTTGAATGGCAGGATAATATACATCATCCAAACAATTCTTTACAGACATAGGCAAGGCAGTGTTATTTATGTCTTGCGATGTCAATCCCAAATGGATGAATTCTTTGTATTCGGCCAAACCAAGTTTGTCAAATTTTTCTTTTAAAAAATATTCTACCGCTTTAACATCGTGATTAGTAACCTTTTCAATGTCTTTTATTGCTTGTGCATCAGACTCAGAAAAGTTCTTGTAAATATCTCTCAAATCCTTAAATAGATTACTATTTATTGATTTAAGTTGTGGTAATGGTAATTCGCATAGAGCGATAAAATATTCCACTTCTACCTTTACACGATAGCGGATTAAGGCATATTCAGAAAAATATTCCGCTAATACATTTGTCTTTCCACGATAACGTCCGTCAATGGGCGATATGGCTGTTAAAGCAGTTAATTCGTTCATTATTTAAAAGAAAATCAATTGAGTTATAATATAAATCGGTAATAAAATTATCAAAGAGAATTTTATCATGTATCCAAAGAAACTAGGCATTGAAATTTTGTTCTCTTCAGCGATAGCTTTAACCATAAAGTTTGGTCCGTTACCAATATAGGTCATAGCACCAAAAAATACAGCACCAATAGAAATGGCTTTTAGCAAGGTTTCAGGAACCCGCGCAACAAATGATACATCATTTCCGTTAAAATTCAACAAACCATCAACAATGTTTGCATTAGCTGCTGCTATAGATTCAGGTAAACCGCTAGCTACACTATGAAATGCAAGTGCTGTAGGAGCGTTATCAAGGAAAGAGCTTAAAGCACCTGTTGCATAATAAAATTGCCAAGGTTTATCCAAACCTAAACTTGCAGCATGTTCTTGTAAGAACAATAATGCAGGAGTCATAGTTATAAAAATACCTAAGAATAATGCAGCTACTTCAATTATAGGAGACCATGAATAATTGTTTGCGATGCGAATATCTTTTTTAGTTGTAAATATAGATCCTAATATGATAAGAACTAAAACAATTTCGCGTAAATATTTCATTACAAGATTAGCTGTATATCCGTCATGATCAGCCATTCCCGGAATTGTACCCGGATTGATAAATGCTACGGATAATACAATTCCTACCAAATATAAGAAATTTACATTTCCGCTTATACGAATAGGTGACTTTTGGGTATTGTCTTTTTTGATGTCAGCAAGATTTTCTTTCTTATAATAGTAAGTATCAACTAAGAAGTAAATTCCTAATAATAAAGCTCCTACAAAAGCCCATTCCGGTAATAAATTTAAAAACCATGTAAATTCAGCACCACGTAAATAAAGTAAGAATAGTGGAGGATCGCCGAGTGGAGTTAATAAACCACCACAGTTAGCAACCGCTGCAATAAAGAACAAAATAGTATGTGTTTTGTGTTTACGTTGTGCATTTGTTGCAATAATAGGTCTGATTAAAAGCATTGCAGCACCTGTTGTTCCCATAATTGATGCCAAAACGTAACCAATACCCAAAAACAGAGTATTAATTTTAGGTTTTGCAGCGATATCACCGCTTAAATGAATACCTCCTGTTACAGCAAACAGAGAGCAAAGTAAAATGATAAAAGGCACATAATCAAACATTAATTGATGTGCAACTTTTTCACCAAGGCCTATGTATACCATATAAGCCGCAGTAGGTAAACCTAAAACAAGTGATACAATCAACTTGTTCAGATTTTTCTCCCAACTCTTTTCTAAGAAGAGTGGTGCGATCGCAATACACATTAACATCATTCCAAAGGGAATGAGTGTCCATGCGGGAACCGATGTCTCCATAATTTTTTAAAAGTTAATAGTTAATATTTAATCCAATTTAAGTACTTCCATAAAGGCTTTTTGAGGCACTTCAACAGAACCAATCTGTTTCATACGTTTTTTACCCTTTTTCTGTTTTTCAAGCAACTTGCGTTTACGCGATATATCACCTCCGTAACATTTGGCAGTTACATCTTTTCGTACAGGTTTTATTGTTTCGCGTGCTATAATTTTAGCTCCGATTGCTGCTTGTATAGCAATTTCAAATTGTTGACGAGGAATCAATTCTCTTAACTTTTCACACATTCTTCGTCCGATTGTAACAGCATTATCAGCATGAGTTAAAGATGATAAAGCATCTACAGGTTCTCCATTAAGTAAGATATCCAATTTTACTAATTTTGAAGGACGGAATCCGTTTATATGATAATCGAATGATGCATAACCTTTTGAAATTGATTTCAATTTATCATAAAAATCAAATACAATTTCGCCCATTGGTATATCATATAATATTTCTATTCTGTTTGATGAAACGTATTCTTGTTTTATCAATTCACCGCGTTTACCGAGGCATAGGGTCATAATAGCACCTATAAAGTCGGTTTTTGTAATGATTGATGCACGGATATAAGGTTCTTCTATACGATCAATAAGTGTGATATCAGGCATCCCCGAAGGATTATGTACTTCAAGTAACTCATCTTTTTTCGTATATATTTTGTATTGGACGTTAGGAATTGTAGTAATAACATCCATATTGAATTCGCGTTCTAAGCGTTCTTGTACAATCTCCATGTGCAGCATACCCAAGAATCCGCATCTAAAACCGAAGCCTAAAGCTGCTGATGATTCCGGTGTGAAAGTAAGTGCCGCATCATTCAATTGCAATTTTTCCATTGACGAACGCAAATCCTCAAAATCTTCAGAATCTATTGGATAAACACCTGCGAAAACCATTGGTTTTACTTCTTCAAAACCATCAATTGCAGAATCGCAAGGATCTTCTACGTGTGTAATTGTATCACCTACACGAACTTCTTTCGAGACCTTTATGCCTGAAATTATGTAACCTACATTGCCACATGTCAATTCTTCTTTAGGTTCCATTTCTAGCTTCAGAACACCAATTTCGTCAGCGTAATATTGTTTGCCTGTATTTACAAACTTTACAAGATCGCCTGTGTGCATAGTGCCGTTAACGACCTTTATATAAGTAATAATGCCTCTAAATGAATTAAAAACAGAATCAAATATCAAGCATTGGAGTGGGGCTTCAGGGTCTCCTTTAGGTGGTTTTATACGTTCAACAATAGCGTTTAATATTTCAGGTACTCCCATACCCGTTTTACCACTTGCTCTAATTATATCTTCAGCTTTGCATCCTAATAATTCAACAATCTGATCTTCAACCTCTTCAGGCATAGCACTATCCATATCCATTTTATTCATGATCGGAATAATTTCCAAATCATTTTCTATGGCCATGTATAAGTTTGATATTGTTTGAGCCTGTATGCCTTGTGTGGCATCCACAATAAGAAGAGCTCCTTCACAAGCAGCTATCGAACGCGAAACCTCATACGAAAAATCCACATGTCCCGGAGTGTCTATTAAATTCAAAGTATATTTTTCACCTTTGTATTTGTAGTCCATTTGGATAGCATGACTTTTAATTGTTATGCCTCTTTCGCGCTCCAAATCCATATTGTCAAGTACTTGAGCTTGCAAGTCTTTGCCCGTAACAGTTTGAGTTAGTTCAAGCAAACGATCTGCCAAAGTACTTTTACCATGGTCAATATGGGCAATAATGCAGAAGTTTCTTGTATTTTTCATGCTGTTGCGAATTTTCGCCGTGCAAAGATAAAAAATAGTTGAGTATTATCAACTTTCAAGCGATAAGAATCTTTGCAATGTTGATAACTAAATAGGGGTGTTGTAATAATTTTCAAGTTGAGTGTTAAAGCTTCTTTTATCAGCCTTAGCCCATTCGATTACTTTATCGATACTTTTTAATAAGTTAATTGTTAAGCTAGGTGTTTTCTTTTTTCCATATTTACTCCACATGCTTCCCCATAGTCCATAGGTTCTAATGCCTATAACAGTTGTGTTTTCCGGCAGTTCTTTACATGTTTCGTAAGCAAGATGTCTGTTGCCTATATGTTCAAGTCCATCTAAAGTAATATGACCTGAAGGGTAGAAAAATACGTTCCAATTGCGTTTTAATGATTCAAGAGCAATATTTCTCAACTGTTTAGCTTGTTCTACACCTTTCCTGTTTTTGCTTAAATCAGGCACTTCAATGCTATCAAATAAGCCTAATATATGTCTGGTAAGTGCAGTGTTAAAATATGCTTCGTCAACCATAGGGCGTAATTGATAGTCGTAAAATTCTGCAAATAGAATCATTGGGTCAACTACGGCCTGATGATTAGGCATCACCAATAAAGTGTTTTTGCTTTGCAAATGTTCAATCCCCGAAATCTTAATATCGTATCTCAAATGAAGTAAATCTTTAAAGATATGGCATATTAATGATTTGTAATTGATCATCAGGTATATAGGTGCGCAAAAGCTTATAATTGCAAGCATCAGGAATAAGTATTTTGGAGACAAAAACACACATAATAACGAAAATGTTACTGATGCCAATAGTATGAAAATAAACGACACTTGATTAAAATATGCCAATATCACGTTTAATGTAGAACCTTTTACGCGTTTCTGAATTTCAGTATCAAGTGGTAGCTTAAACAATCCTGCTGTAAATGCAGTTATAAACAAAACAATGGTAAACGGAATCGGTTTTAAATTACAGGCAAACATTAAAATAAACAAAATTGTTAAAACTAATCCTATTAAGGGGATTCTCCATAGTAGTGGATGTCTCTTATTTATGTATCCGGCAGCAACGCAACCTATTGTGATACCAACCGCAGCTAATGATAGTATTAAACCTGTGTCAAAGGAATTTAAATAAAGGACTTGTTTGCAATAAATAAGTAGTCCTATTTGCATTGATGCAGCTATCCACCAAAATACTGATAATGTGTAAATTATAGAATTAAGTCCCTTGTATTCAAGTGCTTTTTTATGGATGTTTGTGATAAATGATATAGGCTCAATGGGATAAATATTATTTTCGGGTGTTTCTTCTGCTTTTATACCGAAACTGAATATTAATCCTAATATTGAGAATGCAAATAGGCAAATGTAGATAGTCGATATCGGTACCATATCTACTAAAACTGATGCAGCTACCATACCGGCGAGCATTGCCATAAATGATACAGCTTCCATTCCTCCCATGCCTGTAGATATGCCTTCATTTCCTCCAATATCACGTATTAAGCTGTATTTTGCGGGCGAATAAATTGCACTTTGTAAACCCATCAGCAAAATTGATAATATAACTATAAATACCGATTGATACATATATCCAATAACAGCAACTACCATAATCAGTGGTTCTGCTATTTTACAATATATGATAATGCGTTTTTTACTCCAAATTGATGTCATTCTGGCTGCTAGTGGCGAGAATATGAGGTAGGGCAGTACTAGCGAACCTGCAGCTGCGCTTACAACCAGCGACTGCCATTGTATATCAACCCACGAAATTGCTATGAAACATGCCACTGTTTTCAGGAAGTTATCGTTCATTACTCCCCAAAAATTCGTTATGTATAAGTATGTAAAGTTCGATTTCGGCATCGCGTGCAAAGATATGATTTTTCTGATAAAATTTATGAAAATCATTGTGTAATCGTTTAATCGTGTAATCGTGTATAATCCAATGTTGAAATGATCAATAATGCGTTGTAGGGGCATGCCATGGCGTGCCCCTACAAATTCACAATGCACAAATGTTTCGAAATGCAATATTGTTTCATTGTGGTAAAATGAAATTTTGATATTGGATTTATAAATATCGAATGCATCATTATCGAACACATTTATGAATCGTTATTGCATCATCAAATGAAGGGCACGCCATGGCATGCCCCTACAATCCGATCAACGAAACATAATCACACCCCGAATCCCACACCAATAAATTTTCCATGATGTATCCGGTAAAAATATTAAATGAAATTACATATATTTACACGTCCAAAAAAACATCGCATTGCGATAAAAACCCATCATAATTCGATCAAAATGACAAAATATAACCCATATATTCACAATCGCCGTTCGTTACGATTAAAAAAATACGATTATTCGAAAGAAGGATTGTATTTTATTACGATATGTGTGAAATATAAAGAATGTTTTTTCGGAAAAATCACAAATGGTAAAATGACCTTAACCGACACAGGAAAAATTGCCAACGATTATTGGTTCGATATTCCCAAACATTTTCCCAATATCGCATTACACGAATTTGTTGTTATGCCCAATCACATACACGGAATAATCGAAATTATGGAAAAATCCGATAATAAAATTTCAATAGACGCGAATGTAGGGGCATGCCATGGCGTACCCTTAAATGGAATATACGATAATATATCACATAATGTGCCTCAATACACGCAATTTGGCAAACCCATAATAGATTCAATATCATTAATTGTAAACCAATACAAATCATCTGTAAAACGTTGGTGCAACATAAACGATTA
The DNA here is from genome assembly GCA_002069025.1 of Bacteroidetes bacterium ADurb.Bin302. Next base: position 4,431 of record MWBK01000130.1, on the reverse strand, counting down.
TCAATATTTTCAATGGCAACGCAATTATTACGAACACATAATACGTGATGAATCATCGCATCAAAATATTTCGAAATATATTATTAATAACCCTGCAAAATGGGTTGATGATAAATTCTATTATATTGAATAACGGTATCCAAATGCACCCGTACATCATATTTATGAAACGGTATTGCATTATCAAATGCCATAATATGCCCATCACATTCAATACGTAACATATACACATTCAATGTTGAAAATTATCCAAATGCACCCGTAGGGGCATGCCATGGCATGCCCTTCGAATTCGAAATGCACAAATGTTTCGAAATGCAATATTGTTTCATTGTGGTAAAATGAAATTTTGATATTGGATTTATAAATATCGAATGCATCATTATCGAACACATTATCGAATCGTTATTGCATCATCAAATCAAGGGCATGCCATGGCATGCCCATCACGATCGCATTATGTTGCGGTTATTCATTTCGAAACATTTGTGCATTGTGAATTTGAAGGGCGAATGCAATTCGCCCCTACACATTACACGCCCCTACAAAAAATATCAAAATCAAACACATTATCGAATTGTAGAATAAACTTTTTTATGTAATTTTGTGCGCAACAAAAAAACCTTAACTATGGGTGGCTTCTTCGGTACAATATCAAAAGGGAACGCTGTTCCCGATTTATTTTATGGTACAGATTACAATTCGCATTTAGGTACCAAACGCGCTGGAATGGCGACGTACAGTAAAACAAACGGACTGACAAGGTCTATTCACAACATCGAGGGTTCATATTTTAGATCGAAGTTTGAATCAGGACTTTCTAAATTCGATGGAGCTAACTCCGGAATAGGAGTTATTAGCGATACCGATGCACAGCCAATCATCATCAACTCCCATTTAGGGCGTTTTGCGATTGTTACCGTAGCGCGAATCGACAATATTGAAGAAATCGAAAAACAATTGTTAGAGAGCAATCATCACTTCACAGAACTCAGTTCGGGAAAAACCAATCAAACAGAATTGATAGCAACACTTATCTGCGAAGGCAAAACAATAGTTGACGGAGTTGAAAAGATGTTTGCTGCAATCAAAGGTTCATGTTCACTACTTATTTTATCCGAAGAAGGCATATTTGCAGTTCGTGATAAATTAGGAAGAACTCCGGTGATTATAGGTAAAAAAGATTCTGCCTATGCAGTATCAAGCGAACCGAACGCTTTTCCTAACCTTGATTTTGATATTGATTACTTTGTTGGTCCCGGTGAAATAATTCATATTACCGAAAACGGATGGAAACAAGTCCGTAAACCTAACGATAAGATGCAAGTATGCTCATTTTTCTGGGTTTACTTCGGATTTCCAAGCTGCGATTACGAAGGCATAAACGTAGATATAGTGCGTAATGCATTAGGAGAAGCCTTAGGTAAAGCAGATGTCGATACCGAAGCAGATTTTGCATGCGGCATTCCTGATTCAGGTATCGGACATGCAATAGGATATGCAATAGGAAAAGGTATTCCTTACAAAAGAGGCATATTAAAATATACTCCTACATGGCCTCGCAGTTTTACACCTTCTCAACAATCAATGCGCAACTTAGTTGCAAAAATGAAAATATTGCCTAATCGTCAGATGCTGACAGGCAAAAGAGTCGTATTTTGTGATGATTCAATAGTAAGAGGAACACAACTTAGAGGTAATGTAGAAATGATGTTTGCTTATGGAGCTAAAGAAATACACATGCGTATAGCATGTCCTCCATTAGTATATTCATGCAGATACCTTAATTTCTCGGCAACTCAAAACGATTTGGAACTTATAACACGTTCAATCATTGAGAGTTTCGAAGGTCAGCACGATAAGAATTTACAAGAATACGTTGATCCTAATTCGGAGAAACACAAACAAATGGTTGAAGTTATTCGCCAAAGATTTGGCTTGACTTCACTACGTTTCAATACTGTAGATGCCTTAGTTAAAGCAATTGGTTTGCCTAAAGAAAGAATTTGTACACACTGTTTCGACGGCAGTTCTTATTTTTAATAAAAAGCGAAAAAAATAGATATGTTTGAAAGTTTAAGCGAAAGGTTAGAGCGGTCTTTTAAGATACTAAAAGGACAAGGAAAAATTACGGAAATCAATGTTGCTGAAACACTAAAAGATGTTCGTAAAGCATTACTTGATGCCGATGTAAATTTTAAAACAGCAAAAACCTTCACCGAACAAGTTAAAGCCAAAGCCATGGGTATGGATGTACTTACATCCGTAAAACCTAATGAGTTGATGGTTAAGGTAGTACATGATGAACTTGCCTTATTAATGGGCGGCACCAATGTCGACATTAATACCAAAGGATCGCCTGCAATAATTCTTATGTCAGGTTTACAAGGTTCAGGTAAAACTACTTTTACAGGCAAATTAGCCAATTTGTTGAAATCTAAAAAAGGAAAGAATCCTTTAATGGTTGCTTGCGACGTATATCGTCCTGCAGCTATCGAACAATTAAAGGTATTAGGAACTCAGATTAACGTTCCGGTATATTCAGAACCCGATAATAAAAATGCTGTTAAAATAGCAGAAAATGCCATTAGTTTTGCAAAGAAAAACGGTAATGACATAGTAATTGTAGATACAGCAGGTCGTTTAGCTGTTGATGAAGAAATGATGCGCGAAATAGCAGCTATCAAATCAGCAATACAGCCTCAAGAAATCTTGTTTGTTGTTGATTCAATGACAGGTCAGGATGCCGTAAATACAGCAAAAGAGTTTAACGACCGACTCGATTTTACAGGTGTTGTACTTACCAAATTAGATGGTGATACCCGTGGTGGTGCTGCTTTATCTATCCGTTCGGTAGTAGAAAAGCCAATCAAATTTGTAGGTGTAGGCGAAAAACTCGATGCCATTGACTATTTCCATCCTAATCGTATGGCAGACCGTATCTTGGGCATGGGCGATATAGTATCATTGGTTGAAAAAGCTCAAGAACAATACGACGAAGAAGAAGCAAGACGAGTATCTAAGAAAATTGCTAAAAATCAATTCGATTTTGAAGATTTCATGCGTCAAATACAGCAAATCAAAAAGATGGGTAATCTTAAAGATTTAGCGTCTATGATACCCGGAGTTGGAAAAGCAATTAAAGATGTAGATATCAAAGACGATGCATTTAAGCATGTCGAAGCCATAATACAATCCATGACACCTTACGAACGAAAAAATCCGCAAGTGCTTAATGGTAGCCGCAAACAACGTATTTGTAAGGGAAGTGGCACAAACATTCAAGATTTAAATCGTTTATTAAAACAATTTGATGATATGCGCAAAATGATGCGCATGGTACAATCGGGCAAAATGCCTATGAATAGGAGGTAATAAATGCAACTAATCGACGGAAAAGCAGTAGCAGACCAAATTAAGCAAGAAATTGCCGAAGAAGTAAATCAAATAGTAGCAAATGGAGGCAGACCTCCACATCTTGCTGCAATTTTGATTGGGCATGACGGAGGTAGCGAAACTTACGTAGCTCATAAAGTCAAAGCTTGCGAGCAATGCGGCTTTAAATCTACTCTTATCCGTTATGAAAGTGATGTTACAGAATCCGAATTGTTGGCAAAAATTAATGAACTTAATAATGATGCTGATGTTGATGGCTTTATTGTACAATTGCCATTACCAAAACATATTGATGAGCAAAAAGTTATAGAAGCCGTAGATTATCGCAAAGATGTTGACGGATTCCACCCAATCAATGTAGGTCGTATGTCAATCGGCTTACCATGCTTTGTATCAGCAACTCCTGCCGGGATAATTGAGCTGTTAAAGCGTTATAAAATTCAAACTTCAGGTAAATCTTGCGTAGTAATAGGGCGTAGTAATATAGTTGGTAAACCCGTAGCATCTTTAATGATGCAAAAAGGCATAGATGCGACAGTAACCGTTTGTCATAGCAGAACACAAAATCTTAAAGAAATATGCTTAAATGCTGATATCATAATAGCAGCATTAGGTCAACCTGAATTTTTAACCGCCGATATGGTTAAACCCGGAGCCGTTATTATTGATGTAGGTACATCACGCGTAGCGTCAACCGAAACGAAGAGCGGCTTTAAATTGAAGGGTGATGTCAAGTTTGACGAAGTAGCACCAAAATGCAGCTTCATCACACCAGTACCCGGAGGAGTTGGACCAATGACTATTTGCTCATTGATGCGCAATACACTATTGGCGTCTAAGGGCGTGTAGTGTGTAGTGTGTAATCGTGTAGTGTGTAAGGTTAAGGGTGTGTAGTGTGTAATGTGTAATGTGTAATGTGTAGTGTGTAATGTGTAGGGTGAGGGGTTAGGGGAGAAGGGGTGTGACGAGCACTACTCGTTAGGACCGCCTAGAAAATTATTGCGTATAAAAAATTAGACTGATGCAATCGTCAAA
>MWBK01000129.1 GCA_002069025.1 Bacteroidetes bacterium ADurb.Bin302 | reverse complement strand
CAAATGATTTTAAATGGGACTTAGTCGGTCAAAAACCAAACAAACAAAATCGCAATGATTATGCAAACATGTATGCTTTTTGGCAAGGACTTGGCAAATTGCGCAACTCAGATTATGGTAAAGTATTTAGAGTTTCAGAGGCAGTACCTGAAGGATACTATACTTGGATACTTCCAAAAAATGAAAGTATGTTAGGTTATTTGGTTAACGAAAAGGTATTGGTATTAATTAACGCAAGTGAAAAAGCAAATAGCTTTGATTCTGTCAAGTTACCGGCAGGAAAATGGAGATTGGTTGGTACTACAGAAGAGGTTAATTTAAAAGGTGTAAAATCTTCAAATAAAACTACTAAAGTAAAACAAGGTCTTAATAAAGTAGATATGGAGCCGACTTCATTATATATTTGGGTAAAAGATTAATTCTTAAAATCAATATTTAATGCATGGGGATGTGTACACATCCCCATGTTTTTTATACCTTTGTGAAATTTTTTTAAAGAACAAGACAATTTATGGATAAGATTATTTTGACAGGCGATAGACCTACAGGCAAGTTACACATAGGTCACTATGTGGGGTCTTTACGTCGTCGTGTTGAATTACAAAATTCTGGCGAATACAAAAATATTTTTATAATGATAGCTGATGCTCAGGCATTAACAGATAATGCTGATAATCCTGAAAAAGTGCGTCAAAATATTATCGAAGTAGCGTTAGACTATTTGGCATGTGGTTTAGATCCTGAAAAATCTACTCTTTTAATTCAATCGCAGATACCGGAATTATGTGAGTTGTCATTTTATTACATGAATCTTGTTACGGTTTCTCGTTTACAGCGCAATCCTACTGTAAAAACAGAAATCAAAATGAGAAATTTTGAAGCAAATATACCTGTCGGTTTTTTTACTTATCCAATAAGTCAAGCTGCTGATATAAGCGCATTTAAAGCCACAACTGTTCCGGTAGGAGAGGATCAGGCTCCAATGATAGAGCAAACAGCCGAAATAGTACGCAGATTTAATTACTTATACGGTGAAACGCTGGTAGAACCTAAAGTATTATTACCTACTAATCAGGCTTGTTTACGTTTGCCGGGTATTGACGGAAAAGCAAAAATGAGTAAGTCTTTAGGCAATTGTATATATCTTTCAGAGGAAGCTGACGAAGTCGCTAAAAAGGTGAGAATAATGTATACAGATCCAAACCATATAAAATTGGAGGATCCGGGAAAAATAGAAGGTAATGTTGTGTTTACATATTTGGATGCTTTCTGTAAACCTGAACAATTTGCTCGTTATTTACCCGATTATGCTAATTTAGATGAACTTAAAGCTCATTATCGTAGAGGCGGCTTAGGTGATGTTAAGGTTAAAAAATTCTTAACTGCTGTACTAGAAGAAGAGTTAGCTCCAATTCGCGCAAGACGAAAAGAATATCAAAAGGACATACCTTATGTTTACGAAGTTTTGAAGAAGGGAAGCGAAGCGGCTCGCGAAGTTGCGATAAAAACATTATCGGAGGTTCGTTCTGCAATGAAAATTAATTATTTTGATGATATAGAGTTGATTAACTCTCAAGTAGAGAGGTCCTCAAAATGAGGTGTGGAGAATTATTTTCATGGATTCTTATTTCTACTAATTTTGTATGGAGAATATTAAAAATAAAATTGATGATTTGATGCGGCAAGAAAAATACGATGATGCACTTGCTTCAATAAATGCATACTTGGCAGAAAATAAGAATTCTGATGAGGCCTGGTTTTTAGCCGGTAATGTGCATAGAAAAATGGAAAATTGGCAAGGAGCTATGAATGCTTATATAAAAGCAATGGATATTAATCCTGACAGTCCTGCCAAAGCAGCTTATGGAATGATAGTTAAGATATTGGATTTTTACGACAAAAATCGTTATAATCAATAGATATAAATTTAAAATGTTCACTTATTAATTAATAATTTTAAAAATGAAAAAATTAATTGTTTTTGCATTAACTCTATTTGCTTTGGTTTCGTGCACAGGCCCAATGGGTCCAATGGGTCCACAAGGCCCACAAGGAAGTAACGCAGAAGGAGATCAATGGATTGTAGACGAATTTACAGTAAATGAAGGAGATTGGTTGTTGTACGGAACAGAAGGACAACTAGGTTCTTATTATTATTGTGACTTGAATGATCAAAATTTGTCAGAATGGATTTTTGATAATGGTTCTGTTGAAGTTTATTTGTTTGATAACTCGGAAGAGCGTGGTTGGATTCAACAACCACTGCCCGTAACTCGTTTTAAATCAACAGATGAAGGTTTTTTATATCAAGAGGAATATGATTTTGATTATTCTGTAGGTAAGATTCGTGTATATGTAACTTACAACGATTTTGCAACAGCAAACAAACCTAGTGCTATAAGTTTCCGAAGTGTAAAACAATGGTGGCTGGCGGATAATTAATAACTATAGAAATAAAAAATGCTTCCCCAAGGAAGCATTTTTTATTTTACTATTAAACCATCTTTCATTTCAATTATTCTGTCGGATATGTGAGCTAGTTCAAAATCGTGAGTAACTACTAATATTGTAAGTTTAAACTCATCTCGTAATTTGAATAATAATTTATGTAATTCTTCTTTGTTTTTACTGTCCAAACTGCCTGATGGCTCATCAGCCAATATTAATGAAGGTCTATTTATTAAAGCTCTTGCAACTGCAACTCTTTGTTTCTCTCCTCCTGAAAGTTCGTTAGGTTTATGATCCATACGTTCTGCCAAACCTAACATATTGAGTAATTCTTTAGCGTTTTTTTCAGCATCTTGTTTGCTTCTTTTTGCAATTAATGCAGGAATTTCAACATTTTCAAGTGCAGTAAATTCAGGTAAAAGTTGATGAAACTGAAAAATAAATCCAATATGTTTATTCCTAAAATCAGCGAGTTTATCAGATTTTAATTCATTCACTTTTGTATTATCTATCGAGATAGCGCCTGTATCAGATTTGTCAAGTGTGCCTAATATTTGCAATAGTGTTGTTTTTCCGGCACCGCTGGCTCCTACAATAGAAACGAATTCACCTTTGTCTATGTGTAAGTCAATGCCTTTTAAAACTTGCAGTTGACCGAATGATTTTGTGATATTTGTTGCGTTTATCATTTTGTTAGATTTTTTATAACATGTGCTGCTAAATAGCATCCGAAAATTGCCGGAAGATATGATATTGTACCTAATGTTGAACGTTTATTCCTTTCATCGAACACTTCTAAAATCGAACTTCTATTTACAGGCTCTGTGCTGAATACAACCGGTAATCCTTTATATATTCCTTCCTTTTTTAGTCTGTCGCGCATTGTCTTGGCAAGTGGACATTCAAAGGTTTTCGAAATATCGGCAAATTTAATCTTAGACGGGTCAATTCTACCTCCGGCTCCCATAGAAGATATAATAGGAATTTGATGTTTTATGCAATATGTGATAAGGGCAACTTTGGGAGATATCGAATCGATGGCATCAACTACATAGTCATATTTATTGTCAGCGAATAATGCTTCAATAGAGTCTGCTTCAATAAATTTAATTATTGGTGTAATATTGGCATCAGAATTAATTTCTTGTAATCGTTTAGCCATCACTGTAGCTTTATTTAGTCCAAGAGTTTTTGTCGTGGCAGGTAGCTGTCTATTAATATTGCTTTCTTTTATAGTATCGGCATCAACTAATGTAATATCACCAATACCACTTCTACAAAGCATTTCAGCAGCATAAGCTCCAACTCCGCCAACTCCAATTACTATTATTTTTGAATGGCAAAGCGAATCAGTACCTGATTTACCTAAAAGTAGTTTTGTGCGCTCTAACCATTCCATTTGTGTTGTCTCATTATTTTACGTGTGTTCTTGTAATCAGGGCAAACCTTTTCAACTTCTCTCCAAAATAATGGGCCATGATTCATATGTCGTGTGTGGCAAAGTTCGTGTAGTATCACGTAATCGATGCATGCAGTTGGTAATGCCGCCAAGTATGATGATAGATGAATATTCCCTTTTAGCGAGCAACTTCCCCATCTTGATTTCATTTTCCTAATGCTTACATCTGCATATTTGAATCCATATTGTATTGCTAGTTCTTTAACACGTTTTGGAAATGTTTCTTTAGCAATATTTTGTAATTCAAATTCTTCCTCTTTTGTGATATTTGCTTTTTGTCTACTTTTAACCCTTTCGAGCATATTTAAAAGTTGGTCTTGCTTGCTATCTATAAATTCTATTCCGTTTTTTAAAAAGCGTCTATTTGGAATGTGTAGATGTATACCGTCAACTTTTACGTAAGCACGTATTGATCTTGTGTTTGGACGTATTGAAACATCTAAGACTCCTAATTTATTATGATTGTAATTGTAATGCTCCATATTTGAAACAACAAGCAGAATTGTACTCTGATTCTTATAACACAGCAACAAAGGTACATAATTTATTAAATGTACAAAGTGGTATTTTTCGATATCGTTTTAAAGAGTTTGAATTTTCAATTTACTGGGTTATAAAAATAATTGTAATATTTTGTGTTTTAAATAATTATTCATACCTTTGCACCGATTTGAGGGGGGACGTAAGTTCCCCTTCTTTATTGTAATATACCGAATGATAAATAAAGATGTTGTATATCAACTTGTTGCAGAGTTCTTGCAAGATAAAGATTGCTTTCTGACTGATGTGTCAGTAGGTAAAGACAATGCCATAGTTGTGGAGATTGATTCAGAACGAGGTGTTGACATTGATACATGTTGTGAAATTAATAAATTTATAGAACTAAATCTTAATCGTGATATTGAAGATTGTAGTCTTGAAGTTGGTTCTGCAGGCATTACATCTCCGTTTAAAGTAAAAAAACAATACGAAAAAAATATCGGAAACGAAGTAGAAGTCTTGTCCGGTGGTAAAAAAATCTTCGGAATTTTAAAAGAAGTTGGAGATGAACATTTCGTTGTAGAAGTAGAGAAAAAAGAAAAAGGTAGTCGCATAGTAAATCATGAACAATTGCGATTTTCTTATACAGAGGTAAAATACACAAAATATAACTTAAAATTCAATTGACACTAAAATGGCAAAAGATTCAACGAAGTCTCTAAATATGATTGAGACTTTCTCAGAGTTTAAGGATTTAAAGAACATCGATCAGTCAACAATGATTAGTGTTTTGGAAGAATCGTTTCGCAGCGTTATTGCAAAAATGTTCGGTACAGACGAAAATTTTACAGTGGTTATTAACCCGACTAAAGGCGATTGCGAAATATGGCGTGATAGAGTAGTTGTTGAAGATGATGCTGTAGAAGATCCTAATTTGCAAATAGGTATAACTGATGCCAAGAAAATTGATGAGGAGTGCGAGGTTGGTGAAGATGTTACAGATGCAGTGGATTTTTTGTCATTTGGTCGTCGTGCGGTTTTAAATTTGCGTCAAACATTGTATTCTAAAATATTAGAACTACAAAAAGAATCTGTTTACGAAAAATATAAAGATATGATAGGTGAAGTCGTTTATGGCGAAGTTTATCAAATCTGGAAAAAAGAGATATTGTTGTTAGATGCACAAAATAACGAATTGCTTTTACCTAAAACAGAACAAATTCCTTCTGATTTTTACAGAAAAGGCGATACAGTTAAGGCTGTAGTGGTAAAAGTTGATAATCAAAACAATACTCTGAAAATTATAGTATCAAGAACAGCTCCGGTATTTTTACAACGCTTATTCGAATTGGAAGTTCCTGAAGTTCAAGAGGGAATTATAACAATTAAGAAGATTGCCAGAATCCCCGGTGAACGTGCAAAAGTTGCCGTTGAATCATTTGATGATCGTATTGATCCTGTAGGTTCATGTGTTGGTGTTAAAGGTTCGCGTATACATAGTATCGTACGTGAATTACGCAACGAAAATATTGATGTTATTAATTATACATCTAACATATCATTGTTTATATCACGTGCTTTGAGCCCTGCAAAAATATTGTCAATAAAAGTTGACGAAGCAAACAAGCGTGCAGAAGTTTCATTGAAACCGGAAGAAGTATCTTTGGCAATCGGTAAAGGCGGTTTAAATATAAAATTGGCAAGCATGCTTACTGAATACACAATTGAGGTATTCCGTGATATTCAAGAAGATAATGAAGAAGATATTTATCTTGATGAGTTTAGCGATGAAATTGAACAGTGGGTTATTGATGTGTTCAAAGAATTAGGATACGATACAGCTAAGAGTGTATTAACAGTTTCTCGTGAACAATTATTGAAGGAAACAGATTTGGAAGAAGAAACTATTGATCAGGTATTATCTGTACTGAAAGCTGAATTTGCATAAAACCATTATTGTTTTGCAAAAACGGTGTTTTTAGTAGGGTGTATCGGATTAAATGAATAACAACAGAATTAGAAAAAAAATAATATATGTCTGTAAAACTAAGTAAAGTAACAAAAGATTTGAATGTGGGTTTGTCCACAGCTGTTGATTTTCTACATCAAAAAGGCTTTGCCGATGTGGAAGAAAATCCGAATGCGCGTATTACTGATGACCAGTTTGATTTATTGCACAAAGAATTTTGCAAGGATAAGGATCAAAAAATTGAGTCTGAAATAATGGCAATGCGTCATAAGGAAAAATCAAAAAGTGAATCTGTTGTTCTTGAAGGATTCAAACAGACACAACCGGAAGAAATTAAGGTCGAAATTGCAGATAATGAAAGACCTCAATTAAAGACTGTTGGCAAAATAGATTTGGAAAGTCTTAATTATAAGAAATCAGAACCTCAACCTAAGGCAGAACCGGTAGCACCTGTAGAACCGGTTAAAGAGGAAAAAAATGTAGAAAAAGTTGAGGCTCCGATTCAAAAAGAAATTATTGTTGAACCTAAAATAGAAAAAGAACAAGTCAAGAAAATTGAGCCTTTAGAAGATAGCAAAGCGAATCCTGTAGTAGAGCCTAAGTTAGAATCGAAAATAAGGGAAGAAATTCAAAATACAACAAATATTGAACAAGGGTCAGATAATACTCAAGAGTTGGATAATATTGAAAATGAGGTATCAAAACCTGCTGAAGAAATATTTTCAATGAGCAAACCTCCTATACAATCCACAATAAATGTTGTAGGTAAAATTGATTTGGCTAGTTTGAATCAACAAACACGTCCAAAGAAGAAAACAAAAGAAGAAAAACGTAAAGAAAGAGAAGTAAAATATCCTTCAAAGCAGAATTCAGGTAATAACACAAATAGTAATGCAGCTAATACTCAGAATTCTCAAAACAATCAAAATCGTCCTCAAAATTCTCCAAATAACGCTCCAAATGCAAATGCAGGAGCAGGTGGAGATGAAAAACGAAAACGTAATAGAATTCAGAAGGAGCGAATTGACATTAATAAACCTATAGACGATAAGTCTCGCAAACCATCGAATAACAAATTTTCAAAAGATAAACGTCCTTTTGAACATGCACAACCAAATGAAGAAGATGTACAAAAGCAAGTAAAAGAGACTTTAGCACTGCTCACGGGTAAATCAAAGTCTAAAACATCAAAATATCGCCGTGACAAGCGTGATGCAACTCTTCAGCGTATGCAAAATGAGGCAGAGGCTGAACTTTTGGAAGGTAAAACTATTAAGATTACCGAATTTGTTACAGTAAATGAGTTAGCTACTATGATGAATGTAGCTGTAACTCAAGTTATTGCTACATGTATGAATTTAGGTTTGATGGTTTCTATTAACCAACGTCTAGATGCAGAAACAATAAATATAGTCGCTGACGAATTCGGCTTTAAGACAGAATATATTAGTGCAGAAGTATCTGAAACTATAAACGAGGTACAAGATGTGCCTGAAGAATTAGTTCCACGTGCTCCTATTGTTACGGTTATGGGACACGTTGACCATGGTAAAACTTCATTGCTTGATTATATTCGTAAAGCTAATGTAATTGCAGGTGAGGCAGGTGGAATTACACAACATATTGGTGCTTACAATGTAACCTTAGATAACGGTCAACATATTACTTTCTTGGATACCCCGGGTCACGAAGCGTTTACAGCTATGCGTGCGCGTGGTACAAAAGTTACGGATATTGCGATTATTATAGTTGCAGCCGATGATGATGTGATGCCACAAACAAAAGAGGCTATTAACCATGCTTCAGCCGCAGGTGTGCCTATAGTATTTGCAATAAACAAGGTAGATAAACCAAATGCGAATCCTGATAAGATTAAAGAAGCATTAGCCGGTATGAATTATTTGGTCGAAGAGTGGGGTGGTAAATATCAATCTCAAGATATATCGGCTAAAAAAGGAACCGGAGTAAAAGAATTACTCGACAAGGTTTTGCTGGAAGCAGAAATGTTGGATTTAAAAGCAAATCCTAATAAATTAGCAGTGGGTTCAATTATTGAATCTTCTTTGGATAAAGGTCGTGGTTATTTATCAACTGTTTTGGTTGAAGGTGGTACATTGCGAATGGGTGATGTAATGGTTGCAGGAGTTAGTTTCGGACGTGTGAAAGCCATGTTCAATGAACGTAATCAACGAATCAAAGAAGTTAAACCGGGTGAACCTGTATTAATTTTAGGATTGAATGGTGCTCCACAAGCCGGCGACCGTTTCAATGTTCTTGAAACAGAGCAGGAAGCTCGTGAAATTACAAATAAACGTGAGCAATTACAACGCGAACAAAGCATTAGAACTAAAAAACACCTTACTCTTGATGAATTGGGTAGACGTATTGCATTAGGAAATTTCCAAGAATTGAATATTATTGTCAAAGGTGATGTGGATGGTTCTATTGAAGCATTATCTGATTCTTTGATAAAATTATCAACTCCGGAAATTCAAGTTAACGTAATACATAAAGCCGTAGGTGCAATTTCCGAATCCGATGTTTTATTGGCAGCAGCATCAAATGCTATTGTTGTGGGATTCCAAGTTCGTCCTTCACAAGCTGCAAGACGTATAGCAGAACGTGAAGAAATAGATATTAGATTATACTCAATTATATACGATGCCATAGAAGAAATCAGGGATGCAATGGAAGGTATGTTATCACCTGAAATCAAAGAAGAGGTAACTGCCACATTGGAAGTTATGCAGGTGTTTAAAATTACCAAAGTCGGTTCTGTTGCCGGTTGTCTTGTGCGTGAAGGAAAAATTAAACGCAATAATAAAGTCCGCTTGATACGTGATGGTATTGTAATACACTCAGGCGATTTAGGCTCTCTTAAACGTATGAAGGATGATGTTAAGGAAGTTAATTCAGGCTTTGAATGCGGTCTTAATTTATCCAATTACAACGACATACTTGTTGGTGATTTAATAGAATCATTTGAAGAAGTAGAAATAAAGAAAACCTTATAATTGAATTGCTCGTCGAATTATCTATGGATGGATTTTGGTTAGATATATGTTTACTTATTCCAATAGCATGGGGACTTGTTAGAGGTCTATACAAGGGAATAGTAATGTCAATTGCATCATTTGTCGGATTGATTCTTGCAATTATTCTAGCAAATAGATTTTCAACAGATTTTTCAGTAGAATTATATGATTGGTTTGTTTTTTCCGACAGAACAATGCATGTGATCTCTTATTTTGCAATATTTGTCGTAGTTTCATTATTGTGTTTTTTTATAGCAAAACTTTTAGACAAATTTTTAAAAATTATAACTCTATCGTGGCTTAATAGGTTATTGGGTGGAATGTTCGGAGTAATTAAGTATGCATTAATTCTCAGTGTATTGATAAATCTTGCTAACGAACTTAATAATCATATCCTATTTGTAAGCGAAGAGAGAAAAGCAGAATCTATATTATATATGCCTTTAAAAGAATTTGTACCGGCTGTAATGCCTTATGCAAAATTCTATATTGATGGTGAGAATGAAGAATAAGTCTAAAGATAAACAAGACAAAGTGTTGTCCGGATTTACGTCCGGCGAATACAAATATGGTTTTACCACCGATATTGAAACTGATCGTGTACCTCTTGGTTTAAGTGAAGATGTAATAAAAACAATATCTTTAAAGAAAAAAGAACCGGAATGGCTGTTAGAATTTCGTTTAAAAGCATATCATTATTGGTTGACAATGAAGATGCCTAATTGGGCTAAATTAGATATTCCTACAATTGATTTTCAAGCCATTTCTTATTATGCGGCACCTCGTAAAAATGCACCGAAAAGTTTAGATGAAGTAGATCCTGAATTACTCAATACCTTTAATAAATTAGGGATTCCATTACATGAGCAAGGGCATTTAGCAGGAATTGCTGTAGATGCCGTAATGGATAGTACATCTATAAAAACTACTTATAAAGATGAATTGGCTAAATTGGGAATTATTTTTTGCTCTATAAGTGAAGCTGTTCAAGAACATCCTGATTTAGTAAAAAAATATTTAGGCTCTGTAGTTCCTTATACAAACAATTTTTTTGCTGCACTTAATTGTGCAGTATTTACAGACGGTTCATTTGCATATATTCCTAAAGGCGTGAGATGCCCGATGGAATTATCTACATATTTTAGAATAAATGCCTCCGGCACCGGACAATTTGAAAGAACTCTTATTGTGGCCGATGATGATTCGTATGTTTCTTATTTGGAAGGTTGTACTGCACCAATGCGTGATGAAAATCAGTTACATGCTGCAATTGTTGAAATAGTTGCTCACGATCGTTCAGAAGTAAAATATTCAACAGTACAGAATTGGTATCCGGGTGATAAAAACGGGAATGGTGGTATATACAATTTTGTGACAAAAAGAGCATTATGTAAGGGCGTTGATTCAAAAGTTTTTTGGACACAAGTTGAAACAGGCTCTGCAATTACATGGAAATATCCAAGTTGTATATTACGCGGAGATAATTCGGTAGGCGAATTCTACTCAGTTGCTGTAACAAATAACTATCAACAGGCTGATACAGGGACTAAAATGATACATATCGGCAAAAATACTCGTAGTAGAATTGTATCAAAAGGTATTTCTGCCGGACATAGTCAAAACTCATACAGAGGATTGGTAAAAATGTCTGAAAATGCTGATTTTGCACGTAATTTTTCACAATGTGACAGCCTTTTGTTAGGCGATAAGTGCGGAGCTCATACATTCCCTTCAATTGATGTTCATAACCAAACAGCAATAGTTGAACATGAAGCGAGTACCTCAAAAATCAATGAAGATCAACTTTTCTATTGTAATCAACGCGGTATTTCAACAGAAGATGCTGTAGGTCTTATTGTAAATGGTTTCGCTAAAGAAGTATTTAATAAATTACCAATGGAATTTGCAGTAGAAGCACAAAAACTACTTCAAATATCTCTAGAAGGAACAGTAGGATAATATGTTGGAAATAAAAGATTTACATGCCGTAATTGGCGGGAAAGAGATACTTAGAGGTGTTAACCTTTCGGTTAAACCGGGTGAAGTTCATGCCATCATGGGACCTAATGGTTCCGGGAAAAGTACACTATCAGCTGTTCTTGCAGGTCATCCTGCTTATTCAGTAACCGGTGGAACAGTAACTTTCAATGGTAAAAACTTATTAGAATTATCGCCGGAGGAACGTTCTCGCGAAGGATTATTCTTGAGTTTTCAATATCCGGTTGAAATCCCCGGAGTAAGCATGGTAAATTTTATGCGTACAGCAGTCAACGAGCATAGAAAATATAAAAATCTGCCACAATTATCAGCTGCAGAATTCCTTAAGTTGATGCGTGACAAAAAAAATATTGTAGAATTAGACAGCAAACTCGCTAATCGCTCAGTTAATGAAGGTTTTTCGGGAGGAGAAAAAAAACGTAACGAAATATTTCAAATGGCAATGTTAGAGCCATCTTTGTCTATTTTAGATGAAACAGATTCCGGATTAGACATTGATGCTTTAAGAATTGTTGCAAATGGCGTAAATAAATTAAAACGTCCTGATTCGGCTACCATTTTAATAACCCACTACCAAAGGCTACTAGACTACATCGTGCCTGATGTTGTACACATTTTATATAAAGGCAGAATTGTTAAAACAGCAGGTAAAGAATTGGCTTTAACATTGGAAGAAAAAGGATACGATTGGATTAAACAAGAAGTAGGAGAATAAGATGGTTCAGGATGCCTACATATCATTATATAAAGAACAATCAGAGCTTATAGATTCTTATAGTTCAGATCTATTAAATACTAATAGAGCAGCTGCTTGTGAATCCTTGTCAAAATTAGGTTTAAGCATTTATGCACAAGAATATGAGCGAGATTTTGGTTTAAATATTAATAGATATAAAATTAATGTTGATCCTTATTTGTCATTTAAATGTGATGTCCCGAATATTGGAGCTTATATATATTTTGTTTTAAATGACACTTTTTATCCCAATTCGCAACAAGCAAAATTACCAGAAGGAGTAATAGTTTGCGGCATATCAGAAGCGATTAGTAAATATTCTGATTTGGTTAAGCCCTACATTAATCGTCAAATGACTATTAATACTGACGGGAATCAAGCTTTCAATGCGATGTTTGCTCAAGATGGCCTATTCGTTTATATTCCCAAAGGGCTTAAAATGGATAAACCATTGCAATTAATAAATCTGATGCATGGCAATTCAGACATATTAGCTGTAAGTCATAATTTAATAATATTGGAAGATGATTCATCTGCTCAGTTACTAATATGCGATCATGCATCAGGAGATTCTCATTATTTGACAAATAGAGTAACTGAAGTGTTTGTTGGTAAAAATGCAATATACGAACATTACAAATTAGAGAACACTCACGAAAAAATGACTAATATTTGTTCTTTGTTGTTAGATCAAGCTGATAACAGTCAGGTGTTATCAAATATTATTACTCTACATAATAACAAAACTAGAAACACAGTAGTTGCAAATATTAACGGATCTCATTCATCATTATCTTTAAATGGTTTGGTCTTGGGTGATAAAGATCAAAATATTGATAACACAACTACGATTAATCATATCGGACCGGATTCTTCAAGTGCTGAATTGTTTAAATATGTGTTAGATGGACAAGCTAAAGGCAAATTCTATGGTATGGTAAAAGTCTATCCAAATGCTCAAAAAACATCTGCAATTCAGACAAACCGAAATATGTGCATTTCAAATAAAGCAAATATGCAAACAAAACCGCAGCTCGAAATATATGCAGACGATGTTAAGTGTAATCACGGAGCAACAGTTGGGCAATTAGACGAGAATGCATTGTTCTATTTGCGTTCTAGAGGGATCTCAGAGCAAGAATCCAGAATGTTACTTATGTATGCGTTTGTACATGATGTACTCGAAAATATAAGATTGGATGCACTTAAAGACAGACTAAAACTATTAATAGAAAAACGTTTACGAGGCGAGCTTTCTAAATGTAATGGTTGCGTCATCTGTAAATAATTCATTTTTTGTGATACGTATAAAAAACCGTATTTTTGCAGAAACAACTGCCTAATATGGAAATTAACGAAAATAACATTCAGGATATACGTGCAGATTTTCCGATACTTAACCAAAAAATATACGGGAAACCATTAATCTATTTTGACAATGCGGCAACAACTCAAAAGCCGTGGTCGGTTATCAATAAAATTGAAGAAGGTTACAAATTCAATAATGCTAATGTGCATAGAGGTGTTCATTTTCTGAGCCAAGTAGCCACAGAAGCCCATGAAGAAGCACGTCGAACAGTCTGTGATTTTATTGGAGCAGACAAAGTAGAAGAAATAGTGTTTACTCGCGGGACAACCGAATCAATCAATCTAGTAGCGTTTTCGTTTGGCGAAACATATTTGAAAGAAGGTGATGAAATAATTGTTTCAGAAATGGAGCATCATTCAAATATAGTTCCATGGCAAATGCTACAATCGCGCAAAGGAATCAATATAAAGGTGTGGCACTTTAAACCAAGTGGCGAACTAGATGTAGATGCACTGCCTAATCTTATTACAGAAAAAACAAAATTAATTGCAGTTACCCATGTATCAAATACACTTGGTACAATTAATCCGATTAAGGATATCACTAAAATAGCACATAAATATGGTGTTCCGGTTTTAGTAGATGGAGCCCAATCAATTCCGCATCTTGCAATAAATGTAAAAGATTTGGATGCTGATTTCTTTGTTTTTTCAGCTCATAAAATTTATGGGCCTACAGGTATGGGTGTATTATATGGTAAAGAAAAGTATTTAGATGCCATGGTGCCTTATCAAGGAGGAGGCGAAATGATAGAGAGAGTAAGTTTTCAACATACCAGCTACAATCATTTGCCTTTTAAATTTGAGGCCGGTACACCGGATTTTATAGGATCAACAGCTTTAGCAGAAGCAATCCGTTATGTTCAAAAAATTGGGATGGATAATATAGCATTATACGAACATAGCTTGTTGAAATATGCAACTGAGCAGTTGAAGACTATTGAAGGAATGCGAATATTTGGCGAAGCACCTGACAAAGGAGCTGTTGTTTCGATGCAAGTGGGGAATATTCACCATTATGATATGGGAACACTCTTGGATAAGTTGGGAATAGCTCTTCGTACAGGTCATCATTGTGCACAACCGGTGATGGATTATTATGGTATAGAAGGAACATTAAGAGCTTCATTTGCTCTATACAATACAAAAGAAGAAATAGATATGCTCATATATGGAATAAATCGAGCACAAAAATTGTTTTAAACAATAATTATTATGACTATAAATGAAAAGCAAGATCAAATAATTGATGATTTCTCTATATCCGAAGATTGGTTTGATCGTTACGCTATGCTAATAGATTACGGAAATGAGCTTAAACCATTAGAAGAATCAAAAAAAACTCAACAAAATCTTATTGAAGGATGCCAAAGCCGTGTTTGGATAAATGCATATATGTCTGACGACGGCAATCTTTTGTTTGAAGGCGATAGTGATGCAATTATCGTTAAAGGTATTCTTGCCCTGCTTATATCTATACTGAGTGGACACAAACCCGCCGAAATTTTATCTGCAGAACTATACAGCATCGATCAAATAGGCATGCGTGAACATTTAAGCCCCACACGCTCAAATGGTTTGGCATCGATGATAAAAACTATGCGTGCCTACGCAATAGCATACAATAAATAAGGCCTATCATACTACAAAATCACTATTTTTCACAAGAATAATGATTTCTTATTAGATAATATCTCTGGCTATAAGCTTTGATATAAGGATAAATGTATGTGTTTGTATAAATTAATTGCAAATTTGACCATATAATGATGTGCTGTATTTCAGTCTATTGCAAAAAACTTTACTATTTTCTTAAAAAAAGAGCAAAAAGATTTTGTTGTTAGCATAAAAATAG
>MWBK01000128.1 GCA_002069025.1 Bacteroidetes bacterium ADurb.Bin302 | reverse complement strand
TACACACCACTAGAAACTGTTTCTAGCATATATGACCTACTATCTGATACCCCTGCAGAAATTCCTTCTCCCTTTATAGGATTAACCGTCAATTTATGAATTCTGGGTCTAACATCGTCTTTTATATCATATATCGCCAAAGGATTTAAAGCGTGCTCTGACTCTAAGTCTCGTAATTCAAAATGAAGATGAGGACCCCCTGAACTACCGGAATTTCCACTCTTCGCAACTCTCTGGCCTTTACTAACAGGCAATTGATCCGGACTTAGGTAAAAATCCACCTCAAAAGATTCATCAGCATATTGTTTTAGTTTAATAATTGAGTCGATAAATGATTCAAAATTATCAAGATGAGCATATACAGATGTCAAACCCGACTTGGGATGATTAATATATAGGGCGTTCCCATATCCGCTTCCGGATATGTTTATTCTTGCTACATAGCCATCATCTACTGAATATACATTTTGACCTATTATCTGCATAGTTTTAAAATCCACACCCGAATGATAATGATTAGGTCGTAATTCAGCGAAGTTTGCACTTAGCTCCACCGGTATTATCATAGGTTGTATCAAATCCGGCTTTTCGGAAAAAGAGTCAAAGGGAAAAGTAAATGTGAATAAAAAAGACAGTAATAAGTACATAATTATAAAAGTTTCGGCAAAGTTACAATTTAAAATATTTATATAAACAAAAAAAAGTCTCTTGAGATAAAATCAAGAGACTTTTTTAAACTTAATATAGAATTAAAACTGACTATTAGCCCTAGGTATAGCAGAATAATTGATTTTCAAAGCATAAGCTCTTCTCAAAGCTTGCTTAATATCAGTTACTATACCCATCTTACATTCTTTATCAATTTTAAGCGATACTGTCATTAAATCTTGGTCTGATTCAGGCATAGCCGAACGCTCAGCTACAACATAATTCTCTATTTGAGAAACCTCAGCGAAAGCATCGTCAAGCTGAATACGAGATTCGGTACCATATTGAGAACGATACTTTTGAACAGGAGTTCCTACATATATAAAACGAACCAAACTTTTCTTTTCCAGAGATACTAATTCTGTTGCTTCAGGAGGACGAATACCAACCCTATAGTCTACTTCTTTCATTGATGTTGAAATCATAAAGAAGAACAATAACATAAAAATAATATCAGGTAAAGACGCCGTACTAATCGCAGGCATTTCGTGCGAAGAAGAATCTCTAAATCGTCCCATTATTTGTTTCCTCCATAATTTTTAGGTTCTGCCTCCGAAATCTTTTGTGGAAAATATTTCTGAACTGCATTTTGTTTTGATTCATCTAATTCTTCATAAGATACACCCCATTTAGTTCTAGCCAAATCATTACGCAATTCATTATAAGCTGCTACTAATTCGTTTTGAACCTCAATATATTTTGAATACGAAGTACCACGGTCGTTTTGCAATGATATAACATGATCTTTTGTCACCATTACATTCCCGAAATAGTCAATATTCACAACAGATTTTTCAGGCATATTAGGATCATCGTCATTATTAACAATAAACTCTTTGGCTTTAGTTTTCAACTTAGATATATCCATATACTCGTTTTGCACCAACAATTGGTTATCGCTGTTAATTAAAACGACGAACACATTACGTTCTTTTACCTTCAAGTCTTCCGTTTTTTGATCAGCGGGAACCGGAGGTGGCAAACGACGTGCCAATCCTTTATTTACAGCCATAGTGGTGGTTACGAGAAAGAATATCAAAAGCAAAAAGGCTATGTCGGCTGTGGAGCTTGAATTAATCTCCGGTACTTTTCTTTTTTTCTTGCTCATAATCCTGATAGTTTTTTATTTTATTTTTTTTGCGAAACCGCCAACCAAAACCAATAATAGACCTACTAAAGTTAAGATATACATTGTATACAATTGCATATCAACCAATTTCCACATAGTAGAGCTTAATTCAAGATCTTCCATACCTAAGATTTTAATAGGCTCACCACTTGAAAATAAATAAAGAACTAAAAGTAATATGAACAGAATTACAACACCTGCAACTGATTTAACAGCCTGTTTAGGATTACTCTTCAGTTTTAGTAATAATTGCCATATTTGAAATCCAAAAACTATAATAGCTGCTATTGCAACAAATGCATACATAAGATATATAAGTTCTTGTGTAAATTTTGGCTCAACATATTCGGCTGAAGAATCAACGTTGCCGCCAAAAAAGAATAAGGCAGATACAATTACCGTTGCTACAAAGAGCACGTATAATGTTATTGTTGATAGTTTATTTTGCATAATTATTATCTCCTATTAATTATTTTTTCAATTCTTTTTTCATCAAGATATCTAACATACTGATAGAAGAATCCTCCATATCACCAACAATAGCATCAATACGTGATAAAATGTAATTGTAAAATAATTGTAGGATAATAGCAACGATCAAACCACCTACTGTTGTGATAAGAGCAACCTTGATACCACCGGCAACAATAGTAGCAGAAATATCACCAGCTTGTTGGATGCGGTCAAATGCCTCAATCATACCTACAACAGTTCCCAAGAATCCCAACATAGGAGCCAAACCAATAAATAAACCTATCCAACTTAAGTTTCTCTCTAAAAGACCGGCTTGTACCCCACCATAAGCAACTATTGATTTTTCAGCAACATCAATTCCTTCATCAATACGCATTAAACCTTGGTAGAAAATAGAAGCAACAGGACCACGGGTATTGCGGCAAATATCTTTTGCAGCTTCAACACCTTGTTCAGACAAAGCTTTATCTACACTAGCCAATAATTTTTTAGAATCAGCTGTAGCCATGCTCAAATATATTATACGCTCAATAGCTACTGCCAAACCGAAAATAAGACACAATGCAACAGTACTCATAAAACCTGCACCACCTTCAATAAATTTTTGTTTGATTGCTTGATGAATACCTGTTTCTTCAGCTTCATCTATAGTTGCAGCCGGAGCATCAGCCTCAGAAGCAGTAGCAACTTGCTCTGTTGCAGCAGAATCTGTTGATTGTTCTGCATCTTGAGCATATAAACTCATTAAACTTACACTAGCGATAAACGCTAACACAGCAAATAACTTTTTCATGTCTTTTTGTTTAAAATTAAAATAATATTTTTATTAATGATTGTTTTAAAAGATTTTATCTTGTAACACTAACACAAATTGTTTATCAATAATGACCGCTAAACTTCGCATAATGCGGAGAAAGCGGGATTCGAACCCGCGATACTGTTTCCAGTATACACGCTTTCCAGGCGTGCCTCATCAACCGCTCGAGCATCTCTCCAATGTCTTTCAAGCCCTTGATACGAGAGCCTACAAAAGCGGCTGCAAGTTACAAAAAGTATACGAACCTACAATAATTTTTGAACAATTTTTTTCAATGTAATGTAAAATAATAATAACAAAGCAATTATTAGTGATAAATTGAAATTATAATCATAAAATAATACATCATCATAATATTGATATTACATTAATATCGTATCATAATCGATTAATTAGATGCAAAATACATCATAATAAAAACTACATAAGAAATAGATTCTCTGCATTTTTAGATGTTTGTTCTGCTAATTCATATTCCTCAATTTTGTATACAGAAGCCAACTTTTTAGCCACGTATACCAAATAGGCCGGTTCGTTACGTTTACCACGAAATGGCACAGGTGTTAAATATGGGGCATCGGTCTCCAATACAATACGATCAATCGGTATTTCGAACAAACGTTCCGAAAATTTTGCATTTTTGTAAGTACATACTCCACCTATACCCAAATAAAAATCGCCGGACAAAAAAATCTCTCTCGCTTGATCTTTTACTCCGGAAAAACTATGAAAAATTCCTCTTAATTTTGATTTGTCAAATTTTCTCAGACTAGCTATTACCTCTGCGAAAGAATCGCGACAATGTATAACAATCGGAAGTGATTTTTGTATAGCGACATCTATCTGATGTTCAAAAACTGTTCTTTGCTGATTCAAGTATGTTTTATCCCAATATAAATCTATTCCTATTTCACCAACTGCAACATAAAAATTGTCATCAATATTTTTATCAAAAACAGCTAATTCATCTCTATAATTTGCATTAACTGATGTAGGGTGCACTCCCATCATTACATGACATAATTCAGGCCATTTATTTCTAGTTTCCAACATCGCAGCAATACTTGTAGAATCTACATTAGGCATAAAAATATGCTCTACACCGGCTGTTAGTGCTCTTGAAATAACTTCATCCCTATCAGCTGAAAATTCTTCTGAATAAATGTGTGAATGCGTATCTATTAATCTCATAAAAAAGACATTAATTCACGTAAATCATGAATGATATAATTCGGAGTAAATGTAATCGAAGCATTTCCCGCTGGAGAAAATAACACTTGGTCAATACCTGCATTTTTTGCCCCTACTATATCGGCATCCCAATTATCACCGACAACAAGACTCTCTGATTTTCTGGCATTTGACGACTTAATCACATAGTCAAAAAACAAGCGACTTGGTTTATGCTCTCTAATATTCTCTGACAAATATATTTTTGTAAAGTACTTCTGTAAACCGGATACTTCTATTTTAATATATTGTACTTCGCTAAAGCCATTCGAGATAACATACAATTTATAGCCTTCATTTTTAAGATACTCTAGAACTTCGGATGCTCCATCTATTAAACGCGTTTGTTTTGCTAGCAGAGGCAAATAATCGCGCTGCATTGCGTCAGACTTAGTTTTATTTAAACATCCCTTTTCCTGCATGGGATAAACAAATCGTTCTGTATTTAAATAATCTTTATTGATCTTACCTAAAGAATACAAAGGCCATAGTTCATCATTTCGTTTTTTGTACAAAAGGTAATACTCATCAAAAGAGTCAAAATAAGCATTCAATCCATTTTGAAAAAACAACACCTTGAGGGACTCTTCTGCATTAGCAGAAAAATTCCACAAGGTGTTATCCCAATCAAAAAACAAATGCTTGTAAGGAGATCTCATATAATATGCATTAATGAATCATCCATTAACATAGTTTTGTTTTATTATATTAGTCTATTTGAATCAATAAATATTTTGAAGTACTCCAAAAATCACTAGGATTTTTGATTATCAAAGAGTATTTTCTATCTGATCCTTTAATCAACTCGTAAGATGTAGTCGGATGTTTTGTCAAAATCTTAGCATATTTTGAATTTGTATCCAATCTGTCCAATTGACGCATATCAGCAGTTGTAAACAAACTTGTCCTCAAGCTTGAGCGCATATTCTTAACATCAATGTTGTTTGATTTAATTGTTTTTCTGTTGGCAATTAAGTAGTAAACACGATGTATTTGAGCATCTTGCTCTTGCAATGTTTTTTGCTGTGCATAATTTTCTGCAGCTAAATCATTAGCTTGAGAATTAATCATTTGGTTTTCGAGCAACAAGCTGTCAATTTTATAATCTTTTTGTTCTAATTCTTTTTGCAATGCTGTAATTTCTGCATTTTTTTGTTCCAAAGTAGCTGACAATCGTTCTACTGTTTTCTTAAGTTGAGTAGATTTGATATTACCATTATCAAGTTTTTTCTCCAACTCTTCAATTTTAGCTTTATTATCAGCCAAAATACTATTAATCATATACATATTATCAGCAACTCTATTTCTCATTTCGGAAGTTGGATCACCTTCTGTACTTGAGGTAACAGTCATATAATTCTGAGATTGACGAATTGCCTCAAAACCGGAATCAACATCCTGAATAATAGACAAATACTCATCAAGTTCCGCAGATTGGCGCTCTTGTACCGCCATAATAGAATCATTCTGCATTTTCAAAGCTTTATAAGCTTTTGATTCATAATCACATGATGTAAACAGGACACATAGAACTGCACATCCTAAAAAAATCTTTTTCATGTTTTTGTTGATTTTTAATGCCGCAAAGATATAACTATTTTTTCAATCCGCATACAACAATAACAAATTCTCCACGTGGTTCATTCTCTGTGAAATAACTCATTAATTCTTCTAATGTACCATACTTGGTTTCGTTATGAATTTTTGATATTTCGCGTGATACTGATGCTAGTCTATCGGCTCCGAATATGGCTGCAAATTGTTCTAGAGTTTTACGTACCCTATAAGGTGATTCATAGAACACCATAGTTCGACTTTCTTCTTTCAAAGAATTCAATCTTGTTTGACGACCTTTTTTTTGAGGTAAGAATCCTTCAAAACAAAATCTATCCATTGGTAAGCCTGAATTTACAAGCGCGGGTATTGCAGCCGTAGCACCGGGAAGACACTCTACTTCTATACCTTTAGAAACGCATTCGCGTACTATTAAAAATCCGGGGTCTGACAAACCCGGAGTCCCTGCATCAGAAATAACAGCTCCCTGCTGACCTGCCAACAATCTGTCGATTACAGTCATTAATGACTGGTGTTCATTGTATTTATGATGTGGAATAAGCTTGTTTGATATTTCAAAATGTTTTAGCAGCACACTACTAGTTCTAGTATCCTCAGCTAAAATAAAATCTACTTCTTTTAAAACTTTTATAGCTCTAAAAGTCATATCGTCTAAATTACCAACAGGAGTTGGCACTATATATAATTTCATGAACGATAATATCTACGATGTAACAAATCAAAAAAGTAAATTACGGTATCATTAGTTTCACTCCAATCAAAATGGCTACGAATATAACTCATAGCATCTTCAAAAGTATCTACATTATTAAGAACGTCAAACGTATCTGACATAAGTTGTGCGTCGCCTTTAAACAAGTCATTTTTAAAACGAAAACGATCATTGATTCCTATTGCCTTTTGTAAATCAACAATTAATCTGGCATCCACAAGCTTAAGCTGTGGTTGAGCAATATTATTATCTATTTTTTCAGAGACAGGAGTAAATTGATTCGGAACAGATTTAAATTCAACTTTATTATTTTTTTTCGAAGAATCATCTTCATCCAAACAAGCACTCAACTGTTCTATTTGATAATTCAGTTGCTTAATTTGTTCTTGAATTAAGATCATTCTTTTCTTAATATCATCTAACAAAACTTGTTTATTCATCTGTCGCATAATTTTTTTATTTACTTTTGCAAAAATAGTAATTTTATAAATAAAACGAATCACACACTCACATTATGTTCAGTAAACCATTTACATTAGATCGCACAGTACGCATAGTAGGCGTGATTATTATAATAATAGGCACCGTATTACTTATCAATAAGCTAAGCGGTGTTCTGCTTCCTTTCTTCGCAGCATGGCTAATAGCATATATGATAAATCCTATGGTTGAGTTTGTGCAAAATAAAATGCATTTTAAGAATAGATTAATAAGTGTACTTACTATCATGTTGTTGTTTTTGGGTATAATTGTGGGGATAGGTTTTTTAGCAGCCAATTCGATTGAAAAAGAATTAATAGAAGTCGATAAATTAGTAGATACCTATCTTGCACAATCAGGCAAAACAGAATTTGCTCCTTTTATACAAGATTACATATCACAATTTCTTCAAAATATAGACTTTGATATGTTGCTTACACGCGAGAAAATTGTAGAAACCATAGAAAAAGTTATACCTAAAGCATTTGACATAATGTCAAGTTCATTGCACTACATTACCGGTTTAGTGGTTATATTTATAATGATTCTATATATGTTTTTTATACTCGTAGACTTTAAATCACTTTCTACCGATTGGGAAGTTTTGATACCAAAACGCTATAGAAAATTTTCCAGACAACTATTTTCCGATTTGGCATCAGGCATGAATATTTACTTCAGAAAACAAGCACTAATATCGAGTATCGTAGGATGTCTATTCGCAATCGGTTTTAGTATTATCGGGCTTCCTATGGGTGTAGCCATGGGTCTTTTTGTTGGTTTACTCAATATGATTCCATATCTGCACACTTTGGGTATTATCCCTCCATTATTGATCGCTCTTATACAATCAGCACAATCAGGTTCGGGATTTTGGATGACAGCATTGTGGATTGTTCTCACATTTTGCATCATTCAAGTCATATTGGATGGTTTCTTAACTCCAAAAATAATGGGTAAAGCAACCGGATTAAATCCTGCAGTAATATTATTATCTCTTTCTATTTGGGGTTCTCTAATGGGAGTACTTGGAATGATTATTGCTCTACCCGTAACGACATTGATGATTTCATATTATAAGCATTTCGTTATCGGCGAAAATAACGATAAGTTGGAAGATGTTAATAACTTGAAGGTCTAAAATCATAAAATTCGTTCCTTTATTCTTACTTTTGCAACAGAATACACGAATAATGAATTTTTCAAATAGCAAATCTGAAATAGTAAAACGTTATGAAGATCGTAACGATGGCTATTTTGATGTCAATGAAATCAGTGAAGTAGTTGATTATTATTTACGTAGGCTTCGTACAAAAGACGCCAAAAAAGCTATAGAAATAGGTTTACAACTACACCCTGACGATTGGGAATTGCATTACCAAAAAGGTCGTATTTTGCTTGATTTGCAAGAATATGATAGCGCTTACGCAGTAACTAACGAAATGTTTGAACTATGCAAATCTAACAACGAAATAACCGATATTGATGCAATGGCCGATACTATTTTGTTAAAAGGAGAAACCCTAGTAAGAATGGGAAATGACAAGCAAGCAAAATTTGTTTTTCAAGAATTATTACAAGATAAGTACGGCAAATTAGACGATGCATACCTAGACATTGCTGACACATATATTACATTAAACGATCACGAAACTGCGCTTCAATATTTGCAGGAAGGTCTAAAATACAACCAGAAAAACACATCAATCATATCTGAAATATCATTTTGTTACAAACAATTAAGACAGTTAGATAAGGCAATCGAATATTGTAACAAATGCTTAGACATATCACCATATTCATCTGATTCTTGGTATAATCTTGGAGAATTATATTTTTCTAAAGAACTATACCCAGAAGCAATTGATGCATTTGATTTTACTACAGCCATTGATGACACAGATGTTAGTGCATGGGAAATGAAAGCCTACGCATTATATTATAATGAAAATTATAGAAAGGCTGCAGAATGTCACCTCAAATGCGCTCAGTTAAATGGTTCAAATGATGCATCCTCGCTGGCATTTGCTGCCGAAGCATTTGAAAAAGCCGAAGATTATGATAATGGTATAAGATATTATCGTGAAGTGCTTAAACTACAACCGGAAAACACAGATGCAATTTGTGGAATAGGATTATGTTTGTTTGAGCTAAAAAAATATGAAGAATGTATCGTACATTTTAAAAAAGCGATAGAACTTGATAGCTATTTAAGCGATAATTGGATGTATCTTGGAGAAGCATATGCAGCATTGGATAATGTAGAAGAAAGCATATTTGCATATAATCAATGCTTAATGCGTAAAGACAATCAAGCTGCAGTGTGGGCTACATTAGGCAATTTACATTTTGAAACAGACAATTTCGAACTGGCATTACACTGCTATAAGAAAGCCATAGAGTACGATCCTAATCTACTATACATCGATCTTTTTTTGTCTTTAACATATTACGGATTAGGTAAGATGGTACTAGCTGCTGAGCATCTAAAAACAGCAATCATAAACAATGCAAATAGCACAGACTTATTTTTAGAAGTATATCCTGATGCACATGCGTTTATATTAACAATAAATACCAACTCATGAAAAAACTTTTGATTATTCTATTTTTTTGTTGCTCATTATCCTCATTAAATGCACAGATTGACAAAACAAACTTAGTTAAGGATAACCCATCTTTAATTCAAAAAATTGAAGCATGGTATGAAGACAATACAAATTATTATACAATAACAGCATTGATGGCCGTTGAGAGTTCTTTTATTCCTTTCCCGTCAGAAATTGTAATTCCACCGGCTGCATATATTGCAAGCAAACCTGATTCAGATCTAAATATTTTCTTAGTTATACTTTTTGGTACAATAGGAGCTATTATTGGAGCTATTTTTAATTATTACCTAGCTTTATGGCTAGGTAGACCTATTATATATAAGTTTGCAGACAGTAAGATAGGCCACCTATGTCTACTCAGTAAAGAAAAAATACAAAAGGCAGAAGAATATTTTGTTGCAAACGGAAATATCTCAACTTTGGTAGGACGTTTACTTCCCGGTATAAGACAACTTATTTCAATACCGGCAGGTCTGGCAAAGATGAATATATGGAATTTTCTATTATACACAACAATAGGATCCGGAGCATGGAATTGCATATTGGCATTACTAGGATATCTTGCACATGGCCAACAAGACCTGATTAATCAATATAGCCACGAATTATCAATAGTATTAATATGTTTTGGTGTACTATTTATTATTTATCTTATAATTAAAGGAATATCAAAAAAGAAATGCAACGCAAAGTAATTAAGAAATTATACGGAGTAATAGGCAACCCTCTGAGACATTCTTACTCACCTGCTTTTTTTCAAGAGAAGTTTAAAGAGAAACATCTTGATTCTTCTTCTTATGTAAAATTTGAACTAAACAGGATAGAAGATATTACTAATGTATTGGATAAAAACTCCAATCTTCGTGGATTAAATGTGACTATTCCATATAAAGAAGCTATTATTCCTTACCTTACAGAAATAGACGATGATGCTCGTAATATTGGAGCTGTTAATGTCGTTAAAATTGAAAAAGATGCTGCAGATAAATTAATTTTAAAAGGATACAATTCTGATTGGTATGGTTTTAAGAAATCTATAGAAACAAAAATTAAGCCTTGGCATACAAAGGCCTTGGTATTAGGTACCGGAGGTGCATCAAAAGGAGTTATTTACGCACTAAAACGGCTTAACATAGAATATCAATATGTATCACGTACAGCGAAACAAGATTGTATTACTTATGATGATTTAAATGAAGATTATTTTAAGCAATACAAGATTATCATAAATACGACGCCTGTTGGTACATTTCCCAATGTAAAAGCATGCCCTGAAATACCATACGAATATATCACAAAAGATCATCTTGTTTACGATTTGATATATAATCCAATACGCAGTTTATTTCTGCACCAAGCAGAATTAAAAGGAGCAACAATCTACAATGGATGGGAAATGTTTGTATATCAAGCACTTCGTTCGTACAAAATCTGGGAAAATAAAGATTGGACTCATAAATTCTAGTTTAAATTCTAGTTTAAATTCTAGTTTAAATTCTAGTTTAAATTCTAGTTTTTTAAGCCTAATTTGTTAAATGTTGTCAATTTTGTAATTTATTTAGTACTTTGTAGTGCATAGTACTAAATAAATTAGATATCTTTGTGTCATAAAAATCGGTGTATAATATTCACCTATAAAAAACGAAAGATATGGCAATTAGCACAGACAACATCACATCACAAATGCGAAAAGGCTTCTTGGAGTATTGCATACTACTGCTAATCAACAAAAAGCCTTATTACACTTCCGATATAATACAAGAACTCAGAAGTGTTAAACTGATAGTCGTTGAAGGAACATTATATCCATTACTTACAAGGCTCAAAAATAGTGGCCTTCTCGACTATAAATGGGTTGAATCAACTCAAGGTCCACCACGTAAATATTACGCCTTAACAGAAAACGGCAAATTATTCTTAAAAGACCTTGATGGCGCATGGACAGACATTAAACAAGTTGTTGAATTTATTAAATCAAACAAATAAAAACCAAATATAAAATGAAAAAGACTTTATCTATCAATCTAAATGGTATCGCCTTCAATATTGACGAAGATGCCTATCAAACTCTGAAACAATATATTTCAGAAATAAGCGCACATTACAATACAGATGAGGACAAAGAGGTTATTAAAGACATAGAAGCACGTATTGCCGAATTATTTTCGGAAAAATTACATGCTGAGAGTAAAAATGTTGTAGAAATAAATCACGTAAATAGCGTTATAGACGTTTTAGGCAGACCAAATCAGTTCGAAAGCGAAGAAGCCAATACGGAAACAGACAATAATACTGCTACAAAAAAACGTAATAAGCATTTTTATAGAGATCCTGAAAATAGCATGTTAGGCGGTGTAGCCGCAGGACTTGCTGTATATTTAGGATGGGATGTCACTTTAATTCGTATTCTTATAATATTGACTGTAATTTTTGGATTCGGTTGGTCAATACTTTTATATATAGTAGTGTGGGTTATTGCACCTGAGGCTCGTACAGCTGCTCAAAAGCTAGAAATGCGAGGCGAAGATGTTACGATAGAAAACATTAAAGGCCAATTTAATAAAGCCAAAGATTATGTAGAATCAGATAATTTTAAATCATCTGCTAAATCTGTTGGAAAAACAATGGGAGATATATTTATTACAATTTGCAAAGTCATTCTAATTATTGTAGGGTGTTTTGCAGGATTCATCGGATTAATTGTAATCGGTGCTTTACTTACAGCAGCCGTATGCGTATTTGCTAATCCCGCTTTATTTGTAGGATTACTTCCTTTCACGGTATTACCATCTTATTTAGCTACTATAATTGGAATTTGCGCCTTACTTATAATTTTATGTCCGTTAATAGGATTGGTAACCATATGTATTAGAATAATACGTCATAAAAACGGATCAAGATCCAAATGGTTCGGATGGACACTATTAATTGTTTGGCTATTGAGCATAATAACTCTAGTAGGAATTAGTATTGGAAATATCAATAGATTGCAAGAATTCGGTTCAGAATGGGAAAATTGGAGGAACCAAGCAAATACCACGACAATACAATGGTATTCTTCATACCCTAATTCTTATACTATTGATGTGAACGACTCAATAGACAATAGCACAACATTAGACTCAACAGCAGTTTTTTAAATAGGCAGTCAATAGCACTTTTACAACATTTTTTTCATGCATTGAAGCAGAGCGCTTCACCACGTAAGGTATTTGATATTTTACCATTATCAAATACCTTACGTCCGTTTACAAATGTATATGCCACTTTTGTTGTGAATTCTACTCCCTCGTACGGAGACCACGCACATTTCGACAAAACACAAGATTGATCTGCACGCCAAAGTTCTTTTCTACGCACTATTGTTAAATCAGCCTTATAACCCTTTCTTATAAAGCCACGCTTCTCAATATTAAAAATTTTAGCCGGATTATGGCACATTTTAGTAACCAATTGTTCAATGCTTATGTTTCCTCGTTTAACAAATTCCATCATTAAAGGCAGAGAGAACTGAACACTTGGTATACCCGAAACAGCCTGCATACAATATCCATTTTTTTCTGACAATAAATGCGGTGCATGGTCTGTTGCAATAACATCGATTTTGTCAGACGACAATGCATTCAATAAAGCACATTTATCTGTTTCAGTTTTAATTGATGGATTACATTTTATTTTTGCTCCGTATTTTTCATAATCCTTATAACTAAACCATAGGTAATTAACACAAACTTCCGAACTTATGCGCTTTTTATCTATTGATTTATTTTCGAAAAGAGCTAATTCTTTTTCCGTGCTTATATGCGCCAAATGTAAACGAGAATTATATTTATGAGCCAACTCAACCGCCATGGCAGATGCCTTAAAGCAAGCTTCTGCAGAACGAATTGATGTATGAAATTCTATAGGAATTTTGTCAGCATATAAATTAGTAAAGTGCAACCTATTTTTTTGTATAATTTCCTCATCCTCAGCATGAACGGCTATCAATAAGGGGCTTTTTGCAAATATATTTTCTATGGCGTCTTTTTTTTCAACCAGCATATTTCCTGTTGATGAACCCAAAAACAATTTTATTCCACATACTTTAGTCGGATCTGCTTGAAGCAAGTCTGAAAGGTTGTCGTTCGTAGCACCCAAATACAAGGCATAATTACACAATGATTTATCAGACGCGATATTCATCTTGTCTTCCCAATTGTGTATTGATGTTGTTTGAGGATTTGTATTTGGCATATCCATCACAGATGTCACACCACCGGCAATGGCTGCACATGTTTCTGAGTAAAAATCTGCTTTTTCAGGGAAACCGGGATCACGAAAGTGTACATGGTCATCTATGACTCCAGGCATAAGCCAACAATCAGAGGCATCAATTAATTCTGCACTCTGTATAATAGATTCAGGAACATCAGCTTTAAATATTGAATCAATTTTATCATCTTTAATTAAAACTGATGCTTTAAAAACTCGCCCTTCATTTACAATATGTGCATCTTTTATTAAGTACATAAAAAATCTTTTACGCTTGTTTCTTAGGATACTTTCTAAAAAGGCTATTCCATTTGAGTTTTAAAACTCCAAAAACAGCTTCACCGAAAATACCCCCACTCATTTTAGATGTTCCAAGTTCTCTATTGATAAATATTATAGGAACTTCTTTTATTATAAAACCACACTTATACGCTGTAAATTTCATTTCTATTTGAAATGCGTAGCCTACAAATCTAATTTTATCGAGTTCTATTGTTTCTAATACTTCACGTTTATAGCATTTAAAACCGGCTGTTGTATCCGCCACCGGTAATCCTGTTACAAAACGAACATATTTTGATGCAAAATATGACATCAAGACCCTTCCCATTGGCCAATTTACAACATTTACGCCTGATACATAGCGAGAACCTATTGACATATCTGCACCTTCATCATGACATACCGCATATAATTTTAATAAATCATTAGGGTTATGAGAGAAATCTGCATCCATCTCAAAAATATATCCATAACCATGACTCAGCGACCATTTAAATCCTGCAATATATGCCCGACCTAATCCTTGCTTACCGGATCTTTCCATTAAATGTAAGGAACCAGGAAACTCTTCTTGCATTCTTTTCACAATAGCTCCTGTTCCATCAGGAGAGCCATCATCAATAACTAAAATATGTAATTCTTTTGGCAACGAAAACACCGCACGAATTATATTCTCAATATTTTCTTTTTCGTTATAAGTTGGTATAAGGACAATACTGTCTGACATTGTATTTGTTTTTAGTCCTCCAAAATTATGAAAAGATTTTTATACAGCAACAATCTATGGATTAAAAAGGGTGAAATAAAATTAACTTGTACAAGATTTATTTGTTTGCAAAAACACTAAAATCAAATTACCTTTGCGATTCAGACTATGCAAATTGTTTGCAAAAAGTAAATGGACAGTTCCGATTTTTTAAAAATTCTAAGGCAACATCCAAATTTTGATACACTTCAAAAATGGGTATCGTCCTCATCCAAAAATCTTAAAATAAATGGTTTTTGCGGTTCTTCTGCATCCATTTTTTTGCACGAAGCACAAATTGGACATCATTTACCGGCTGTTTACGTATTACATGACCACGAAGAAGCCGGGTATTTTTACAACGATCTTATACAGTTTTATGGCGATGAAAATATATTTTATTTTCCATCATCATATAAGAAAAAAGTAAAAGATGGCATTCTAAAAGACTCTGCTAATCAAGTACTTAGAACAGAAACTCTAAATGCCATTAGCATGAGGTCTGATTGGACTATAGTCACTTATCCCGAAGCATTATCAGAAAAAGTAATTGAGCCGAATAAGCTTGAAAAAGAGACTTTACATCTACGTGTAGGAGAAAAACCGGGCATCGAATTTGTTATTGAAGCATTGACTGAATATGGCTTTGAGCAAATTGATTTTGTTTATGAACCGGGGCAATTTTCTGTACGAGGAAGTATCATAGATGTGTTTTCATATTCGAATGATTTACCATACAGAATTGATTTTTTTGGAGACGAAGTTGATTCGATAAGAAATTTTGATATTGAAAGTCAATTGTCGGAAGATTCTCAAAACGAGGTATCAATCATATCAAACACAATAAATACAGAAACTAAAAATTTAGTTCCTATTTTCGATTTCTTTCCCATAGAAACTTTATTCGGTTTATACGATGCAGATTACTTATCTGAGGTATTACAAACTATTATTGAAGAAAATACTGATAATGAATGCTTTATAACGGCAATCGAATTTGAAATACGTATAAAAACATATAAAATAATTGAATGGGGTCTAAGAAATCATTTCGGCAGTAGAAAAACTATCCAATTTAATGAAAGTATACAGCCTATTTTTCATAAAAATTTTGATTTAACAGCTTCCGATTTTAAGCAAAGGCAGTCCGAAGGCTTTGAAGTATATGTACTTAGTGACAACTCAAAACAAATTGAACGTTTAAAAGATATTTTTGAAGATAGAGAGGAACATATAATCTTTATACCGGTACTATCGATATTGCACGAAGGATTTATTGATAACGACCTAAAGATATGTGTTTACACTGACCATCAGATTTTTGAACGATTCCAAAAATACACTCTCAAATCAGCAAAAACACGAACAGGTAAGGTTGTACTATCTCTGAAAGAGTTAATGCAATTTCAAATTGGAGATTACATTGTACATACAGATCATGGAGTTGGCAAATTTGGCGGACTGATTCGTACGGAGATGGGTGGAAAAATGCAAGAAGTCATAAAACTTACATTCAAAGACGACGACATCATTTTTGTAAACATCCATTCCTTACATCGTATTTCAAAATATAAGAGTAAAGATAGCGAGCCTCCAAAATTAAATAAATTAGGAACAGCAGCATGGACTAACTTAAAAGAGAAAACAAAGAAAAAAGTTAAGGACATTGCCAGAGAATTAATTAGATTATACGCAGAACGTAGAGAAGAAAAAGGTTTTTCTTATTCTCCTGACAGCTATCTGCAACAAGAATTAGAAGCATCATTTATTTACGAAGACACTCCTGATCAATCAAAAGCTACTGCTGTTGTAAAAAAAGACATGGAAAGCGAGAAGCCGATGGACCGATTAATTTGTGGAGACGTTGGCTTCGGAAAAACTGAAATAGCTATTAGAGCGGCATTTAAGGCTGTATCAGATAATAAACAAGTAGCTGTGCTTGTTCCAACCACAGTCTTAGCCTTTCAGCATTATAAAAGTTTTTCGCGAAGATTGAAGCGCTTCCCGTGTAATATCGATTATCTTAGCCGCGCACGAAAGCCTGTAGAAACAAAAAAAATATTGGAAAAAACTGCAGCAGGACGAGTAGATATTCTGATTGGCACACACAAAATATTAGGTAAAGAGGTTAAATTCAAAGACTTAGGCTTACTAATAATTGATGAAGAACAGAAATTTGGAGTTTCGGCAAAGGAAAAGCTCAGACAATTACGTACAAATATAGATACTCTAACTTTGTCTGCTACTCCTATACCAAGAACATTACAATTTTCATTAATGGGAGCTAGAGATTTATCAGTCATAAACACTCCCCCACCTAATAGATATCCTATACAAACGGAATTAATCCCATTTGATGATGATGTAATTAAGGATGCTATTGAATATGAAATTAGCAGAGGTGGACAAGTATTCTTTGTAAACAACAGAATTAGTAATTTACCTGAGTTGGAAATACACCTACGTAAATTGGTACCAAAAGCACGAATTTGCGTAGGACACGGGCAAATGGACAGCGAAAAGTTAGAAGAAATTTTAATAAACTTTATAAATGGCGAATATGATATTTTATTGGCTACTTCAATCATCGAATCAGGAGTAGATATACCAAATGTAAATACCATGTTTATTAATAGCGCACAACATTTCGGATTAAGCGATTTGCATCAATTGAGGGGACGTGTAGGCAGAACCAACAAAAAGGCATTCTGCTACCTTATAACACCTCCACTCAGCAGCCTTCCTACAGATTCACGTAGAAGATTGCAAGCTATAGAAAACTTCTCCGATTTAGGCAGCGGTATACACATCGCAATGCAAGATTTGGATATACGTGGAGCCGGTAATATTTTGGGGGGAGAACAAAGTGGATTTATCTCAGACTTAGGCTACGAAACATACCATAAAATATTGGATGAATCAATACACGAACTTAAACACGACGAGTTTGCTGATGTATTTGCGGAAGAAATCAAAGAAAAAGATAATATATATGCAACAGATTGCGTGTTCGAATCCGACTTAGAGCTATTATTCCCTTCGTATTATGTACAAAACATATCTGAAAGGATGGATTTGTATCGCCGTTTAGATGCAATAAAAGAGGCAAATGCATTAATATCATTTGAAAAAGAAATGGTTGATCGTTTTGGAGAAATACCTGAAGTTTCACAAGAACTTATACAAGTTATTCGACTTAGATGGCTGTGCATGAGTTTAGGAATTGAAAAAATAACACTAAAAAACAATAGATTAAGCGCATACTTTACTAATAATTTCCAGTCACATTATTACCAATCTGAAATATTTAATAAGATTTTGCAATATGCTATGGTACATCATAGTAATACAAAATTTAAAGAGCAAACAGACAAACGATTGATATCGATTGATGGTGTTAATGGTATCCGTCAGGCATATAAGTGTTTGGAAGAAATGTGTTTATAAAAAATGAACCGGACCGACTATCGCTCTATACTAAAACAATATTGGGGATACGATGATTTTCGTAGCCTTCAAGAAGATATTGTGAGTTCTGTAGGAAGTGGTAAAGATACATTGGGTTTAATGCCTACAGGTGGAGGTAAATCAATAACATTTCAGGTCCCTGCATTATCGATGGATGGTTTATGCTTAGTCATCACACCACTGATTGCACTAATGAAAGATCAAGTTGATGGATTAAGGAAGAAAGAGATAAAGGCAGCTGCAATTTATTCGGGTATGAGTTATGAAGAGATTATGACAACCTTCAATAACTGCATATATGGACATTACAAATTTCTGTATGTATCACCGGAGCGTTTAGGCACTAGAGTGTTTTTAGAAAAAGTGCCACAGCTAGATATTAGCATGATTGCTGTAGATGAAGCACATTGCATTTCACAATGGGGATATGACTTTAGGCCTGCATATCTAAAAATTGCCGAAATTAGAAAAATGTTGCCTGATGTTCCGGTGTTGGCATTAACCGCAACTGCCACGCCCGAGGTTGTTGAGGATATTCAGAAACAATTGCAATTCGCAAAAAATAATGTTTTCAAAAAAAGTTTTCAAAGAGAAAACCTGGCATACGTAGTACAAAAAACAGAGGATAAGTTACAAAAGTTATTACATATTCTTAATTCTGTCAATGGTAGTTCGGTCGTATATGTCAGAAACAGAAAAAAGACAAAAGAAGTAGCCGATTTTTTAAATAACAACAATATAAGTGCTGATTATTTTCATGCCGGGCTTCCTAATTCAGCTAAAGATAATCGTCAAGAACGTTGGAAGTCAGGAGATTGCCGCGTAATAGTAGCAACTAATGCTTTCGGTATGGGTATTGACAAAGCTGATGTAAGAACTGTTATTCATATAGATTTACCGGATAGTATAGAGGCCTATTTTCAAGAGGCAGGACGCGCAGGACGAGACGGATTAAAATCATATGCTGTACTATTGTATGAAAATGCTGATATTACAAAATTAAAGAAACGTTTATCTGATAATTTTCCTACTAAAGAGCAAATATTACGTACCTACGAATACTTGGCTTATTACTATCAGGTAGGTGTTGAAAGTGCAGAAGGATGTGTTTTTGATTTTAATTTGATTGATTTTTGTACCAAATTTAAATTGTCTATAAATCCTACTCACAGCGCACTGAAAATATTGGAACTAGCCGGATATATTGAGTATACAGAAGAGATTGAATCTCATACACGAATAATGTTTTCGATGTACCGAGATGAACTGTACAAATACGACATACCCGACAAAACAGATGTTGTAATGAAATGTTTATTAAGGAGTTACACGGGTCTGTTTGCCGATTATGTAAACATTGATGAAGATCTTATTGCAAAACGGACCAAACTTGACAAATCAGACGTACTTAAAAGTTTGATTGATTTGTCAAGACTAAATGTTATAAGCTATATTCCTTACAAAAAAACACCCTATATAGTATATACACGTCAACGTGAACATACAGAAAGAATTATCATAGGAAAGGATGTATATGAAAATCGGAAAGAACGCTTTGAAAATCGAATTAAAGCAATGTCTGATTATTCAACATCAGATAATGCATGCCGTAGTCGCATACTACTAGCATATTTTGGAGAAAAAGATTCTGATAATTGTGGTATATGCGATTTTTGCCTAAAACAGAAGAGCAATAACAAAAAAACAAACAATCTTGACAAAAAAATAATTGATCTTTTAAAGGATGGTCCACAAGAAATATCTTATTTAATAGGAAAACTTAATTGTTCTGAAGAAACAATTTTTACAGTAATAAGACAATTGATGGATGAAAAAACAATTGCAACAGAAAACAAAAAAACTATATATCTGATAAAAAAATGAACTTTGAATTAACTATATTAGGGTCGGGTTCGGCAATTCCTTCATTTGGAAGATTCTCTACTTCTCAAGTTTTATCAACTCACAACAAAAGTTTTATGATTGACTGTGCAGACGGTACACAATTCAGAATGCGTGAGTTAGGCATAAACATAACTAGAATGGGACATATTTTTATATCTCATTTACATGGCGACCACTGTTTCGGTCTAATGGCAGTTATATCTACAATGAGCATGATGCACAGAACTGCTGATTTATATATACATTCTCATCCTGACTTAATTGAATTATTACAACCACAAATTGATTATTTCTGCGACGATTTAAGATATAAGGTATATTTTGAGCCATTTAATCCAAAACAGAGTGAATTAATCTACGAAGACAGAAGCCTAACAGTAAATACTATTCCATTAGTACATTCAACTCCTACATGTGGATTTTTATTTAAAGAAAAACCGAATCAACCACACCTAAATAAAGATTTAATTGATTTTTTTCAAATTGGTGTCAAAGATATCAAGAATATTAAAGAAGAAGCAGACTGGATAAAGCCTGATGGAACTATTATACACAATGCAGATCTATTAACACCGGCTACTAAATCTAAAAGCTATGCTTATTGTTCAGACACAAGATATAGCGAACGCATAATTCCATTAATTCACGGTGTTGATTGCTTGTTTCATGAAGCGACTTTTGAAGAATCTGAAATTTCAAGAGCTAAAGACACATTACATTCAACGGCTTTACAAGCTGCCAACATAGCAAAAAAAGCAGAAGTTGGTCAACTGTTAATAGGACACTATTCTGCAAGATACCAAAATTTAAATAAACTTTTAGCAGAGGCTCGTTCTGTATTTCCTAACACTAAACTTGCTGAAGATAAAACTCACTTTCAATGGTAAGCAGCTATGATAAAAAGTTAGCCGCTCTTCCAAATACGTCCATAAACATTTTGTCAACTTCATTTGTAGCATTCATCTTTGTAGGAAATGGCATTTCATGCGAATACTCAAATGGATAATCAAGTTTAATTACACATTTTGCAGCCGCCTCCGCACCTAATGCAGCACAAATACCTTTATATGGTATAACCTTATCCTTTGCCAAAGAAATAATTTGGATTCTATTTTGTGCCTTATTAAAAAAATCGGTTCTGTAATCGGTATAATAATTAGCATCAATCATCGATTTAAATGGTAAATCAAATGGATCGTCATTATTTATTGCCTGAAATAGGTGATCATTTTGATAATAAGCAATCATATCAAGGAATGCTTGAGAATCCATAATATACGGCGAATTTCCATTCATCATATTAAAAATAGAACCTCCGCAAAACATAAATAGTCGAGCGTTTTCAAACATATTTTTGTAATTTGACAAAAGCATTATTTGCGACATTAACGCTCCAATAGAATATGCAAATATATCTATTTTAGTATTTTCGTTCAAATATGGATGTTTACCCGCCTTTATGTTGTCCATTAGCTGTGCTACATCATAACAAGTCTCTCGACCCGAAGTGTAAAATCGAAGAGGAGAGGAACTCAAGCGCGAGCTTAAAGCAAGATTTGCGAATGTAACATTTTCGGCAGAAGCTGTCCTTTTTCGCCTATCCGCAACCCAATGCATTAACACACGTGGGTTATACCATGACGATGGAGTCCTATTAATATGGAATGCTATCGGAAATAGGATTACGGGCTTACCTGTCATTCTTGCTAAAGTTTCAGCCCATATCGCATGTTTATCCCAGCTTCGCTCATTAAGACCATGAAACAACAATATGCATGCATTCTCGTTGTGATGAGGAGGCCTTACCATAGGATATCTAAAACTACTGTTTTCATTTACAGCATCATCTGATGTTTTTATAAATGATGGGATTAAAAACGAATGTTGCAGTTCTCTAACATTAGAATCATTACCCCGTTCTTTAAACTCAAAAAAAGATATATCTACTGCAGAATCTTCAATTCGACAAGATTCTTCTTTTGTAAATATTTTTTTCAAGATATCAGTTCTTTGATTGACTCTTACGTCGCTTACACAGATCATATCGATTTATATTTAGGATATCACAAAATAATCCTATTATTAAATAACAAAAAATATTATGTGGTAATTGAAAGTCAATTTGGTGCAGACTAACTTTTTGTGGTGTTAAAACATTAATTATGGGGTGAATTTTATAATAAATACCAACATATTTTAACGGCACAATAGAACATCCGGAAAGATATTTTCGTATATTTGCACGCAATAAATTTTAATCCTGCCACACTATGTCATTTATTGCAGACAAAATCGTAATGGACGGACTTACTTTTGATGACGTCCTTTTAATTCCAGCTTATTCAGAGATATTACCGCGTGATGTAGATTTAACAACACGTTTTTCGCGTAACATCGAGTTAAAAACTCCTATCGTATCTGCTGCCATGGACACGGTTACAGAAGCGAAATTGGCCATTGCAATTGCGCGTGAGGGTGGTATAGGTGTTATTCACAAAAATATGTCTATTGTTGAGCAAGCCAAACAAGTTCACAGCGTTAAAAGAGCTGAAAATGGCATAATATATGATCCTATTACCATAAGAAGAGAAAAACAGGTTGCTGATGCTCTTGCTCTTATGAGTGAATATAAAATAGGCGGAATACCTGTAGTTGATGAAAATAAAAAATTAGTAGGTATTGTTACCAATAGAGATTTACGCTTCGAAAGAAATTTACAACGTCCAATAGAGGAAGTTATGACCAAAGAAAATTTGGTTACAACAAATCAATCAGCCGACTTGGAAGCAGCTGCTCAAATTCTACAAAACCATAAAATAGAGAAATTACCTGTAGTTGACAAAGACGGTAAGTTAGTCGGACTAGTTACTTATAAAGATATCACAAAAGCCAAAGATAAACCTATGGCTTGCAAAGACTCAAAAGGGAGACTAAGAGTAGCCGCAGGAGTTGGTGTTACCGCAGATACTTTTGATCGTATGTCTGCACTAGTTGATGCAGGTGTTGACGCTATCATAATTGACACTGCTCACGGACATTCAAAAGGTGTAATAGAGATTCTTAAAGAAGCTAAAAAGCGTTTCCCGCAAATAGATATAGTTGTAGGTAATATAGCAACAGGAGCTGCAGCTAAAGCATTGGTAGAAGCAGGTGCTGATGCTGTTAAAGTAGGTATAGGACCTGGATCTATATGCACAACACGCGTTATTGCAGGTGTAGGTGTTCCTCAATTATCAGCAATATATGATGTAGCAAAAGCACTTAAAGGCACTGGAGTTCCTTTAATAGGTGACGGTGGTATAAGATACTCCGGTGATATTGTAAAGGCATTGGCAGCAGGTGCAAGTTGTATTATGGCAGGTTCACTACTAGCAGGAGTTGAAGAATCTCCGGGTGACACCATTATATATAATGGCAGAAAATTCAAATCATATAGAGGTATGGGATCACTAGAAGCTATGCAAAAGGGTTCTAAAGATCGTTATTTTCAAGATATGGAAGATGATATCAAAAAATTAGTTCCTGAAGGTATTGCTGCACGTGTTCCTTTCAAAGGATCTTTATATGAAGTAATATATCAATTAGTTGGTGGATTACGTGCCGGTATGGGATACTGCGGTGCTTCTAATATAGAAAAATTGCACAATGCTAAATTTACACGCATCACAACTGCCGGAGTTAAAGAAAATCATCCACACGATGTAACAATAACACAAGAAGCACCAAACTATTCAAGAGGAGAATAACAAATGAAAAAAATCGTTTTTTGCACAATCGCAATATTCTTTCTGATTAATACAAATGCACAAGTTGTGATGAACATAAATGGTAAAGATATAAGCAAACAAGAGTTTGAATATTTTTATCACAAAAATAATTCCAATACAAGCTCAAATTATATTTCACTTGATGAATACGTAGATTTGTTCATCAACTTTAAACTTAAGGTTGCAGATGCATATGAGCAAAAACTGGATACAGCAAAATCGTTCAAAGACGAATTTAATAGTTATCGCAATCAGTTGATTCGTCCATATCTTACAGACGACAGCATAAAAGAGGTATTAGTTAACGAAGCATATTCTCGTTTAAAAGAAGACATTGAAGTTAACCACATTTTATTTCGTATTGAAAATCAAAATGACACGATTGCTGCATACGAAAAGGCTA
Source organism: Bacteroidetes bacterium ADurb.Bin302 (assembly GCA_002069025.1). The sequence goes on along the minus strand of MWBK01000128.1, from coordinate 18,726 downwards.
TGTCTGCAAAAAAAAGAATCAACAAAAAGAATTTTGAAAAGATTGCTTTAGAAACATCTGAAGACCCATCTGTAAAACAAAATAAAGGTCGTTTAGGATATGTTACCGGAATGATGCTGGTTTATCCATTTGAAAAGGCTGCATACGATGCAAAAATTGGGAAAGTAGTCGGACCTATAAGAACTAGGTTCGGATATCATCTGATTTTAGTTACAAATCGCAGACCAAGTAATGGCGAAATTAAGGTTGCACATATATTTAAACGTAAACCTGAAAAGGCAGACTCGGCAAGCATTGACAGCATAAGAACATTTGTAAATTCTATTTATAAATTGGCTAGTGCCGGAAGTGATTTTGCAGAACTTGCAAAGAAATATTCGGAAGATGAAGCTAATGCGTCACAAGGTGGAGTATTGCCATGGTTAAGTATAGGACGCACAAATGAAACCTTCGAAACTGCTGCATTTGCATTAAAAGACAGCGGAGCAATTTCTAAACCTGTAGAAGCATCATACGGATGGCATATAATTAGACTTTTAGAGAAACGCCCTATACAATCTTTAGATGATTCCCGTCAGCAAATAGAATCACGTATAAACGGAGACGAACGCGCGAATATCATTAATACCAGTTTTATCAATAAAATAAAAAAAACATACAATTATAAAGCCGGTAAAGGTGATACTATCGCCACATTCGCGAATGTTGTACTTACAAAAGACAGTTTGAATAAATTTTCTGCTACAAGACCACATAATTCCGATAGTTTAACACAATTCATAAATACATCCCTGACAGATTATGAAAATAGTAATTTGGAACAACATTACCCTGAATTCGGTATGTTGATGAAAGAGTATTACGACGGCATTTTACTATATTACGTAAGTAAAGAAAAAGTATGGGATAAGGCATCAAAAGACACTGCAGGACTTAGAATGCAATTTGAGCAAAACAAAGAAAAATATCGTTGGAAAAAGCCTCACTACAAAGGTATAATTGTATATTGCGTATCTAAAGAAATTAAAGACAAAGCAGCTGATATCATAAAGACAGCTCCTAAGGATTCTGTATCGCAATATCTAAAGAGGCAATTAAACGTAAATAAGACAATAAACGTAAAAATAGAAAGTGGCATATATGAACAAGGCAGAAACCAAGTAATTGATGCTTTGGTATTTAACGAAGGTTCACTTCCTATTAACGAAAAATTTCCTGAAGTTCTTGTAGATGGATATATTCAAAAGGAATATCCCGAAACATACAAAGATATCAAGGGACCTGTATCTAATGATTATCAAGAAATTTTAGAAAAATCATGGATAGATAGTTTACGTAAAACATATCCTGTGATTATATACGACAACATTCTTAAAACCGTTAAATGAGACGGCATAAAATAATCGTTTTAACCACAATTGTGGTAATAGCCTTTTGTTCTTGCAATAAGGTTGTGCAATTGGATCCTACTAAGAATCACATTATGGAGGTCAATGGCAATGTATTGAGCTACGATGACATTGTAAAAGTGATGCCTGAGGATCTTAGTGGGCAAGATAGTGCAATTTTTGTAGAGAACTACAAAAAAAGATGGGCAACAAATATTTTAATGTATGACAAAGCACTAAGAAATGTCGGAAGCACTGATGAAATTAATGAACTAGCTGAAATATATAGAAGAGAGCTTATTATTAATGAGTATCAGCAACAATTAATTGATCAAGAGATGCCGGAGTTAAACGAAGATAGCATAATGGCATTTTATGAAAAACAAAAAGAGCACTTCCCCTTGGAAGAAGCCATTGTAAAAGGAATCTTCATTAAGATACTTACATCAACTCCGAATCAATCAAAACTTTCTCGCTGGTTATCTAATATAAATGATGAAAACTTAGATAACATTATGCGCTTCTGTACAAAGACAGCAATATACTACGATTTTTTTAATGATAATTGGGTGTATTACTCGAAAATTTCATCCCTACTTCCTGAAAAGATGGATGCAAATGATCCTGCATTATCAAGAGGAACTGTAGTTTTGCAATCTGATGAGTATAGTTACTATTTAAAAATAATAGGTATATGCCAAGCCGGAGAGCCAAAACCATACGAATTTATTAGGCCGGAATTAATGAATATAATGGCTAACAAACAGAAAATAGATTTTATTCATAATTTTCAAGAAGATCTATACCAAAAGGCACTCAAAAACAATACAATTATTACAATTGAAGACAAAAATAAATAGACATGAAAAAAACAACATATATAACATTTCTACTAATATGCATAACTAGTTTGATGCCTATTTTGTCAAGCAACCAAATTATTGACCAAGTTGTATGGGTAATCGGTGATGAGCCTATATTGAAATCGGATATTGAGACAGAAATATTGCGTATGAGATATGAAAAACAATCAATAGATGGTGATCCATATTGCGTAATACCTGAACAAATAGCAATTCAGAAATTATTTATTGCACAAGCTAAACTAGATAGTATAACTGTATCCGAAGCTTCTGTTGAACAGCAAGTAGAAGGTCGTATAAAATATTTTATTCAACGTATTGGTTCAAAGGAAAAGGTTGAAGAATATTTCAATAAACCGATTGCGAAAATTAAAGAAGAAATGACACGCACTGTTGAAGAACAACTCTTGGTACAAGAAATGCAACAAAAGATTACCAGTAGCAACAAAATAACGCCGGCTGACGTAAAAAGGTTTTACAATGAACTTCCAAAAGATAGTATCCCCACAATACCTGAACAAGTTGAGGTTCAAATAATTTCAATTGCTCCTCAAACTACTCCAATAGAGGAAGAACGTATTAAAAGCGAATTAAGAGATTTCCGTGAAAAAATAGAATCAGGTGAATATCAATTCTCAACTTTGGCTATTCTTTATTCGGAAGACCGTGCATCTGCAATGCAAGGCGGTGAGTTAGGATTTATGAGTAAAGGAAAATTAGTGCCCGAATTTGCAAATGTTGCATTCTCTTTGTACGATCCAAAGAAAGTTTCACGCATTGTAGAAACTGAATTTGGATATCACATCATTCAACTAATTGAACGTAAAAACGACCTAGTTAATTGTAGACATATATTACTAATTCCTAAGGTTGATAACAAGCAAAAGGATGCTGCCAAATTAAAATTAGATAGCATTGCCGAAGATATAAGAACAGGTAAATTCAGCTTCGAGGAAGCTGCATTATACTCATCTGAAGACAAAGATACACAGCAAAATGAAGGATTAATGATTAATCCTACAAATGGTTCTACGAAATTTCAACTACAAGACTTACCTGCAGATATTGCAAAAACTGTGTACAACTTACAAATTGGCGAAATTTCAAGACCGTTTGTTTACATCAATGAAAAAGGCAAAGAACTGGTTTCAATAATCCGACTAAAATCAAAAATCAAAAGCCATGTTGCCAATCCACAGGATGATTTTCAGGAATTAAAAAACATTGTAACTGTAAAGAAAAACCAAGAACTTATTGAAGATTGGATTAAAGACAAACAGAAAGATACATTTATACATATAAACGAAGAGTATAAAGATTGTAAATTTAGGTATCCCGGGTGGATTCAATAGAAATGACAAAAAAAACACTCATTTACGTTATATGTTCCGTTTTTTTAATTGAGGTTTTTGCCGAAAAAACCACTATCTATTTGGAACATTCCGAAACTTTAAGCTTTGATCAAGAACGTATGCCCGATTGCCAGATTCTTGGTGGTAACGTGCAATTCCGACATGATAATGCACTAATGTTCTGCGATAGCGCATTTTTCCATGATAAACAAAATACAATAGATGCGTTTGGCAATATTCGCATTGAACAAGGAGATAGTATATTTGTATATGGAGACAAACTGCATTACGAGGGAAATATCAAATTGGCAAAATTGCGTCATCATGTACGAATGATAAAAGATGGCATGACACTTTATACAGATTCCCTAAATTACGATAGAGAACTAAATGTTGGATACTATTTTAATAAAGGAAAAATTGTTGATAGCACAAATGTATTGACATCAATTAATGGTCACTACTACCCTAACACAAATACAGCAGTATTTCAAAAAGATGTAGTGTTAACAAACCCGGATTTTATTCTGTACTCCGACACCTTAAAATATAATACCGCAACAGATATTGCTTATATACTTGGTCCATCAACAATTTTATATGACAGTACCACAATATACTCAGAATATGGTTGGTATGACACAAAGCAAGAGCACTCAAAACTTATAGACAATTCAATTATTAAAGATAAGGAAGGAAGAACACTTACAGCCGATACAATCTACTATAATAGAAAAAATAACATAGCAAAAGGTTATATAAATGTTCAATTGCGAGACTCTGTGCAAAAATCTATGCTTGTAGGAGACTATGGAATATATAATGAGATGACAAAAATGGGGAGCATGACAAAAAAAGCTACATTTATAGATTTTTCATCGGCCGATTCTCTATTTTTAACCGGAGATACATTATTCTATGCGTCATCCGATAGTGTCACCTCTATAAGAGGGTATTACAATGTGCAATCATGGCAAAAAGACTTTCAATTAATATGTGACTCGATGTACTATTCTACGCAAGATTCAATTATGCGTATGTTTGGAACTCCTATTGCTTGGAATGAAAACAATCAAATTACAGGTGATTCGATATATCTACTAACAAAAGATAATAAGGTAAACAAAATTTTGGTTCAAGGTGCTGCATTTATGTTCATGAAATCTGATAGTACAGAGTACAATCAAGTATCAGGGAAACAATTCACAGGATACGTAAAAGACGAGCACCTTTATAAGTTATTTGTTGATGGTAATGCACTATCTATATATTTCGTAAAAGAAGAAGCAGATTCAACAGAAGAAGCTACATCTGACAGTGCTGAATATATAGGCATTAACAAAGCAGAAAGTAGCGAACTGACAATATATATAGGTCAAGATAACAAACCTGAACGAATTGTTATGACACCTGCATCCAATGGTACAATGTACACTCCGGATAAAAGAACTAATTTAGAATTAACCAGATTAAAAGGATTTATAGATTGCGCAAGTCTAAGACCTAAAGATAAAATCGATATCTACAATAAAAAAGATAAGCATCTGCTTAAACAACAATCGGCAGCTCAGCCACGATATAAGCGAAAAGAGAGATAAAAAAAGGTATCCATTAAATTAATGAATACCTTTTTTAAAAATTGAACTACTATTATTATTCAGGTTGTAGATCTTTCAATTTATCAATACTGTTATCGATAACTGATTGTGGAACTTCATAATCTCCCAAATTACCTGACAGATAATTTTCGTAAGCCATCATGTCAATTAAGCCATGACCTGACAAGTTAAACAAGATCACCTTTTCTTTGCCTTCTTCTTTTGCCTTTAGAGCCTCACGTATAGCAACTGCAATTGCATGGGTCGATTCTGGTGCGGGAATAATTCCTTCTGCACGAGCAAAGGTAATACCGGCTTTAAAGGTCTCAGTTTGGTTTACATCTTCTGCTTCAACTAATCCGTCTTTACGCAATTGACTTACGATAGATCCTGCACCATGATAACGTAAACCTCCTGCATGTATACTTGCAGGCTCAAAATCATGACCTAAAGTATACATAGGCAATAATGGGGTATATCCTTCTGTGTCGCCAAAATCATATTCAAACTTACCACGCGTAAGTTTAGGACAAGATGCTGGTTCTGCAGCAATTAAACGTATATCCTTGCCTTCTGCGAACTTGTGACGCAAGAATGGAAGTGATATACCACCAAAGTTAGAACCACCGCCAAAACAAGCGATAACAACATCAGGATAATCGCCTGCAATCTCCATCTGCTTTTCAGCTTCCAAACCTATTATAGTCTGATGCAACATTACATGATTAAGCACACTACCTAATGTGTATTTTGTGTGTGGATCCTTTAAAGCCTCTTCTACAGCCTCAGAAATAGCCATGCCTAAACTTCCACTAGTACCGGGGAATTGTTTCTGCATCTTCCTTCCTATCTCTGTTGTATCACTAGGAGAAGGGAAAACATTAGCTCCGTAGGTATTCATTACTGCCTTACGATATGGTTTTTGATCATAACTAACTTTTACCATATAAACATTCAAGTTCAAACCGAAATGCTTACAAGCAATACTCATGGCACTACCCCATTGTCCTGCACCTGTTTCAGTAGTAATTGACTTCACGCCTTCAATCTTATTATAATAAGCTTGAGGTATTGCAGAATTCAATTTGTGCGAACCTACCGGACTAACACTTTCGTTTTTAAAATAAATCTTTGCGGGAGTATCTAAGGCTTTTTCCAAACCGGAAGCACGTACCAATGGTGTTGGGCGATATATACGATACAAATTACGCACCTCTTCAGGAATTTCAACCCAACGTTCTGTTGAAACTTCTTGTGCTATAAGACCTTTTGCAAATATAGGTTCCAAATCTGATAGAGAAACCGGTTGTTTGGTTTTTGGATTAAGAGGAGGAAGTGGTTTATTTGGCATATCGGCCAACACATTATACCAGTATTTCGGCATCTCGTCTTCTGAAAGGACTATTTTTTTTGTTGTTTTCATGATAAATATATTTAAAATTATTATTGAGTACTAAATTTTTAAGAAACACCTTTTTATTAATATCGGCACAACTTACGCCATCGAAACACAATTTTTTCCATATTTTGACATTATAATTAATAAAAAAAGAGTCGCAGGTGGATTCCCTACGACTCTTTATGAGATTCATTAAACAACACGAGCGCACATCCACCTTAATTCATAAAGCGTTGCCACCACCAATTATTGTTTAATGCTAAATTTTTCATTTTTATAAAAACTCTTTATATTATCATGTATCAATACTACGACACAAACGTACAAACTTATTTTTAAAAATACCAACAATTACTAATAAAATTACAAAATAATTTGTATTTGCTTAGTAATCAGATTTATGCGTTTGCAGTTTGTTCTACTGCCAATTTTCCACGATAATAGCCACATTCACCACATACTGTGTGAGATATATGTAAGGCACCGCAATTAGGACAAGTTGCCATTGTAGGAGCAACGGCTTTATCATGAGTTCTACGTTTTGCTGTTCTTGTTTTTGATTGTCTTCTTTTAGGATGTGCCATAATTTTCTATATTTAATTGTTCTTTATTAATGATTTTAAAGCATCCCAACGGGGATCTGCTTGTTCGTTTAATTGATTTTCGTAATTGCTAAGTAAACTTTCCATTTGTTTATTACAATCTCCTTCTTTGTGTTTATGCTGTATCGGTATTGATAAAACGATGAATTCATACATCAACCATTCCATATCTATACCCTCAGAATCTTCAGGAATTATAACTCTATCATCATCTTCCTCTAAATAAGCCTCACCATAACTTACCTTTAAGTGTTCATCTACTTTTATTTCCACAGTCACAGGATCTAAGCAACGAACACAAGGAACTTCAACAGAACCATCCATCAACACATCGATACAAAAAGCTTCACCTAGTTTTTTAACTTTCAAATAAGCTTTTACGTCACCTTTTTTAATTTCTGCATCTTCTAACGACTCAAAGAAATTATCATTTAGCACAAAGCTATATGTTGCATTCAGATTATCATCGCTTTTCAGCGGAATCAGATACTTGGAAACTATCGGCATACCAAATACTTCTATAAAAGTGGGGACAAAGGTAAGTATTTTTCACGAATCAAAAAACTTTTTACACGATATTTTTAGTGATTAGAAAACAAATGCAGATTTATCAACATCATACTTTTTTTAATTCGATTCTGAAGGTTGTACCTTTATTAATTTCAGAGTGTTTGACGTAGATTTTTCCTTTATGATACTCTTCTATGATTCGATGTGCCAATGACAAACCTAAGCCCCAGCCACGTTTTTTTGTAGTAAAGCCGGGATTAAATACTTTTTTAATATTTTTTTTAGAGATCCCCTTCCCCGTATCTGTAATATCTATGAATACATTCGATTCTTTATCTCCAATATATATAGTTATGCCACCTTCCCCATTCATTGCATCTACTGCATTTTTACATAGATTTTCTATAACCCATTCGAATAATGGAATATTAATCATTACATAATATGTACTCCCTGAACAAAATTCTATGTTTACTTTTTTTGAAATACGTGTGCGAATATATGTTAGTGATTTTGTTATGAGTTGATTTATTTCAACCAATTCAAATTCTGTTTTAGAACCTATTTGTGAAAAACGCTCGGCAATAGTTCTTAAACGATTGACATCTTTTTCCATTTCGAACATCATCTTATCATCAGGATATTTAGTCTTTAATATCTCAGTCCAAGCTAACATTGACGAAATTGGAGTACCCAACTGGTGAGCTGTTTCTTTAGATAAACCTACCCATACTTTATTTTGTTCAGCACGCTTCATTGCTAACAACACCAATACTACAAGTATAAGATACAATGCAACAACCATAAATTGAACTATGGGAAAATATGCCAACTTTTTAAGCAATAAAGAATTACCATAACAGATATATTGTTTCTCACCATCATCCATTGTTACTACTATTGATTTACGAGCAGCAGCAAAACTTCGCGCTATTGCAGTTAATTCTGCCTCTGTATAATCATCTTTTTCTAAATTTCTATAAGACAAGACCCTAAATGAAGTGTCTGCAAGAACAACAGGAATCGTAGTATTTTCGGATATTACCTCTTGAACGAATGTTAGATCACATCCATCAGGCATACTTACTAATTCGCGAGTTGCATTTGCCCATATTTCCATTCTAGCCTTCTCTTCTATAGACAAACTATTTACCAAATTATGTGTAACATAAAAAGACAGGCCTGCTATTATCACTGCAAGAACTATAAATACAGCCTTAGTGTATTGTTGAATATCGTAAATTGATGATGCCATTAATAATACAACGAAAGATAAGTAAGTTTATTATTAAAACTATCTATATTTATTTTCACTTTCATCTTCCAATATGCTTAAGTAGCTTGCATATCTTGACTTGCTGATATAATGTTTTTCTACGGCCTTTATCACTGCACAGCCGGGTTCATCTTTATGTATACAATTAGCAAATCTGCATTCCTTTGAAGCTGAAAAAATTTCCGGGAAATAGTGTCCAACCTCTCCCGCAACCATATCTATTACTCCGAAGCCTTTTACCCCAGGAGTATCTATTACATATCCACCATTATATGGTAGCATCTCTGAAAAAGTTGTTGTATGCATTCCTGTGTGATGAACTTCAGATATAGCTGCTGTTTTTGTATTAAAAGAAGGATGGAGAATATTTATAAATGATGATTTACCTACACCTGAATTACCTGAAAATAATGTTATTTTATTACGAAGCTTTTCTTTTATTTCTTCAATTCCCTCACCTGTTTTAACAGAAACCGCATGGCAGTGATATCCTAAAATAGAATATAAACGCATATACGCATTCAGCATTTCCTTGTCAGTAGTATTATACAAATCGATTTTATTAAAAACTATAGTAACCGGTATTTTATAGGCTTCTGCGGTAACTAAAAAACGATCTATAAATTCTGCGGGGGTTTCAGGCTCACGTACAGAAACCATTAAAAAAGCCTGATCAATATTTGCCGCTATAATTTGCGATTTTTTTGATAAGTTGGACGATTTACGTATCATATAATTTACACGTGGACAAATTTCTACAATACTATCGCCATCTATACCTACCCTATCACCCACTGCTATGGGATTGGTTGTACGAATCCCTTGTAAACGAAATTTACCCTTGATACGAGATGAAACCATGTCACCATTATCGGTACAAATCTCATACCAACTACCTGTTGTTCGTAGAACCAATCCGAATTGCATATTAGAAAGCCTCTGTTGCTGTTATATAAAACTTAAATTCGCCATAATTATTTCCGGCCACATCGACCCTTAAATGAACCCTCGCGTCATTCAATCTACACCTTAGACCTAAGCCGTATCCGACTTTTATCTTTTGTATATGAGGATCATATATATCTATTACATCTCCAACAGAGCAAAATACTGCAGCTTTTAACCTCCACCAAATAGGAATTCTATACTCTGCTTGAAATTCGAACATAAAATTATCGGTGAATTTACGTTCCCTGAAACCGCGTAAATTATCACTGCCACCTAAGGTCGGCAACATACGAAAAGGAATTTCTTTTCCAAAACGCGCATCTGCATATATTTGCCATGCAAAAACTTGACCAACCCATGTTGGAATATATTGTCTTATGTCTAATGTAAGCGAAGTAACGTCATAACTACTACCTAAAGCTTTTAAATTGGTAAATGCTGACAATTTTATGAAATTGCTAAATTTCTGTGGATAGAATTGATTATCACGAGTATCATACATCAACTGAGCTCCAAAAGCCCACATAAAATAAGGATCCCATCCTGCTTTTCCATACTTTTCTATTAATTCAGGTCTCTTTTTCTCTGTTTCCTCGTCCAATTTCAATTTTTCCCCTAAACAAGACAAATATAAACCCACATGAAAATTGGGAGTAACCGCATAGAATGGCTGAAAATTCAAACTAAAAGCCTCAGACGTGTATTTAACAGACTCATCAAGAGCATCATTACCTATTCCAAAAAACAATTCGGGATAATAACGTAAGTTCAAATTCCCCGTAAAATAAAATTTTTCTTTAGGTGTATAAAAGCGTGGATTAATATTAATTTTAGCTTGATTTAAAAATGTGTAAATAATACTTCCCGAAATACTACTTATCTTTTTAAGATTTTGACTTTTAAAATAATAACCTCCTGAAGCACCTACACCTGCACTTGTTTCCTCTTGATAAAAAACAATCGGCACAGCGAACCAACTCTTTTTTACAACGGGACAATAAACTTGCGTTAAAGTGTCTGATTCAGTATGTTGTATTGAATCATTTGAAGAATATACAACTTGTGTCGCAAGGAGCGCAGTTAAAACGAAAAGAAATACCCTCATACAAGGAAGTTATACCGTCATAATCTCTTTTTCTTTTTCAAAGACTATCTCGTCAACTTGTTTAATATATTTATCGTGTACTTTCTGAATTTCAGATTCAGCATCTTTTTCAACATCCTCAGGCATTCCTTCTTTTACTGATTTCTTAAGATTATCAATAGCCTCTCTACGTGCTGTACGTATACTAATCTTAGCATCTTCACCCTCTTGTTTAGATTGTTTTACTAAATTACGACGTCTTTCTTCTGTTAACGGAGGTATTCCTAAACGGATAACTTCACCATTATTCTCTGGAGTAATACCAACCTCTGATGCTAAAATTGCTTTTTCAATTTCACGAAGCATCGATTTTTCCCATGGTTGTACTACTATCGATTTAGCATCAGGTGTGTTTATATTAGCTACATTACTAAGAGGAGTCAGAGTTCCATAATATTCAACTTTCACGCCATCTAAGATTCTTGGATTTGCCTTACCGGCACGTATGTGTGCAAGAGACTCATCCAAAAAGAACATTGAATTTTCCATTTTCTCGATAGCATCTTTTAAATTTTTCTGAACATCAAGCATTGTTGTATATATTATTGTTATTTTACTAAAGTTCCTATTTTTTCACCAGAGATGACACGTTTCAAATTACCATACACATCCATATTAAATACATATATTGGCAGTCTGTTTTCTTTACACAGCGTAGTCGCCGTTAAATCCATAATCTTCAAATTTCTGTTGTATATCTCATCGAAAGTTATCTCAGAGAATTTTTCTGCTTTAGGATCTTTTTCCGGATCTGTTGTATAAACACCATCAACACGAGTACCTTTTAGCATCAAATCAGCTTTCACTTCTATACCACGCAAGGCAGAAGCTGTATCAGTAGTAAAGAATGGATTTCCTGTACCTCCTGATACAATTACAATCTCACCTGCTTCAATACATTTTATTGCCTTAGAACTACTATATAATTCACCTATAGGTTCCATACCTATAGCTGTAAGTACCCTATTCTTTACATTCAAAGCATCTAAAGCAGAGCTTAGTGCCATACTATTAATCACAGTAGCCAACATTCCCATCTGATCACCTTTAACACGATCAAATCCTTTTGCAGCACCACTCAAACCTCTAAATATATTTCCGCCACCAATAACTATTGCTATCTGCACCCCCATTGAAGCTATTTCACTGATTTGTTCAGCATATTGAGACAAACGCTTTGAATCTATTCCATAGCCTTGTTCGCCCATAAGCGACTCACCACTCAATTTTAATAAGATCCTTTTATATGTAAGCATATTAATTAATTTGCAGTGTGCAAATATAGCATAATTATTTACACAAAAAAAGGGATAAGATTAAGTCTTATCCCTTTTTATAATATAAATAAAGTTATTCAGCAGCAGGTGTTTCTGCTACAGGATTTTCTTTAATTGCATCCTCTACTACTTCTGCTGTTTCAACTTTTGCTTCTACTGCTTTCTTTGCACCAGCACGACGTGTTTTAGTTTTCTTCTTTGATGCTGTATCTTTCAACATGTTTTCGTTGTAATCAACAAACTCAATGAAACACATTTGAGCAGCATCTCCTAAACGGAAGCCTGTTTTCAAAATACGTGTATAACCACCGGGACGATCGGCTATGCGTTGAGAAATTTCACCGAAAAGAACTGTAACTGCTTCCTTATTCTGTAAAGCTGAAAAAACGATTCTTCTAGAATGAGTTGTATCCTCTTTTGATTTTGTAATCAACGGCTCAACAAACTTACGCAATTCTTTTGCCTTTGCGAGCGTAGTATTGATCTTCTTATACTTAATTAGGGAAACAGCCATGTTTGACAACATTGCATTGCGATGATTCGCTTTTCTTCCCAAATGATTAAATTTCTTATTATGTCTCATCTCGTATTACTCTTTATCTAATTTATACTTAGAAATGTCCATACCAAACGACAAGTTCAAACTTGCCAATTTAGCATCTAACTCTACTAACGATTTCTTACCAAAATTGCGGAATTTCAACAAATCATTTCTGTTGAAAGAAACCAACTCAGCTAAAGTTTCAACATCAGCAGCCTTTAAGCAATTTAATGCACGTACTGACAAATCAAGATCAACTAACTTAGTTTTCAACAACTGACGCATATGCAATGCATCTTCATCAAATTCTTCTCCACCCTCTGAATCATTGAAATCAATTGTTATTTTCTCATCAGAGAACAACATAAAGTGATGAATCAATATTTTTGCAGATTCTTTCAAAGCTTCCTTAGGATGAATAGAACCATCTGTATCAATTTCTATTACTAATTTTTCATAGTCTGTTTTTTGTTCTACACGGTAGTTTTCAACAGAATATTTAACATTAACAATAGGTGTGTAAATAGAGTCTATTGGTATAACATCTAATCCTTGAACTAAGCCACGATTTTCATCAGCAGGAACATATCCACGTCCTTTGTTAATCGTTAATTCGATATGGAAAGATGCCTTAGGATCCATTGTACATATTAAAAGATCCGGATTCAATACCTCAAAAGCAGTTAAATGTTTACCAATATTACCTGCCTTAAATGTGGTTGTATCTGCTACGTCGATTGTAACTTTTTCACTATCCACACCTTCAACAAGTTGTTTAAAACGAACTTGTTTTAAAGCTAAGATAATATTCGTTACATCCTCCATTATTCCAGGAACTGTAGCAAATTCGTGTTGTACTCCATCAATCCTTAACGATGTGATGGCAAAGCCCTCCAATGAAGAAAGCAAGATGCGGCGTAAAGCATTACCGATAGTAATACCGAAGCCCGGCTCCAATGGTCTGAATTCAAACTTACCATGGAACGTGTCTGCCTCCAACATGATAACTTTTTCTGGTTTTTGAAATGGTAATATAGCCATAATTCTACATTATTTAGAATAAAGTTCGACGATTAATTGTTCCTTAATATTTTCCGGAATATCTGCACGATCTGGCATGTGTAAGAATTTTCCAGACATAGAAGATTCATCAAACTCTAACCATGGGTATTTACTATGATTAAATCCACTTAATGCATTCACAATAACCTCTAATGATTTAGATTTTTCGCGAACTGCAACAACATCACCTTGTTTTACTTGAAAAGAAGGAATATTTACAACTTCTCCATTAACAACAACATGTTTGTGCCCTACTAATTGACGTGCAGCCGAACGAGAAGGAGCCATTCCTAAACGGAATACAACATTGTCTAAACGAGATTCCAACAATTGTAATAAAACCTCACCAGTAATACCTTTTGTGCGAGATGCTCTGTCAAACAAATTTGAGAATTGTTTTTCCAAAACACCATAAGTATATTTAACTTTTTGTTTTTCTTTCAACTGAACACCGTATTCAGAAGTTTTACGTTTACGAGAATTACCGTGTTGACCGGGAGGATAATTCTTCTTAGACAAAACTTTGTCAGCGCCAAATATTGCTTCTCCAAACTTACGCGCTATTTTTGTTTTAGGTCCTGTATATCTTGCCATTTTATTCTATTTTTAGCGGTTTAACTTATTATACTCTACGTCTTTTAGGAGGACGGCAACCATTGTGAGGTAGCGGTGTTACATCTACAATTTCTGTTACCTCTATACCTGCTCCATGAATTGTACGAATAGCAGATTCTCTTCCATTACCCGGACCTTTTACGTAAGCTTTTACTTTACGCAGACCCAAATCAAATGCAACCTTTGCACAATCTTGTGCTGCCATTTGAGCTGCATACGGTGTATTCTTTTTTGAACCGCGAAAACCCATTTTACCTGCAGACGACCAAGAAATTACTTCTCCTTGGGCATTTGTAATCGTAACAATTATATTGTTAAATGATGAACATACGTGGGCTTGACCAGTTCCATCTATTTTCACTACTCTTTTTTTAGTAGCGGCAGTTTTTTTTGCCATATCTTAATTTATTTTCTGTTCTACAATTAATTACTTAGTTGCCTTTTTCTTGTTTGCAACTGTTTTCTTCTTTCCTTTGCGCGTACGTGCATTGTTTTTTGTACTTTGGCCACGCAATGGTAAACCTAAACGATGACGAATACCGCGATAGCAGCCAATATCCATTAAACGTTTAATGTTCAATTGTACCTCAGAACGCAAATCACCTTCCACTTTAAATTTAGAGGAAAGGATGTCACGGATTTTTGCCGCTTGGTCATCTGTCCAATCTTTAACTTGAATGTCTTTGTCGACACCAGCTTCCGACAATATTTTGTTGGCGCTGTTTCTTCCTATTCCGTAGATATAGGTTAAACCTATTTCACCTCTCTTATTCTGAGGTAAATCTACTCCTGCAATTCTTATAGCCATAAACTATTTTATATGATTTTGGTAAATTATTAACCTTGACGTTGTTTCATCTTTGGATCTTTTTTGTTGATCACATAAAGACGACCTTTTCTTCTGACGATTTTGCAATCATCACTGCGTTTTTTAACAGATGTTCTGACTTTCATTATTTAAAATTTAAATTATTTGTATCTGAACGAAATTCTTCCTTTACTCAAATCATAAGGTGACATTTCAACACGCACCTTATCACCAGGTAATATACGAATATAATGCATACGCATCTTACCCGATATGTGAGCTGTAATTTCATGCCCATTTTCCAATTCTACTCGAAACATTGCGTTTGACAATGCTTCTACGATGGTTCCATCTTGCTCTATCGCTGTTTGTTTTGACATTTATGATTTGTGACTTAAAACTTCATCTACATAATCGAACGATGATAATATTTCTGCTTCTCCTTTATGAATTGCAATTGTATGTTCAAAATGAGCGGATGGTTTTCTATCTATGGTACGAACGGTCCAACCATCTTTTTCAAAAACAATACCCTTGTTACCCATATTTATCATTGGCTCTATAGCAATTGTCATTCCTTCTTTCAAAAGTATACCCTGACCACGTTTTCCATAATTTGGTACCTCAGGAGCTTCATGCATATTGCGTCCTACTCCATGTCCTACCATTTCTCTTACTACAGAGAAACCAACTGCTTCACAATGATGCTGAATTGCATATCCCACATCTCCTATTCGGTTCCCATGAATAGCCATTTCTATACCTTTGTATAAAGCTTCACGAGTAGTCCTTAGAAGTTTTTGTGTCTTTTCATCAACATTTCCAACACAAAATGTAAATGCTGAGTCTCCATAAAATCCATCAATTATTGTTCCGCAATCTACCGAAACTATATCACCGTCTTTCAAAGTATATTTAGATGGTATTCCATGAACAACTTGCTCATTTACGGAAATACATAAAGTATTTGGGAAACCATTATAACCTAAAAAACCAGGAGTTGCACCATTTGCACGAATAAAATCCTCTGCAATTTTATCTAATTCAAGTGTTGTTACTCCAATTTCAATCGCCTTTGCGACTTCTGCCAATGTTTTTCCGACAAGCCTATTGCTTTTTTTTAATATTGCAATCTCTTCCGGAGTTTTAAGATATATCATCTTTATTTTTAATATGCGGCTATCGAGCCACTTCTCCCTTTTATTTTTCCACCTTTCATCAATCCATCATAATGACGCATTAATAAATAGCTTTCGATTTGTTGTAGTGTGTCTAGAACAACACCTACCATAATCAAAAGAGATGTTCCTCCAAAAAATTGAGCAAAAGATGCGCTTACGCCTAACCATTCAGATCCTGCAAACGCAGGCAAGATAGCTACAATACCCAAGAATATAGAACCTGGTAATGTAATTCTAGACATAATTGTATCCAAATACTCAGCTGTTTTCTTTCCTGGTTTAATACCCGGAATAAAACCATTATTACGTTTCATCTCTTCCGCCATTTGAGTAGGATTTACTGTTACTGCTGTATAAAAATACGTAAATGCGATAATCAGTAAAAAGAACACACAATTATACCAAAAACTGTTATTATCCATAAAAGTCATGGCAAAATTACTAACTTCTCCATCTGACGCAAATAAACCAGATAAAGATGCCGGAATGAACATAATCGCTTGAGCAAAAATGATAGGCATTACATTTGCTGCATTCACTTTTAATGGAATGTATTGACGAACACCACCATATTGTTGATTACCTACAACACGTTTTGCATATTGTACAGGAACTTTACGAGTACCTTGAACTAATAATACACTAAATCCTATTACTACTAACAAGAATACTATCTCCGCCAAGAACAATACTAAACCACCGGCAGCCTCGTGCAAACGAGATGAAAACTCACCTACAATTGCTCTTGGAAAACGCGCTATAATACCTACTAAGATGATAAATGAAATACCATTACCTACACCCTTTTCTGTAATACGTTCGCCTAACCATAGTACAAACATACTACCGGCTGCCAAAATCAATACAGATGTGATCATAAAAAATGCACCTTCAGGAACAACTGATCCTACTTGCATTCTTAAATTGATCAAATATGCAGGTCCTTGAAGCAATAAAATCAAAATAGTCAAATAGCGAGTGATTTGATTCATGCGTTGGCGACCGCTTTCTCCTTCACGTTGCAATTTTTGGAAATATGGGAAAGCCATACCTAATAATTGCACTACGATTGATGCCGAGATATACGGCATAATCCCCAATGCAAAAATTGATGCATTAGAGAAAGCACCACCAGAGAACATATCCAACAACATCATTAAACCTCCACTAGTTTGTTTACTCAGTTCAGAAAGTTGTGTTGTGTCTATACCCGGAAGAGCGATATAGGAACCAAAACGATAAACTATAACCAAAAGAAATGTAATGGCTAGTCTACTTTTAAGCTCCTCTATCTTAAATATATTCCGTATTGTTTCAATAAATTTTTTCATGATAACGGATTATAAAGTTACCACCGTACCACCTGCTTTTTCAATTTCTTCTACTGCAGTTTTAGAAAACGCATGAGCAGAAACTTCTAATTTAGATGTTATTTCGCCTTTTGCTAAAATTTTTACTTTGTGCTTTGAAGATACAAAACCAGCTTCAATTAATTCTTCGATGCCGATTTTTTCCATTTTTTTCTCGTCAGCCAAAGCTTGCAATGTAGACAAGTTAATAGCTTTATACTCTACACGATTGAAGTTTTTAAAGCCAAATTTTGGCAATCTTCTTTGCATAGGCATTTGACCACCTTCAAAACCAATCTTCTTTGAGTATCCTGAACGAGATTTTGCACCTTTGTGACCACGAGTTGAAGTACCGCCCATGCCAGAACCAGAACCGCGACCAACTCTTTTACGTATTTTTACCGAACCCTCTGCAGGTTTCAAATTGCTTAAATCCATTTTGTTTATTTTTTAATTCATCCGAAAGATTTACTTTACAATCTTTACAAGGTGTTTAACATTATTAATCATTCCAAGGATTTGTGGTGTTTCCTCATGTTCAACCACCGCATTCATTTTTTTCAAACCCAGTGAATCCAAAGTACTTCTTTGTACTCTTGGAGATCCAATTCTACTCTTAACCTGTTTTACTTTTATTGTTGTCATAGTTAATTTATTTACCGGTGAACACTTTTTCTACTAATACACCCCTATTTTTTGCAACCGTATAAGCGTCTCTCATTTCAGACAAAGCTAAAATTGTTGCTTTAACTAAATTATGAGGATTTGATGAACCCTTTGATTTTGCCAATACATCAGAGATACCAACGCTTT